>JACNIG010000299.1 GCA_014383215.1 Candidatus Desulfatibia vada | reverse complement strand
GGAAACCCGCGGAGAACGCCGCTCATCGGAAAAATAGCCATTTATGGATGGAAATTAACTCAAACGGGAAAATCAATATGTCCATTCGCATCATTGCATGTGGTGTCTTTCGTGATGCACTCAGGCAAATTGGACCGCAGCATTTTCCTCAGAACGTTTTCATCACCTATATCACCCCTGTTCTTCATAATTACCCCGAAAAGCTAAAAGAGGAAATGCTGCGCCAAATCCATCTGGCTACAAAAGCAGGGGACGAAATTCTGTGTTTATATGGAAGGTGTTATCCGGACTTGGACGACCATCTTTATGAAATGGGCATCCCCAGAGTTTCCGGCGCGCATTGTTACGAGATCTTGCTTGGAAGCAGACGTTTTAATAATATCTTAGAAGAAGAAGCCGGGACGTATTTTGTTGAAAAAGAGCTTATTTTGAACTTTTCCGAATATTGCATCCAACCGCTGGAGCTTGATGATCCTCTGATGCGGGAAAGTTTTTTTCAACACTACAAAAGGCTGGCTTATATTCAGCAGTCGCTCGATTCTGATAGTATTATAACAAGTTTTCATGATATATCACAATTTTTGAATCTCATACCGATGTTGATCGATGCCGATTATTCCGAGTTAACAAAAAACCTGCTCAGACTGTTTGCAAATTGGCACTAACTAGTTTTTAAAGTGTCTAATAGGAGCACCTTTTATGAAAAATATGGTGAGAATGCAAATCCTTATCGTTGACGATGATCCTGTCATTCAGGAATTGACAAAGAAGATGCTCGCTAAGGACGGTTATAAGAATATTCAAACTGCCGATTCAGGAGAAGAAGCTCTTAAGATGATGAAGAAGACTCCTCCCGATCTTGTGGTACTCGACATTCAATTGCCGGGGATGAAGGGCTATGAAGTTTCACAGAAGATGAGAGCTAACAAAGCCACATCCCATATACCTATCCTTATGATGACAGGTGGGATCATAGATAAAGATAAAGCGCTTGAAAAAAGTTTCAGAGCCGGCGTCACCGATTTTATAACCAAACCGATAAAGATGATCGAGTTCACGGTCCGAGTAAAAGCGGCTTTGACTATCAAGAGAAATTACAATTTCATTCAAAAGGAACTAAATAAACGAAAGCTGCCTAAAAAAGTAACAAAAAAAAAGGTGTGGCTGAATGTTTTGCCGGCTGATGCCTGGATTAAAGTCCAGCGGGACAATACCGTATACAATGCGCTTCAAAATACGGAAATAGAATTGGAAGGGGATTGCGGCGGTCTCGGCAAGTGCGGAAAGTGCAAAATCAGGGTGATTACCCCCCTTGGCAAGTCTTCAAAAGAAACCATAGAGCTTTTAGAGCCCGACGAATTGGAGCAAGGGGTTCGTTTGGCATGTCGCACCAAAATTCGAAAAAACCTTGCAATCTATACCGAAGAACTGAATGGTGAGACGGAATTTTATCAGATTCTGAAACATGGACATATGCCCTCTGTGGAGCTTGACCCCCTCATTGAAAGACGTCTGGTAACCATTCCGCCCCCAAGCCTTGAAAACTCTCTTTCCGACGTTCAGCGTATTAGAGAGGTGTTAAGCCCTGAATTTCATGACTTAAAGACAACCTATCGCTGCCTGTCTTCTCTTTATAAAAACCTAAGGGCCACCAATTTCGACGGAGCGGTTGTTATCCATAACAACTGCCTGCTGGAATGGCAGCCGCGGGATAGTATTGGCGGCGTATTCGGTCTGATATTTGATCTGGGAACCAGCACTTTGGTGGGCAAACTTGTAAACCTGATAGAAGGCCAGGAAGTGGCGGTAATTTCCAGATTCAATTCGCAACGAAAATACGGGGCCGACGTTATCAGCCGCATTCAACATATAAAAGGACACCCCAAACGTCTGGCGAATTTGCAAAAACTTTTGGTAGAAGATCTTAACCTCATTACCAAACGCCTGCTTGAATCCTTTAGGCTAAAACCTAAAGATATCCTGGTTGCAGTTGCTGCCGGCAACACCACCATGCAGCATTTTATGCTGAGCTTGGATCCCAGCGGAATTGCCGAAGCCCCTTTTACGCCCTTAATCACAGAAGGCATGACCTTTCGCTCCCGGGATGTGGGACTCAAATTGCACCCCGATGCCATGCTTTATGTGATGCCTGCCAAATCGGGATATATCGGCGGCGATCTAATTGGCTTCATTCTCTCATCCGGTGCGGCCGAGCAGGACGACAAACTGGTGCTGGGTCTGGATTTAGGAACCAACAGTGAAATTTTTTTGGGAAATAAAAACAGAATACTTACCTGCAGTGCCGCAGCGGGTCCGGCACTGGAAGGAGCTAAAATTTCCCACGGAATGATCGCCAGGGCGGGCGCTATTGAACGCTTCCGGTTTGAAGAAAACAAACTTTTCTACAATGTCATCGGGAACATAAAACCAAAAGGACTCTGCGGCAGCGGTCTGGTAGACTTAGCTGCCCTGCTGCTGCACCATGGTATTGTAAATCCGGAAGGCCTGATCTGTCCGCCCGATCAGCACAAAAAAAGAAATTCAATGACAGCAAGGGTGATTCAAACCCAGGAAAATGAAATCCATGACTTTCTTATAGCTTCTCCCCAAGAAAGCCTTGACGGCAGACCCGTTGTGCTGACCCAGCGAGATATCCGTGAGCTGCAACTCGCCAAAGCCGCCATAGCCTCCGGCATTAAAATCCTTTTAAAAACAATGGGGGCCGGCATTGAAGATGTCGATGCTGTCTATCTGGCCGGCGCTCTGGGCAACTATGTCCATTCTCTCAGCGCCATGCGCATCGGCCTGCTGCCCGAGGTAAATCCGGAAAAAATAATCTCCTTAGGCAATGCCGCGTCAACCGGCGCAAACATGATTCTTCTATCAAAACGTTACTGGGAAAGATCCGCTGAAATCGCAGCAGCTCTGGAGCACATCGAACTGTCAGGGCATGCCGATTTCTTTGATCAATTTATCGAAGAGATGAACTTTCCAACTGAAAATTTCTGGTAATAATTCAGCCGACGTGGAGTTTTTCTCTAAAAGTTTATGTTTCAGCGAAATGGATGATTTTTTTCTAAAGCGTGTACTGTTAATTAAAAAACAGCAATAAAGTTAGGAAAATTATGGGTTGGGATTTCAGCAGGCTTTGACAATCATAAGAAAGGTTGAGTCGGGGCCTTTTGAACTGTAGATTTGAACTGCAACAGCGAGCACATTCCCCGCAGCTTGACTTCGACGAGCTCAGTCGAGTCGCTGCGGGGTTAGCGAGCGAATCAAAAATTTGAAATATATGCTGATATACTTATTAATGAATTCGTACTCGTAAATCTGTGGAGTATCTAATGAGTCTTGATTTAACAGTCCCGTCGTCCGAACGAACCGTTTGCCGCAGTCCCGCCACCGGAGAAATTCTGGGACATTCGCCTCTGACACCTGTTGCTGAGCTCGAACAGATCGTTGCAACTGCCCGCATTGCCCAAAAATCATGGTCAAATCTGCCGGTTAAACAGCGGGTAAAACATTTGCTGCGGGTGCGGGATTATATTAGTCAAAATGCCGAGGAAATTGCGGAAGTTATTGCCCGGGATAACGGCAAGACCCGTGTGGATGCAATGTCGGCGGAAGTTTTGCCGGCAGTAATGAGCGTTGATTATTATGCCAAGAGTGCTCAAAAATTCCTCAAAGATCGTCACGTTGTGCCGGGCAATATCGTGTTAGCCAACAAGATTTCCAAAATCGTCAGGGTGCCGTACGGCGTTATCGGTGTCATATCCCCCTGGAATTATCCGTTTTCCATCCCCTTTGCAGAAGTTGTGATGGGACTTCTGGCCGGCAATGCCGTTATCTTGAAAACCGCCACCCAGACGCAGATGGTGGGTCTCAAATTAGAAGAATGCTTTAAGGCGGCCAAACTACCGGAAGGAATATTTACCCATGTGAATATTCCCGGTCGCCTGGCCGGAAGTGCGTTCCTCAAAAACAACATCGACAAACTATTTTTCACCGGAAGTGTGGCCGTCGGTAAACAGCTGATGAAAGAAGCTGCGGAAACATTGACTCCCCTGGTGCTTGAGTTGGGCGGTAACGATGCCATGCTGGTCTGTGAAGATGCAGACTTGCATCGGGCCGCCTCCGGTGCCGTCTGGGCAGGACTGTCAAATTGCGGTCAGTCCTGCGGGGGAGTCGAACGTATCTATGTTCATGAAAAGGTTTATGAATCGTTCCTTAAATATTTGAAATCAAAAGTAGAAGCTCTGCGCGTCGGCATTGATCTGGATTTTAATGTAGATCTGGGAGTCATGACCACCGAGCGCCAGGTTCAGACAGTAAAACGTCACCTTGAAGAGGCTCTGTCAAAAGGGGCCGTGGTCTATGCCCGTTCCGCGCAGCCGCCCGGAGAAGGGTCCGGTCATAGCTTGCCGGCGTATGTCTTGACCGATGTCCACCACGATATGCTGGTCATGCGCGAAGAGACCTTTGGCCCGCTCTTGGGTGTCATGAAGGTAAAGGATATGGACGAAGCCGTTGCCCTTGCCAACGATTCCGACCTGGGATTAACCGGTTCGGTCTGGTCCGAAGACCGCAAGTACGCCGAAAAACTGGGCCGCCGAATTATGGCCGGCGTGATTACCATTAACGACCATCTCTTTAGTCAAGGCCTGGCCGAAACGCCCTGGGGCGGGTTCAAAAATTCAGGCATCGGCCGCACCCACGGTGCCATCGGATTTGATGAAATGACACAACCCCAGGTGATTATACATGATATCCTTCCTTTTGCCCGGCGTAACATGTGGTGGCATCCCCACGGAAAGAACATATTTCAAGGGCTGTCCGGGGTTGTTAATTGTCTTTACTCAAGATCCGTTTCCAAACGCTTAAAAGGTCTGTGGCATTTGCTGAAGATTGTTCCACGCTATTTTACTACCCGTTAGGTGCATGGATGGCCGCTAACAAAACATACGATTTTATCATTATCGGCTCAGGTTTCGGTGGTAGTGTCAGTGCTTTACGTCTGGCAGAAAAGGGATATACAGTCGCCGTTCTGGAAGCCGGCAAGCGTTACCGCACCGAAGATTTTCCCAAGAGCAACTGGAATATTTTCAAATATCTGTGGCTGCCGTTTTTGCGCTGTTTCGGTATTTTGCGTATCAATCTGCTTTCCGATATGTTGATTTTGAGCGGTGCAGGGGTAGGCGGCGGCAGCCTGGGTTATGCCAACACTCTTTTGGAACCGCCGGACGCATTTTTCAAAGATCCCCAGTGGGCGTCCATGGGTGATTGGAAATTAACCCTTACCCCATTTTATACAACCGCAAAACAGATGCTGGGGGTCACACCCAGCAAAGAGATCTATCCGGCTGATGAGTTGCTGCGTGAATTGGCCGCGGAGATGGGCAGAGAACACACTTTCAAACTCCAGGAGGTGGGGGTCTTTTTTGGCGAGCCTGAAAAAACCGTCCCGGATCCTTATTTTGGAGGAGCAGGACCCGATCGAACCGGGTGCTGTTTCTGCGGCGGATGCATGGTAGGGTGCCGTTATAATTCTAAAAATACTCTTGATAAAAACTATCTGTATCTGGCTGAAAAGCTCGGTGTAAAAATCTTTCCCGAGACCAAGGCAACCCTGATTCGAGAACGTCCCGGAGGTGGCTACCTGATAGATACCGTGCGCTCAACATCTTTTATTGCCGGCGGCCGTCGGACATTTGAGGCCGCCGAGCTGGTACTGGCCGCGGGAGTTCTGGGCACGCTGCCTCTGCTCCTGAAGTGCCAAGACCAGGGGACTTTAAAACGGCTGTCGCCGCAGCTTGGTTCAAGAGTTCGCACCAACAGTGAAACACTTATGGGAGTCAGTGCCAAGAACGATGATGTGGATTATTCCCAAGGTATTGCAATTACTTCGAGTATCTATCCCGATGATGTCACCCATGTGGAACCTGTGCGTTATCCTGACGGATCTGACTTGATGAGTCTTTTGAGCACTATTTTCATCGAAGCCAGAAACCCTTTAATTCGCCGACTGAAATGGTTTACAAACATCATTTGCCACCCGATTAATTTTTTGCAGGTGCTTTGGCCCTTCGGGTGGGCACGACGCACAATTATTCTGCTGGTAATGCAGACGTTGGACAACAGTGTTAAAGTAAGCTTTAAACGCCGCTGGTGGTGGCCGTTTCAACGTGCTCTTGTTTCCAAGCGTGAATTTCAACGAAAAAAAGTACCGGTCTTTATTCCCCAAGCTCAGATGGTAACCAAAGCCCTGGCCCATAAGACAGGCGGCATTCCACAAAGCTCCGTCAATGAGGTGTTATTAAATACCGGAATTACGGCCCATATTTTGGGTGGCTGTCCCATGGGCCCGAATGAGGCACAGGGTGTCATCGACGGTCAAAATCGTGTCTACGGCCACAAAGGTTTATATGTGATTGACGGTTCAATGGTACCGGCCAATCTGGGAGTTAATCCCGGCCTGACCATTACCGCCATGGCGGAACATGCCATGAGCCATATTCCACCGAAAGGTGAGTAAAGAATCCCCCGCATAGCGGGACAGGCTTGGCCCAGAGGACCAGGCTTTGATTTCACCCCATAGGGGTGTACCTATCTCAAATGGAGCAAATTAAATTCCAAATAACAAGCATCAAATTAAAAATAAATCACAATAAACGAAATTCAAAATAACAAACTTTGGAATTTCCTTGGAATTTGATGCTTGTAGTTTGGAGCTTGTTTGTTTTTTGGTGCTTGGAATTTGTGATTTTAGACACAAAACTCCAAGGCAGAGCCAAATATCTCTGACTCCCGCAATGCGGGACAGGCTTGGCCCAAAGGTGCATATTTTGACCCATGATCTGAACATATATACCAGCAACCGCCTGGAGATCCTGGCCAGGGAGCTGGCACGCATTGTCCTGCAGCCGCTCCCGTCTCCCATAGCGCCGGAGATCATCGTTGTCCAGAGCAGGGGAATGCAGCGATGGATATCCATGGAGCTTGCCCGGCACAATGGGATCTGTGCCAATTGTTTGTTTTTGTTTCCCAATGCTTTGTTACAGCTGCTGTTTAAAAGACTGCTGCCGGATTTGCCGGATCAATCCTTGTTTGATCCTGACGCCTTGACGTTCAGGATCATGAAAATCCTGCCGGGCTGCTTGCATAGACCGGGTTTTGAAAGCCTGCAACACTATCTTGACGATGATGCCGATAATCTTAAACTTTTTCAAATTTCCGAAAAAATAGCCTATTTGTTTGACCAGTACCTTATTTTCCGGCCTGAAATGATTTTCGGTTGGGAAAAGGGGAGACAGAGTTACTGGCAGGCCCAGCTCTGGCGCCTGCTTGTGAACGCGACAGAGCCCGCGCACCGGGCCCGGCTACGCCAAGACCTGTTTGATAAAATCAAAAACAAGACACAAAGCATGGAAAATTTCCCTCCCCGGGTATCCATCTTTGGAATATCCTATTTGCCGTGGTTTCATCTGGAGGTGTTTGTTGCAATATCAAGGCTGACGCAGGCCAACCTTTTTATGATGAATCCTTGCAAAGAGCATTGGGCCGATATTGTTTCCAACACGCAAATAAAGAAAATACATCAGAAATATCAAGATATTAGCAATAAAGATGCCGAACTTCACCTTGATAAAGGAAACACGCTGCTGGCATCCATGGGAGCGCTGGGCCGGGATTTTTTTGAAATGATCAGCGGTCTGGACGGGCGCATATATGAAAAATATGAAGATCCGGGCGGACGCGATGTGCTTGCAGGAATTCAGTCGGACATTTTATATTTAAGGGACAGGGGCATTCCAGATGATGGGGACATATTAAATTCCGGCGAGCTGGAGAATTCTGCGAGAACCCGTCTTAACCACCGTCAACTGCCGCCGGACACCGATTCATCCATTCAGGTTCACTCCTGCCACAGCCCCATGCGGGAAATTGAGGTCCTGCATGACAATCTGCTTGCCATGTTTGAACAAGATCCGCAACTCAAGCCCCAGGATATCATTGTCATGACGCCTGATATTGAATCGTATGGGCCTTATATTCAAGCGGTGTTTGACGCCCAGATTGATGCCGCCCTCCGAATCCCTTTCAGTATTGCCGATATGGGTGTCAGAAAGGCAAGCCACGGCATCGACGGCTTTTTTTCCATTCTTGACCTGGCGAACAGCAGGTTTAGTGTGCCCAGTATCCTGGCACTTCTGGAAGTCCCCGGTATTAAAGAAAAATTCAACCTGTCCGCAGCGGACATTGAGATCGCTGAGCGCTGGATACAAGCAACCAACATTCGCTGGGGTATTGATGCTCAACACCGCAGCAGACTCGGACTCCCGCCTTTTGCAGAAAATACCTGGCGGGCCGGGATTGAAAGACTTCTTTTGGGATACGCCCTGCCAGGGAACAACCAACGGATGTTTTCTGGAATCCTGCCTTATGATCATATCGAAGGTAGTGAAGCCAAGAGTATTGGCAAATTTTTAGAGTTTATAGACAGACTTTTTAATGTTGTGAACGCTATGCAACAAAAAAGCACCCTAAAAGATTGGCACACGATGCTTGTGGATATCCTCGAGCAGTTTTTTGCCTCCAATGAAGAATTAGAGCGCGAGATGGAGGTGTTGCGCCGCAGGCTTGATGATTTGTCCGGAATTCAAGATGTATCAGGCTTTAATACTGCCATCGAAATTGAAGTGGTACGGTCATATCTGGATAGTCTTTTAAAACAGGAAGATTTTGGAACCGGATTTATTACCACCGGTGTAACATTTTGCGCCATGCTTCCCATGCGCAGTATTCCGTTTAAGGTGATCTGTCTTGTCGGCATGAACAGCGATACCTTTCCGCGGGAGTCAAAAACGTTGGGTTTTGATCTGATGGCCCAAAAGCCAAAAATTGGAGACAGATCCAGAAGATATGACGACAAATACCTGTTTCTTGAGGCTCTGATATCCGCAAGAGATAAGCTGTATTTAAGCTATGTGGGGCAGAGTATCCAGGACAACTCGCCGGCACCTCCATCCGTGCTTGTGAGTGAACTGCTGGATTATATCAGCGCAGCTTTCGGCTTCTCATCCGAGAAACTGATTACCCGACATAGACTTCAGGCGTTTTCCCCGGCCTATTTTTCTAAAGAGAGCGATTTGTTCAGCTATTCTGCCGAGAATTTTGCCGCCGTCCAAAGCAGGCGTGACCTCCAAGATAGTAAACCTTTGATTTCAGCAGCGCTGCCGGAGCCGTCATTGGAATGGAAAAACGTAGATATTGACACTCTGTGCACTTTTATCAGCAACCCGGCCAAGTTTTTCCTTGAAAAACGCCTGGGCATTTATCTGACAAAAACTGACGCTGTTTCAGAAGAAAAGGAAAATTTCAGCTTAAGCGGACTCGATAAGTATATATTAGGGCAGGATCTTGTGAACAGCAGGGTTTCAGGGACTACTTTGGAAGATTGCCTGGCAGTGCAGCGGGCCGGAGGACGATTACCACACGGCAATGTCGGTGAATTAGTTTATAATGAAATGAGCGTAGATGCCGAGATATTTGTTAGGAAAATAAAAGACCATACCAAAAGTGAACCTTTGGAGGCTTTCAAAGTTGATCTTGAAATCGCAGAGTTTCACCTTACCGGCAGAATTAGCGGTATACATGCGGACGCATTGATTCGAGCTAACTATACGTCGGAAAAACCTAAATATCTATTAAATACATGGATTTATCACCTTGTTCTTTGTGCTTTAGATGAAGATAAATATCCCGGCAGCAGCTTATTGTTATGCAAAGATTCCGTCAATGAGTTTGAGCGTGTGAGTAACAGCACGGATATCATCGAATATCTCTTGTCTTTGTACTGGCAAGGCATGTCCGAGCCGCTGCCCTTTTTTCCGGAATCGTCCTTTGAATATGCTAAAAGGGTGCTGATTAAAAAACAGGCTGAATCGGTCGCATTAAGGGCTGCTCAACAAAAATGGCTCGGAAACGATTTTGCGCGGGGAGAGTCGGAAGATCCGTATTATAACCTCTGCTTCAGAGGAATTGATCCTTTCAATGAAGCGTTTCAAAATATTGCGGTTAGCATTGCAGCGCCGCTGCTCAATCATTGCACGGAAATGATAGATTAGCAAAAAACAGGTGCATGATGGCTATAACTGTGCTATTTAATACCTTCTTTTAACCGTAACTCCTCAATAAGTTAGGGTTTAGAAAATCGTCGGGCTTCAGAATTTCTCAAAAAAGGCGCTATCAAATTTTGAAAAACCCTGAAGCCCTTTTCCCCGAGCTTATTGAGAAATTACCCTTAACCTACATAACCAATGCATTATTCAACGTTTTCAAAATAGGTAAATACTATGGAACTTACACCCTTAAATGCTATCTCTCCTGTTGACGGTCGTTATCACAAAATAACGCAAAAATTGAGCAATTATTTTTCAGAAGGGGCCTTGATCCGCTACCGCGTGCTGGTAGAGGTCGAATACTTTATCGCCTTGTGCAACCTGCCGCTGCCGCAATTAAAAGATTTCGATAAAGGTCTGTTTGATTCTTTGCGAAGTATCTACAAAAATTTTCAGCCGGCGGATGCCCGCAGAGTGAAAGATATTGAGGCGACCACCAACCATGATGTCAAAGCTGTGGAATATTATCTGAAGGAAAAATTTGACGAATTGAATCTGGAAGCATTCAAGGAGTTTATCCATTTTGGCTTAACATCACAGGATATCAACAATACCGCTATACCCTGCTCTTTAAAAGACGCTTGGACAGAAGCTTTAAGGCCTGTTCTGGAGGAGATCGTCGCGGCCTTGATGGAAAAGGCCCTGGAATGGAAAGATATTCCCATGCTGGCTCGCACCCATGGTCAGCCGGCATCCCCAACCAGCTTGGGTAAAGAAATTTATGTGTTTGTCGAGCGCTTGACGAAACAGGCTGAGCTTTTGAAAACAATACCGTTTTCCGCCAAATTCGGCGGGGCAACCGGTAATTTTAACGCCCATTACGTCGCTTATCCGGAAATCGACTGGATTGCTTTCGGTGATCATATGGTGAACGATTTGTTAGGCTTGCAACGCTCCAATGTTACAACCCAGATTGAACATTATGATAATCTGGCTGCCTTTTGCGATAACCTGAAAAGAATCAATACGATTTTAATAGATCTGGACCGCGATATCTGGTCGTACATTTCCATGGATTATTTCAAACAAAAAATTAAACCCGGAGAAGTCGGGTCTTCGGTTATGCCACATAAGGTCAATCCCATCGACTTTGAAAATTCAGAAGGGAATCTGGGCTTTGCCATTGCCATTTTTGAGCATCTTGCCGCCAAACTTCCGGTTTCGAGACTGCAAAGAGATCTGACTGATTCGACGGTTACCAGAAATATCGGGGTGCCCATGGCACATACCCTGATTGCCTGGCAATCATTGTTAAAAGGATTGGAAAAACTAATACTGAACCAAGACGCGATCCGTGCCGATCTACAGAAAAACTGGGCGGTAGTTAGCGAAGCGATTCAAACCATTTTGCGTCGCGAAGGATATCCAAAACCGTATGAAGCCCTGAAAGCGCTGACCCGGAGCCATGCACACATCGACGGCAAAACAATTGCCGACTTTATTGAAACCCTCAAAGTTCCGCAGAGCGTCAAATCTGAGTTATTGAAAATCACACCAGAAAATTATACCGGCATTTACCGTTTTTAGGGAATTTACCGCTTAAAGAGTGTAGCATTGTCGCCGATTTACTCCGATCCTGTCATTTCCTTGAAGGTCGATATGAATACCGCTATGGCGATGTGGCCTGATATTTAGGATGGTGTGATGTTTTAATATATCATGAGAAGCCGCGGAAGCCATCCCAAATATCGGGCCACGGGCAGCGCTTTCGTATTCGATCGGCATATCGCCCTTCAAGAAAACGACAGGACCTCCGTAATGTAGTAGCATTGCAGCGCAGGATGAATTCAAATATAAGAAAGGATAGTAATCTCTTTGCGGCGTAGCCGCGTTTCATGAAATCGCAACACGATTCTATTTAGGGAGTGATTAGGCCTTTTTCGATGGCGAAAGCGGTCAGTGATGCCGCATTGTGAAGACTCAGCTTTTTCATTAAGTTGGAACGGTGTTTTTCCACCGTTTTGATACTGATAAAGAGAATGTTGGCAATCTCTTTGTTTTTATATCCCTCGGCAATCAGTTTGAGAACCTCCCGCTCGCGCTGCGAAAGGGTATCCCAGGCTGTACCGGCCTTTAAGGTTCGTCTTCCTTCCAGATACCCTTCAATTACCTTTTCAGAAACACCCGGGCTCAAATACGGTTTTCCGGATAAAACACTGCTTATGGCCATCAAAAGTTCATTATGAGTGGCATCCTTCAAAACATACCCGTCGGCACCGGCGTCAAGGGTTGCAAGAATGTATTCCTCTGTTTTGTGCACCGTCAGTGCAATAATCTTTATCTCCGGGTGTCGTTTTTTTATGTCTCTAATGGCTTCAATACCGTTCATTCTCGGCATGGAAAGGTCTATAAGCAAAAGATCCGGTGTCAGTTTTTCAACACGGCGGATGGCGTCACGACCATCTTCGGCCTCACCTACGATTTCGTATTTCTCATCAGAAGATAACAGCGAACGCAGCCCTTCTCTGAGTATTGTATGATCCTCGGCTATGACGATTCTTTGTTTTCTTGTCATATTAAATTCCGCTGATTGTCACTTGGTAGTATTTTTGCGGGTGATAAATACAGTTTATTTGAGCGTAATATACAGTGTTCGCTCCATTTATCATGCCAAATTTGTTTAGTAAAGGGGATTTAGCCTAATTATGCTCTTTTTTGTGAGCAACGGCAAAAAGGTAATTAGGTGTCTGTGGTCAGTTGTCCGTTGTCAGTGGTTTTACAGGTTCTTAGGTTCTTTTTTAAACTGTAGTTGAAATATAATCTCGCTTCTTATTGCTTAGCAAAGGACGACGGACAAAGGACAACGGACACCCAATTGATGTTAAACAGCCGGAAGACGCGGGTAAACCCATTGTTCACGATACTAATAATTGATGATAACAACCCTTTTCGGTATTCATTGCGAAAGGCCTTGGAGGGCCGATTCCCGTTTATTTCTATTGAGGAGGCATCCCAGGGAGCAGAGGGCCTGAAAAAAATCGATAACTGCCTGCCCCATATGATATTCTTGGATATTCATCTGCCGGACATCAATGGTATTAACCTGACTCGCAAAATCAAAACCGATTATTCCAACACCTGTATCGTGGTCTTTACAGCATATGATTTTCCTGAATACCGGCAAGCCGCTCTCGAATCCGGGGCTGACCATTTTGCCGACAAGGACTCATGGACCGGTGATAAGACTTTTGAATTGGTCGAATCCGTTCTGTCAGGCCTCGGCTTGGACCGGCAAGGCATAACCAGAGACTCGTGAAATTTCTAAACGCTTAATGGAAAAAAGTTAATCAAGGAGATGAACTATGAATAAAAATCCCAACCCGATTCGCAAAAATGGAAACAGAAACATCTTTTGTCCCCATTATGGTGATTGTCTGGATCATGCTGCCAAACTTCACTGGGAATCTTGGGCTTGTTTCGACTGCTTTCATAAGCAGATGAAAGCCGCTGGAGTAGAAGGGCCGTTTTTATCCGGAGATACGATGCCATATTATACAATTTCTTCAGAGATTTATCGACAAGTAGGATAGAATGGGCAATCTTTGTTTAGTTTCTTAGTGATCAAATTTGTGCATTTTGTGGCAAAATATTTTTATAACACCTTGTGATGCCTTTATGGATAAGATGCTTGATGCTAGTTTCTGGATACTGGATTTTAATAGGATGTTGTCCTTGTTTTATCCAGCATCAAGCATCCAGTGTCCAGTATCAGCTTGTTAAATGGCACAGGTGGTAAAAGTTTTAATATATCCTGTTTGGTTCCGGCTTGTCCGGGTTGGGTAGAGACTACTGTGATGCGTTGCTGATTTTTTCGACATCCGTTCTAAGTTCGATAATTTTACCGGCGGGATTTGTTAAAAAAAGAATTTTACGAGTAAAGGAAGGTGTAACCTCGATAACAAACAGGTATTGCCGATTGCCATCTGATATTTTTATGATTTCGTCCGGATAGCCCCACAGATCGATAAAAGCATCAACGGGACTATTCAGCCACCCCTTGAGCAGCGTTGCAAAGTTTTCATCATCAAACAATCGTTTATCACTCTCTTTTTCAGCCCGGATTTTATAGACTTGGACTTCATTGTTGAAGTCCTTGCGTTTGCGTTCATAATCTTTTAAATTTTGATGGTATCTTAATACTCTTTCATTATATTTTATAGTCGCGGTTACGGGTTTGAGGCGTTTTTTGTCCCTTTCAAGCTGTTCAAATTCTTTCAACATGGTCTGGTAGGCCAGATCCAATTCTTTTTGAATACGTTCAAATCGTTTTTTAATTTCATCAAAATTAAATTCCGGGCTTTTTGCGGCAGCCGCCGGCGCAGTTTCAACTGTTTCTTTTTGTTCATTTTTGCTTTTATTTTTATCTGCATCATAATCTGTCATTTGTTCAGCAGCAGGTACCGTGATTTCAGCCGCTTCAGAGGGTGTTTTGACAATTCGCTCGACGTCGTCTTTCGAAAAACCGATGACTATACCACTTCTATAGCACTTAATTTCATTGCCTTCCTGCCAGATCTTATCTGACTCAAAGCGCATACCGTTTTTTAAAATAACGGTGTCTGCACCCGACAACAATGGAGACAGGGAAAGTATGAGAAAAGTTAAAATTAATTTCTTCATTCCATAATTTCCAGTTTATATTGAACCAATTTGTTTAAGAAATCATACCATGATTAGCTATCAATGAAAAGTGATTCGCTTGTAACGATTTAGAACTTGAAAGCCCATTAACTTTAACTTATACTTTCTATACGTTCGCCGAAAGCAGACTATAGATAAAATTTCGGTAATAGTTCAGCCACAAAGGCACTAAGACACTAAGATTATAGTACTAATTTAAATTGTCCGATTGGTTTTATTGGTTTAATTAGTTTTATTTGTTAACCA
>JACNIG010000021.1 GCA_014383215.1 Candidatus Desulfatibia vada | reverse complement strand
CTCAGAGAACCCGCCCCGCAACTCGGAGTGATCAGAGACTGGGCCAGTATCTTGGACGGTTCAATGCCAAGGGCCGCGACCGCCTGAACCTGGTCCTGCCAAGCCGCCGCCAAAGAATCGACGCTCTCTTTTTCTATGTCATCAGGATTCGAGGTCGGTACGATTCCCCAGGCCAGGATGCCGCCGGATTCCATAAACGTCTTAATATGATCCGGATAAAGGATGAACTTGTCAAAATAAGAATAGGCATCAAAACTGACAATATCAGTGCGCGAATCCAATATCACGGACCAGTCGGAATTGGCGCAAACATGGATACCTGCAAGGCCTCCTTCGTCATGAACGGCACCAATCACTTCGTCCAGGCAGGCCGCGACCTCTTCACGTGACATACCGATAAAAGCAGATGA
Source organism: Candidatus Desulfatibia vada (assembly GCA_014383215.1). Lineage (GTDB taxonomy): Bacteria > Desulfobacterota > Desulfobacteria > Desulfobacterales > UBA11574 > Desulfatibia_A > Desulfatibia_A vada. The sequence continues at coordinate 2,574 of JACNIG010000021.1, read as the reverse complement.
CCCAAAGCCGGCCAGAGCAGGCTCATCTAAAAACACGATTACCGGGAGTTTGAATTTTGAAAGCATCCTGACCTGCCATCTGGCTTTCAGAGCCAGAAGCTTCACGGCCGCATCTCGCACCTGCTCGTTATAAAAAATGGCCTTACCGTTCTGATCGGTCACTCCCAACCCGAAGGTTATGGGGCCGGTTATTTGACCTTTGAGTGCTGCCGGGGTGTCGTCAAAAGTTTCGATCCTGTCCAAAAGCGTAAAAAAACCCCTGGCAGTAGCGGCGGTCAGAGTAAAGCGGGAATCTTCAAGCTCCTTCTCCCCTTCTGTCACCGCCATATACTCCTCGTAGAAATATAGCAGTTGATTATCGAAATCATCAACTGCCGTATCGATAAAGGACTTGTCGTTTACGGTAACAAGCCCGGGAAATCCAGGCAGAAACTGAGCAGTCATCCCCTCCTGTTTATAAACCGGAAGCTGAATCCACAACGGGATTTGGGGCGTGTGCTCCAACACAAGGTTGACGGCTTCATCATGGTCATCCATGGGAAGGCTTCCGATCAGTACCGGAAGACCGTTTGGCTGAAATTTTTTCATCACTCAAGATCCTTTCGTTAGTAAAACGCTATGAATTCTACTTTTTACGACGCCATCAAGATTATCATACATTATAATGCATTACAAGCCTTTACCCGCATCTCTCATGAACAATTTCTTTCATCATTGAAAAATTTTTATAGCAGTTGTCAAAATAACGTTCCGTTTCCGCCGCCGGATAATTTCGTTTAGATCGGCAAGAACTCGTAAATAAAAGCGCGTAAAAGCGAACATGGCTGGGGTTTTAAGAATATAGTGCCGCAATATGATTTTGTTCTCCCAATGGAGGCACTCTGAGGATGTTCGCTTTAACGCGCTCTAATTTCCTCAGACAGCTTCCCGACCTAAACGAAATCATCCGGCGGCTTGCTAAAAATATGAATCTAAGTTACTCAATCGGAACATATTTATGACAATCACTATAGACCTACTTTAACGTTTTTAGAAGGTGCGGTCTAATAGATTGACACTCAAATTACCTGGTGTTATATAACAAATTTACCGGGGATTCTATCTTTTCAAGTAAAAAGGGCCTATCGTGACTAACGTTATCCATTTTAACAATAAACTGCAGCACTCCAGAGACAAAAAAGCTGCATTAAATCATAAACGCAAGCTTTTGGCTGTTCAGAAGGTTTTTCAGTGCGCCCACTGTGCCTTCAAGTGTGAGAAGTGCGGCACACAGATTAATCCGGATGAACGTGATAATATATCTGAAAAGGACAATATCAGAGTCCCCTACCGTTTTTGTGAGGGCTGCAGCGAAGAATATATAGATTACATCGAACGCCTGCATGGAAGGGGCAATCCAAACTGCTATTGGCATAACGAAGTCTGGCTTGAAGCCTGGCGGAGATGGATCGATTATCAGGGTATCATTGACCGCTATTTAAAATCAAAAGAGTTTGTACAGCTTTTGAAAGAACTCAAAGAGACCAGATCCGATTAATAGGAGGACAATATGTTTGGAATTGGAATGCCGGAACTTATTATTATTCTTGTAATTATTCTGATAATTTTTGGGGCCGGCAGACTCCCGGAAATAGGAGCGGGTATGGGCAAAGCCATCAAAAATTTCAAGGGCGCCACATCCGGACCTGACAAAAAAGAGACTCAAAAACTTGACGAAAAGTTTGAAGAAAAACTTGGAGAATAAAATCGCTTCGCGATTTTATAAAAATCTTACACTCCCGCTGTAAGAGAGGCTTCGTCCAAGTAGCGCAATAACAGTTCCCAAAGACCAGGAGCAATTTCAAGATATTTCGGAATTTTATCTATAACACTCAGTTTAATATACTTTACTATAGCCTTGAAAAGTTCCTTTTTATTATAAATTCGCGCGTTTTTAAGCGCGGATTTATAATTTAAAAAGGAATGTCATCATCCTCTCTATCCTGAAGTGGCGGCCCCGAGTATTCCGGAGTATGTTCAGGTTCAGGCGGCCTGGATGCATCCGCGGAACTTCTGGACCCAAGCATCTTCATTTCGTTTGCAACAATGTCAGTGCTGTATCTTGTAACACCGTCTTTTTCCCATGAACTGGTCTGCAGTCGACCTTCAATGTATACTTGTCTTCCTTTTGAAAGATACTCACCGCATATTTCTCCTAATCTCCCGAAAGCAGTGATTCGATGCCACTCAGTCCGCTCTTGCATCTCCCCGCTATTTTTATCTTTCCATCTCTCGGAAGTTGCTATACTGAATTTTGCAACCGCCATGCCGCTCGGTGTATAGCTTACTTCCGGATCTCTGCCAAGGTTGCCCACTAAAATTACCTTGTTAATCATCGAATACCCCCTCTCGTTCAGCTAATGTTCGTTTGCAAATAGATACATAAAAATAACCGTATTGTCAAACAACTCTGTTATCCCTGGCGGTCATGTAATAAGTCGTAAAAGAGGCTTTTTTTACGAAAGTATTTTTTATTTGTCTTTTAATATCGAAAGCTTTCGCAGAACCCGGCCGCCCGCGGTCTCGGTCGCACGC
>JACNIG010000301.1 GCA_014383215.1 Candidatus Desulfatibia vada | reverse complement strand
GGTTGAAATTATAGCCAATAGTCTTTTTCGTGAACCTACCACTGTCGAAAGCAAGTTAATGAGTCTATTTTAAATGAGATCTCATTGAGCGCTGGAGTCTATGCAATTTTTGTTAGATCGTCAATAAAGGACATATGGGGACCGAAATACATCGGCCAAACAGCAAAAAAATACTCAAGAGCCAGAATCACTAATCATCTTATTACAAAGCATAAGCGGACAGGTGCAAAGCTAGATTCCGTTACGAAATCTGTTATGGGTGGGAATCAAATTGGATTATCTTTTGTGAGAATAGAACCGCCGGGATTGAGGCACTATATAGAAGAAAAACTGATTTCATCTCATAAAGAGTTAGAGTGGAATCAACATAAAAGAGGGGCTTTATAACCATGTGGTGAAGCGGGATTGCCAAAAAGCTACGCTTTTTGGTACCCTCGCTTCGCTCGGCAACTCCTTACCACCACGTTAGAAATAATTTTTTGTAAAAGTATTATGGAATATCCAAAAGTAACTCATTTATATAAGTATCGAGAGTACAATACAAACTCCCTTTCTATCCTTATAAACAAAAAAATCTGGCTTGCTACACCAGACTCTTTTAATGACCCCTTTGACTGTAACATAAAATTTAAGTCGGAAATTAATTCTGAAGCTTTTCGTAAGTATCTTAAACAAACGGATAGAGCGACTGGGGATCTTAATAGAGATTACAAAACGTTTTTAGAAAAGCTTGAAGAGTTTAGAAATAAAGATATTAAAAAATTTGGAGTGTTTAGTATGAGTCAGATAAACGATAATATTTTAATGTGGTCTCACTACGCGAATCAACATGAGGGATTCTGCATTGAATTTGTTCGATCATCTAATAATTTACTTGGAGATATTGAAGTAACTCGCCCAGTAGATTACCACTTCAATTATCCCGAAGTAGACCCACTTGATTCGGATGGGAATATTGACCATTCAATATTTAGAAAAATGCTTTTCATTAAAGCAAAAGATTGGTCTTATGAAAATGAATGGAGATTAACTTATGACGAAGGCAATACGGAAGAACAATTACCTGCTAATATTTCATCTATTATATTTGGACTAAGAATGCCTGAAGAGCATAAGAATGATATTAGAAAAATTCTCGCAGACCAACCAAACATTCGGTTCCAACAAGCAACAGAAGAAGAATATCAGTTTAGATTGAAAATATCAGATCTGTAAACAGTTGAATATCTACAGGTTAAGAAGCGTTGAAAATTTCTAACCATGTGCTTGACTCTGACTGGGATTTCGCTGACGCTCAACCCCAGTCAGGTCAGCACCACGTTAGCTTTTCAACAATGGACCTAAGATGACAAACGAAATTATTTTTATCACACAAATAGCTTCAATTATTTCATTCATCATTGCCTTGTTTGTATTATACCGTGTTTTAGTCAGCCAGAAAGATGCTACTATTCAACTGTTAAAAGAAAAGAACGAATATCTGAAAGAGCAACTAACAAATGCCCAAGAAAGCACGCCTGATAAAATTGCTAAAAGATTATCTGATCGAATCCATATTATTACTGAGGAATTAGAACGGCTATCGAAAGACAAGGAAACAAACGAAGAGCTTATCAAGCGAAAAGAGCAAGACTTAAAAAATGCCCAAGAAGATCTTGAAAGGTTGAAATATCAATTAGAAGAAGCCCAAGAGATTGCGAGTGAATTTTTATGCCCTTTTTGCAAAGAACGTATGGCATTTCATGAATTTCATCCTCAGCATAGCCGTGGGCAGGATTATGAAATTGAAGTAATCGGTTTTGATTGTGGCTATACAACTATTGATGGTAGAGAAGATCATCCTTGTAAAAATACCAAAAAAAGCTAACACAGCGGGTGAACCAGGCGGGGAGAAGCCGAGGCGCGAACCGTTAAAATCTTTGCAGGCGCTATAGTTTTCCGCCCGCTGGTTACCCGCGCCGTGTTAGCTAAATGAGGATTTTATGCGATGCGCGCTATGCCATACTGATTCTCATCTTATAGAAAGTCACATTGTTCCGTCTTTCGTTTTTAAATGGCTGCGCGAAAATTCTGCTACGGGTTTTATGCGTATGAGAACGAATCCGAACTTAAGGATTCAAGACGGTTTTAAAATCCCACTACTTTGCTCATCATGCGAAAAGCTTCTAAATGCCTTTGAGACTCCATTCGCAAGAGAAATCTTCTATCCCTTACATAAGGAGGACAAATTTAGGCTTAAGTACAGGGATTGGTGTCTCAAATTTGCAGTTTCCGTTTCATGGCGGTCATTATTATATCTCCTCAACTATGCTGAGGATAACGGGCCACCTTTTCCTGAAGAAGTCTCAGCAAGTATAAATGCGGCTCTAGAGCTATGGCGTAAATTTCTTCTTGGAAAGAAAAGAAATCCTGGAAAATTTGAGCAACACCTTCTTCCTTTAGCCCAAATACAGTCATTTACAGGTGACAAGAATCTTCCGGATTTTATTCACCGATATTTCTTCTTGTCAGTTGATGTTGATGTTGCCTGGAATGAAGAAAGGGCCTTTGTGTATACTAAAATGTGCAGAATTATTCTTTTCGGTAGATTATATGATGTAAAGCCTAAGATGTGGAAGGGTCTTAAGGTAAGTGCCAACAGGGGAATCATTGGCCCTAAAACCATGAAAATTGGTCAAGATACACTGAACTACATTTTTAGTCGGGTAAAAAATGCCGCTTTAATGGAAAATAGTCTTTCTGAGGTTCAAAAGGAAAAAATACACAAATCAAGTCAAAAGGACATCAATAGGATTTTGAGTTCTGAAACAATGCGAGCTTGGGATTACGATAATAAAATCAATTCTAAGCATTAATTTAACTAACCCTGCGGTTGGAGTTGGACGCGGCTATACGCCGCGCCTCTCAGCCGCCCCGTTAATCAATGCTTGATAACTGCCTTCAATCGCAAATCCTGGTCACCTCAATATTGGAATTGATTTGGATTCCG
>JACNIG010000022.1 GCA_014383215.1 Candidatus Desulfatibia vada | reverse complement strand
TCGTGTTGGAGGAATTAGCCGATGACCGACCAGATTTAGTAAAGATTCCCATTTTACACTCTTTTTTTTCTGAAAGATGTTTTCATAAATATCTTTGCTCCACTTCCCATGGCTACATCTATACCCTGAGATCCACTCCGTTATTAAATTCCTCATGAAAAATTCGGGTCGGGGAACTGGTTAATACAAAAGCAAGAACGGTGCCAATCTAATCAATTAGCCGGCCTGAGAAAAAACAATCGGAGATATCTTTTTGATATGTTAATCGTTTTTAGAATCAAAAATATTTAAATGGTATGCCGCAAGAGTCGCATTGTTTGAGCAACCAAATTATCTTTTGTTAATAATGGTTTATATCTATCCATTAATAAGAGAACAGTTAATAAAACGGTTAAGGCAAGGTGAGTAAATCACTTGTATTTGTCATTTTTTTGTCAGCAATGATTGCAATATGACACTAAGGCGACACTATAGACCGCAGCCAGCCCAGAAGCGTATTACCCCGCAATATATCCCTGTCCCACTGATCGAATTCTTTAACAAGCCGGGCAGGCTCTGAATACCAGCGGGATCGTGGGGTAAATGGTTTCTGGGGATCGAGAGATTTGACCACCCTGGCAGGATTGCCGGCCGCGACGGTGTAAGCAGGAATCGAATTGACAACAACGGCGCCGGCTCCGACAACACTGTTATCACCGATGGTCACTCCCTTGCAGATGATGGCACTATCTCCAATCCACACATTATCGTTTATCTTTATAGGGGCAGCCTTTCCGATGGAAATTCGGTTGTACACACCATGCCAGTCGCAATCGGTTATATATACCTTGCTTGCGATCATGCAGCTGTCGCCGATAACGATTTCAGAAGCCGAACTGATTCTAACGCCGGGACAGATCAGGCTAAAATCGCCGATTTGAATACGTCCTTGGTTTTGTCGCTTAGGCCAGACAGACAGCCTTACTTTGTTGTCGCCGGTGGCTATCACAACGGCATAGTTGCCCAGCTCAACCGGCGCACCAAAAATCTCCACATGCCAGGGCTTCATAAAAACATAGCCTTTTCCAAGCACTTCGAACTGAGGCCGTAAAAAACGTCTGACATAGAAACTCTGAAAATCCAGATATGCTTTTTTGATAAAGTAAGGGCGGTAATCTTTTCTCAAGAATCTACCTAAATGTTAGTTACTTTAGCTCTAATTGTGCCAAAACTCGAATAGGCGTCTGTGGTCAGTTGTCCGTAGTCAGTGGTTTTACAGGTTCTTAGGGCCTCATTTTGTGTTTCACCTGTAGTTGAAATATAATCTCGCTTCTTATTGCCTTAGCAACAAACGACGGGCAAAGGACAACGGACACCCTATTGAGCGTATTCGCTCAACTGGGGTTAAAGCTTTTGTGTATCCCAAAAACTGTGGCTGAAAAGACGGCTGGCCGGTGTAAGATCGTAGATAGCATCTGTTGCAATCAAAACAACGGCATTGGTCCAGGTACTTTTATCTTCAGGCCAGATGGTCATGTCCGGGCAGGTAAAGCCGCACCAGTATGATCCATCAGTATTGGTTTTATTTTGAATCCAGCCAAAGACCGTCTCTGCAAGACTCGTGTTCCCCATAGCGGCCAGAGCTATCGAAAACTCGCATGTTTCGGCAACGGTGACCCAGGGTCGGTCAGAGACACATCGAACCCCCTGGCCGTCGATCACAAATTTTTTCCAAAACTTTTCGACCCTCTTCTGTGCCTTTTCTCCGCTCAGTACACCCGCAAGTATCGGATAGAACCAGTCCATGGAATAACGAGATTTGGTCATATTAAAATTGTAAGGCCTATGCCGGACGGCATCTCTCAGCTTCATCAGTCCGTCTCGCCATTCAGGCATCTGACGGCCTAACTGCCGGGCAATGGCCAGAGCGCATTTTAGACTCATATAAACGGAACATGATCCGGTTAAAAGCGCCATGGAATCTATTTTACCCTTGGGGCTGACGGCCCAGTAAATTTCACCGCCGGGCGCCTGTAGGCTGAGGGCAAAGTTTATAGCCGCTTTAACGGTCGGCCAGAGCTTTTTTAGGAAAGTTATATCACCGGTTACAAGAAAGTGGTGCAAAACACCAACCGCAATGTATGATGACATGTTTGTGTCCCGGGTTTTGTCTTCCGGGATACTATCTATGTAAGAGGCATACCAGCTTCCATCGGCAAGCTGCATGCGAGCCATCCATTCAAAAGCCCGCCTTGCCTCCTTGATATATCCACTGATACTAAGGCCCATAGCAGCCTCGACATGATCCCAGGGATCCGTTTTCTCACCCCGACACCAGGGTATTTCTCCATTTTTCTTCTGTGTATTGACTATCAGAGCCGCAACAGCGTCGATGTTAACCGCAAGGTCCTGTTTAACACCGCTGAGATTGAAGTTCATAAAACATTCCTTTTATAATACCTCTTCATTTCTGGATCAAAGTTAATTACCACCCCTAAAAGGGTCTTGTATATCTCTCACAAAGCACACAGAATAGCAAAGATTGGCCCTTCAGCCAAGCTGAAGGTTTAGTAGGTTAATTAATTCAGCAGTCTAAAGAGTTTTTTCTATAATGATTTGTGAATTAGCGAAATGGATGATCAGATTTTAAAGCGTGTGCTGTTTGAGTATATTAAGGATCGTTAAAAAGAACAGACGTACTGCCAAAAACTGTCATCGCAAGCGATTACCGGTCGTTCAGCAAAACAATTAATATTATTGCAAAAGCTTCTGTTCTTTCTTTACGAACCTTTATATACGAGTTCACACGGTTTAAAATATGATTATCCATTGAGCGGTCTTACAGCGAAAACTCCCCGACTCCTCAATTAGTACCCATCCATAAATACATTTGAGAACTAAGCAGTTTCCAATTCATAAATGAGATATTTTTTCGATGAGCAAGGCCGCACAAGGGTTTTCGCCCGAGGCGTACTTTAGTACGTCGAGGGCGAAAACCCGCGGAGAACGCCGCTCATCGG
>JACNIG010000311.1 GCA_014383215.1 Candidatus Desulfatibia vada | reverse complement strand
AGGTACGTTGATCAGAATGTCCAAAGTTTTGTGACAAAGCACCACCCTAATTGAGCGTAAACAAAACCGAGAACGACAATGCCTCTTAAAATTATCGAAAAAAGGCTGCAAAAACTAGCAGATAAGAAAACAGCCGAAACTCTGCAAAAATTTTTTAAAACAGGTCCGGGTGAATATGGCGAAGGTGATGTTTTTTTAGGGATCAGGGTCCCTGAGTTGAGAAAGCTGGCCAAAAAATATCAAGATATCCCCACAGAGGCGGCCATTGAGCTGCTGATTTCCCCGATTCATGAAAAAAGACTGCTTGCACTATTTATAATCATTCACAAATACAACCAAGGGAACCCAAATAAGAAAAAAGAAATCTATGAACTGTATTTGAAAAACAGTCGCCATGTGAACAGCTGGGATCTTGTGGACGCATCTGCCGCACATATCGTCGGCACCTTTTTAATGAACAAAAGCAAGGCTCCGCTTTACCGCCTGGCCGCATCCAATAACTTGTGGCAGCGTCGCATTGCGATAATAGCGACGTTTACTTTTATCAAAAACGGTCAGTTTTCCGAAACCCTAAAAATTTCTAAACTCCTGTTGGCGGATCAGGAAGACTTGATTCACAAAGCAGTTGGATGGATGCTCCGGGAGGTAGGCAAGCGCGACATGCCCACCTCAGAAGCATTCCTGAAGGAACATTACCGCGTGATGCCCCGGACTATGCTGCGATATGCCATTGAAAAATTTCCGGAACCCCATAGACAAAAATATTTGAAAGGGGAAATTTGATCCATGCAAAGCATGTGTTGCCGGGATTTACCGTTGCAATTTCATTCAAACGCTTAACACGTCAAATAATTTTTGACTTTAGACCTACCATGTTCTAAAATGAGCAATATACAAAATTGCGCGTTGCATAACTTGAGATCACAAGGAGTATGAGGCATGTCTGATGAACTGGATGTTATAATTGTGGATGACGATCCATCTGTTTGTGAAGTGCTCACTGATATGATCAAGAAGTTTTATACATGGGGCAATGTAATCAGCTTTACAGATGTTGATGAAGCCATATCTTACTGTCTCAGCCTTGAGGTCGGTGTTGGCATTTTTGTAATTGATGTATTTTTAGGCGGGCAAAGCGGGTTTTGTTTTCTGGATTCCATAAAAGATAAATTTCCGGCAGCCCATGAAGACTCGGTTGTCATCACCGGAAGCGCCAGCGATGATGTCGTTAATATGTGTATATCCTCAGATGTCCACTATTTATTGGAAAAACCGATCAGACCTTATGCCCTGCAGCTTGCTGTCAGAGCCATTGTGACGAAATACTTGACATTTGCCAGAAGGCTTCTGCGGGATCCGTCTTTTGCCGCCAATGTAACAAAATTTTAAGAAGGTTTCGGATGGTAAAGAACATCGGATTTGTTTCCACACGCCTTGCAGGAACTGACGGCGTCACATTAGAATCGAGTAAATGGGCGGAAGTTTTTGAACAAAAGGGACACTGCTGTTTTTGGTTTGCCGGTGAACTGGACCGTGAATCGAAAAAGAGTTTCCTTGTCCCGGAAGCTCATTTTCAGCACGATCAAAATGTATGGATTAACGATCAGATTTTCGGGAAAAAAAGACGGGAGGCTACCGTAACCAAATTAATTCATGATCTAAGATCCTTTTTAAAAACTCAGCTCTATAATTTCATAAAACAGTTTAAAATTGACCTGTTAATTGCCGAAAACACACTTACCATTCCCATGCACGTCCCTTTAGGGTTATCCTTGACGGAAATCATAGCTGAAACTCAAATACCCACTATTGCCCACCATCATGATTTTTACTGGGAACGGGTGCGTTATTCAATCAATGCTGTCAATGATTACCTCGGCATGGCCTTCCCGCCCAACCTGTCGAACATCGAACATGTGGTCATAAATTCAGCTGCCCGAGAAGAGCTGGCGCATCGCAAGGGGATTTCGTCGATCGTCATCCCCAATGTATTGGACTTTGAAAATCCACCCCAAGCGGACGTAAAACATACCAAAGACTTCAGACAATCCATCGGTTTAAAGCCCGATGATATAATAATCCTGCAACCGACCCGCATTGTGAGAAGAAAAGGGATTGAGTATGCCGTTGAACTGATCAACGCACTGCAAGATCCCCGCTATAAACTGGTAATATCTCATGAAGCAGGAGACGAAGGTTTTGAATATCCGGAATGGATTCAGGAGCACGCCCGGCAGCACGCTGTGGACCTTCGGCTGGTCAAGACCAGAGTTTCAGACCCCTGGGCAAAGCATGCCAATAATAAAGATCAGTATTCGCTCTGGGATATTTTTCCTCATGCTGATTTTATTACATATCCAAGTCTTATCGAGGGATTTGGTAATGCTTTTATTGAGGCTGTCTTCTTTAAAAAGCCGATTCTGATCAATCGTTACGAAACGTTTGTACGCGATATCGAACCCCATGGCTTTGATCTGGCGATCATGGACGGATTTCTCACCAAAAAAACAGTTCAAACCGTTCGAGAAGTTATTGAATCACCCGCGCGAAGGGAACAAATGGTAACTACGAACTACGAAATCGCTTCACGCCACTATTCTTATGCAGTCCTCAGGAAACATCTGAGTTCCATTCTGGTTAATTTTTTTGGGGAACATGTGCCGGCCCACATGCACAAGGTTGTCAGTTTTTTGGCAAAACAACTCTCCCACGACAAGCAAAGACCTTAGAATTGATATAAAAAAAGCCCTTGGCAGGGTAATTCCAAGGGCTTTAGAAAGGAGAATGTCATTTAGAAGGTCAAATTCCACCTTCATGTCTTACATAAAATGCCACAATGTAACATGTCAAGTAATTTTATGCATTAATCCCAAAAGATATGTTTTCTCTTATAACATCCTGCAACTAATTAGAAAGTTTATAGTTTGAAGCACTCAACACAGCAACACGTTCCCTTGTGAATCTCTTTTTACATGGGTTATGCCCGGATGCTTTCTTTCAAATTCTTTGTATACAGCTTCCTTACCTTTGATTTTTTCGAACAATATGTCTCTATCAACTATTAAGTGCTTAAGTTCCAGCGCCCTTTTTACGGCGGCCTGGATATTTTCTATGCTACAGGGTTTTGCAAAAAATTTGTAAACACCCGCTTCGTTGATGGCATCCATTGCCGTATCGACCTTAGCATAACCTGTCAGCATGATTGTTATTATATCGGGATACTCTAACTTTATCTTCTTTAATAAAGATAACCCGTCCATACTTGACATTTGCTGATCGCTAATAACCAGGTTCACCTCATCGGTTTTTAATTTTTCCAGAGCTTCTTCGCCGCTTTTTGCAGTAAGAATGGTATGGTCTTTATTCATAAGTGCACTGGTCATTAGTTCAAGAATATCTTCGTCATCATCAACAACCAGTATGTTATATTTACTCATTAGCTTGTCCCCCCTAAGGCATCGACAACCATCTGTTATTTCTCTTAATATCTATCAACGAAAGCGCGATATGTTTTTATGATCACTATAGCCTTCCGCTTTTAATAGTATATCGGCCAAAAACCGGATTCCTTTAATAACTATTTTAAGTGGAATGTTCTCGAAGGGAATTCTGCGTTGTTTATAGAAAATCGCCTATAAAATCCTCATCCCCATGCTGGAAGCTACAACTCCGGCCGCAAACTCGGCACTTTGATTTTTAACATCCAGTATTGGATTAATTTCAACAACATCCAGCGATGACATACATCCGCATTCTGCAATGGTTTCCATAATCAAATGGGCCTCTCTATAGCTCAACCCGCCCGCTACCGGAGTGCCGACACCAGGCGCCACCAATGGATCAACGCAGTCCAGATCGAAACTGACGTGAATATGGTCCACACTGTCTCTTAATGTCGAGATCACGGCTTCAACGATATTCGCCACCCCATTTTTGTCAATATCGGCCATTGTATGCACAGGAAGATTCATCTTTTTAATGGTTTCTTTTTCCGGCAGGTCTATTTTCCTTATGCCGATTAAAGCACAATCCTGGGGCCTTACTTTTGGTCCGAATCCCAACAAATGAGTGAGCGCTTTATGTCCCAAACCCAAAGATAATGCCAACGACATACCGTGAATGTTCCCCGAAGGTGTGGTCTCTTCCGTGTTCATATCCGCATGCGCATCGATCCATATTACGCCCGGTTTCATTTGTTTTTTCCTGCAGAAAGAAGCAACACCGGCGATGGAACCGATCGCCATAGAATGATCACCGCCGAAGCACAATGGGAAGTGCCCGCGGGCCAGCGACTTCTCAACCTTCTCGGCAAGCTGACCGGCAGCTTTTTTAATTGCACTTAAATATTTGAGTTTCCGGTTGGCAATTTTCTGTTTTTCCTTGATTGCTATGGGGACATCTCCCTGGTCGATAACCTTATATCCGAGAGTTTCTAATTTTTGTTCAATACCGGCTATCCGCAACGCGGAAGGTCCCATGTCGACCCCGCGTCGATCAGCGCCAAGGTCCATGGGGAAGCCGATCAGGTCTACGATTTTGTGTATTCTTTTCTTAATCATTTTAAAAGCCCGTTACGGGTTGCGAGTTGCGGGTTGCGAGTTCAAAGGTTTGAGAAATACGAGCTAAGCCATTATTCCATAATTCTATTATTTATGCCAGTAAAAGCAAAATCCTTCAGTTTAAATAGTAGGCTTGGGGGCAAATTCTTTAACCCGTTCTTTAAACTTTTTCAAAGCATTTTCATCGCCCCCGCGTGCATACCGCAGAAGGACATACAGATCTGTAATTTCTTGAATATTTACCTCCAGGTCCCGGCGAAGATTAATCGCTGTTTTTGCAAAATCAACCGGTCCCTGTCCCGGTTTTCTGGTAAGACCAACTCTGGTGAGCTTTGTACAAAATTTTACATAAAACCGCTGAACATCATCCGTTTTTGCAACCGGTGTTTTAAAAAGCCGCATAGAAATCAGGAAAATAAAAAAACTGATGAGTCCAAGCGCCAGCAGAATCAATTTGACCGGACCCTTCCAGGAACCGATGTTGATACCAATTTGCGCTAAGAGTTCTCTCTGCCGCTGGTAAGAATACCCTAAGACCCATTGATTCCAATAGTTATTTACCGCGTCCCACCTAAAAATGATTTTTTTCAAATGGCTTTTAAGCGGTCCAAGATGTTTGAGCAAGAAAAACCCTTCAAGTTCCTCAGGCGGAAGCGCTGCTTCAAACCCCTGCTCAACCCTTTCCGGCGCTACGGCCGATGTGGGATCGATCCTCACCCAGCCTCTGGTCGGAAGCCAAACTTCAACCCAGGCATGGGCATCGGATTGGCGCACAATCAGATAATTTCCGTATGGGTTCAGTTCACCGCCCAGGTAGCCGCCTACGATCCGGGCCGGAATTTTCGCTTTGCGCATCAGAAAAGCAAAGGCTGAAGCATAGTGCTCACAATATCCCTTGCGGGTTTTGAACAGAAAATCGTCAATGGCATCCTCTTTAAGCAAAGGTGGGTTTAGAGAATAGACAAAATCATTCTGACTGAAAAACTCGAGTGCTTTATTGACAATCTTGGCCGGGTTATCAAAAGTATCGGCCCAGGAGCGGGCCAGAGCTGTGGATTTTGGATTTCCTTGGGCCGGAAGTATCAGAGCCGTCCGCTCTTCTGACTTGAAATCGCCGGTATTATATGTTGTTTGAGATATTACATTGTAACGTATTCGCGCTTTCAACTTGCGATAGGCCATCAGGGTATGATCGTTCTGCATCCTTGCCATGGGTGGCGATGTGATGGGCATATCCAGGGCAAACAGCCATTTTTCTCCTTGGGGTTCAAGGGTAAGGGTGTATCCAACCGTACTTCCGGCCGACACTGGCGCCTGCCGAACCGGACGGGTTTGGCCCCGGCTCCAGGTTTTGCCGTCAAAATGCTGAAAAACTATGCCGCGCCAGTAAAGACGATCCGGCCCGGGGATACTGTTTTTAAATTCTGCCCGAAAAGCGATTTCATCAGAAAGGACGAGTTTCGATATGCTCCCCGGCGACAACCTGTCGCCAATACCAGTTATGGCTATCGACTGGCTTGACATCCCAAAAAGGGTCCCTTGAATTCTGGGGAAAAGAAAAAAAAGAACGATCATCATCGGCAGAGCCTGAACCATAATGACACCTGACAGACGCAAATTTGCCGCAAAGCTGCCCGAAGGATGATTGATACGGATTAAAACCGCCGTTGCCAAAAACACGGATGCAAACATGAAAAGCGACATGACCAGATTGTTGGAATAGAGCAGGTTTGTGATGACCAGAAAATATACCAAGAAAAGGGTTACCATGCGGTCGCGGTGGGTATTCATCTCAAACGGTTTCAGGCCCAGCATGACAGCGAGCAGTCCCACACCGGTGTCCAAATTGAATTTGAAACCGTAGGTCGCAAACCCGCCGATAAAGCCGCCTATTGTTAAAATAACAAGAATCGTTCGGCCGGGACGGTACCAGTTGTTTTTTGACGCCGCCAAAACATAAGCCCAAAAGGCAAGACACCAGATGACGATCCAGGACGGCAACCTGAATAAATGGGGTGAAACAGCAAGCAGTATGGCTCCGAGGATAGGCAAGAGATGTTTTTTGTCGGTATCTTTCATAAAACCGTACAGTGTCTTAGTAAATGTATTCTTAAATAAGGTGACGTGTTTTGTGCCAGGGAACCTGTTCAGTCAAGTTGGAACCTTTTAAGTGACTAAAGTGAGCTAAAGTTATGGAACTCGCCTCTGGCGAGGTCAATTATAATAAAAATTGATAGAATACCTTAACTTTAGGCACCTTAGATCACTTTAGGCACTTTAAACTTTTAAATAGACTGAATAAACCAATTATAATACGTCTCCGTATTTATGAATCAGAGCACTTAGGCATTTGTAATAGTGTCCGTTATCGCGTATAATGCCAAAGCCTTTAAACACTGTTGGCGATGAACCTCGCCTCGATTCGGATCAATTACTTTGCCGGGGAGTTTCAAACCGAAGACTAAATTGTGGCTGCAGGCCTGCAAGATCATAGCACACAGCCGGGACAGCTTGCGCTCTGCATTCGGTTCAAGGAGGGCGTCGAAGTCCAACATGGCCGTCGATCCGGCCTGGGCTACGAACATCTTGGTAAAAAGACCCTGACCCCGGGAAAGTACCTTCCAGGCAATATGCCCGAGAGGGTCACCCTCCTGGTAGGACTTAAGCCCCTGAAAATCTTCCGCACCGGGTATGTCGCGGCCCTCTTCACCATTGACTGCGCCGGCATCATCCGCCGTCGTCAGCGGTCCGGGCAGCGGCCTGGGGTAAACCAGACATTGGGCGTCAAGACGGATAGTGGACCAGGCGCGAAAAAGCCCTAAAGGATATTGGGTGGCGATTAAAAGAGAACCGGGCCTGAATATTCCTCTTTGATTGGCTGCAACCGGGATTCGAATCCAGTTATCCTTATTCCCATCAAAATCTTTCACTATTTTTTCTGCATTTGGCAACGAAATAGCAACGGCCGCACGCGCCGGCTCTTTTATGCGCATACTGAATTTGAAAACGGCCCGGTCACCGGCAAATACCGGTTGGGCCGCAACAGCCAATATTTGAATACCCAAAAGGTTCCTGTAAGAGTGGAAAATAGAGACAAAAGCCATGCCGCCCAGCAAAAAAGTGAGCAAAAAACCAAGGTTATTTTTGTAGTTGACGGACCCTATGAGCATAGCCAAAAGGATAAGAATAAACACCCAGCCGTGTCGGGTCGGTAGAATATAGATCCTTTTTCGGCTTAATGTGAAAGGAAGAGTGATAAACGGTTTTGAAGTGGAGCCTTTGTTGAATAGTTTAAAGCTTAAAAGTTTCATTTCTTTAAGGAATTGGGACTTCCATAAGCAGATTTTCAAGCCTGTCCCGGGAAAGTTCGGACCGATCGTCATGGGAACGGAGTCTGTGTCCCATGACCCAGAACATGACTTTTTGTAAATCTTCGGGCAGTACATGGTCCCTGCCTTGCAGAAAGGCGCGGGACTTGGCCGCCCGTAAAAAAGCGAGGCCGGCCCTTGGGGAAAGTCCGGCGTAAAAATGGGGAGCGTTGCGAGTAAAATCTAAAAGATCCTGAACGTATTCCAAAAGTGCGTCTGAAGTATGGACTTGGGCAATCTGCTTTTGAATCAACAATACTTCCCCGGGTGTTAAGCATGGTTCCGTGCTAAATAGAGTGCTTTTAACTTCACCCTGTTTTAACAGCTTGTGTTCGGCACCCCGGTTTGGATACCCAATATTTATGCGCATAAGGAAGCGGTCAAGCTGCGACTCGGGGAGCGAAAATGTCCCGAATTGCTCCATTGGATTTTGGGTAGCAATAATAAAGAAAGGTTTCTCCAAAGGACGGGTCTTGCCCTCCACGGTTACCTGACGCTCCTCCATAGCTTCCAGCAGAGCGCTCTGGGTTTTTGGTGTTGCTCGGTTGATTTCATCTGCAAGCAGAATTTGAGTAAATATTGGCCCCGGATGAAATACAAAGCTACTGGTTTTACGTTCAAATACGGAGACCCCCAGTATATCGCCGGGGAGCATATCGCTGGTACACTGGATGCGTCGGAAGTTCAAACCCAGACACCTGGATAAAACTTTGGCCAGAGTGGTCTTGCCGATACCAGGCAGATCCTCGATCAGAAGATGTCCTCCGGCGAACAGGCAGGTCAAGGCCAGCTTGATCTGTTCCCGCTTCCCAAGTATGACCTTGCCGATCTGTTCAACCATATTCTGAAATTTAACATTCATTGTATATGCAATCTCCAAATTAATATTGGCATGATAATACGCAATCGATTGTGTGTCAATTTTCAGAGGCCTGTAATGCTTCTGCCTTGTGACAGTCTACAGACTGTATTTATTAAATAATTATAGTCTTAATCAAGGCGGCATAGGTGCTGGTTGAAAAATGCGGACTAAAGATTTTTGTGGAAAAGCCGATAATACATCTAAATGCTTCTTGGATGTGCGTGCATCTTTTCTGCCGGTCATCTTCAAACATAATAAAAATAGCTTTGAAAACTGGATGTGCACCGGGAGTTAATAACGGCATCAGAAGAAGTCATTAACAATAAAAATCGTTCAGGATTGTAAAATACACCCTGAACGATTTTTTTTGGCAAAAAGGGTGGCCCATGGGGGATGAGCCACCCTCAGGGGTAAGGTAAAGGTTGAGCTGTAAAATTAACCTGCCAACAGCGTGAATGAGTTTACTTAAACATAAACCATTCCCATTTTACCTTTAGGCAGCGCTGCTAAAACTTAAGCTAATGCTACTTTGTAGCATGTCAAGCAAAAAAATCGCTCTGCGATTTTATGTAACATCCGCGAACGCTTGACAGATAATGCCTTGAAAACATATGCTGTTGGCCTGATTAAACCAGAACTCAATTAGGTGAAAGATAATAGTGGAGGGTTGATGATCATGAAATCAGAGGAGATTAGCGATATTTTTACGCCGGATGTTTTGCAACAGCTGTTTCCGGAAGATCGTACAGATCAATTTTTTGACGCCCTTTACGGTGATGCAGCTGAAGGCACTTACGATATCAGCTTTAAATTCAAAAGCCACAGGCCAAACCGGCTTGAGTTTGAACTGAACCTATTACAGCGTCCCGGCAAATGCCTCCAATGCAATCTCACCTACGGCCTTCCCCAAGTATTTTCACGCCATCCGGTAATCGATATCAAGGGCCTTGTCAGTAAAATCGATCAGCTGCTTAATGGACGTGCCCAATGTGCCGGCTGGCAAATCGGCAGCACCCGGGAAAAATCAGATGAACTGCACACCATACCTCTTACTATTCTGCTGGAGAGCTGACCGGATCTTCAAGGCGAAACAGTAGCACCTTAATTGAGCTTTATTGGTTTTAAGTAAAAGTGGATGGGCATTAGCTAATCAAGCGATACGAACCCGCCAGCCAAACGGGTCTTCTTTGCGCCCGTATTGAATCCCGGTAATTTCGTCATAGAGTCTTATGGATAAATCGCCGGTCTGGCCGCCTGCTATTTGAAAAACGTTTTCTTGGTAGCAAATCTCGCCCACAGGAGAAATTACGGCGGCGGTGCCGGTCGCGAACATTTCCTTTAAAGATCCGCTTTGGGCTCCATCGGCAACCTCTTGGATAGTGATGAGACGCTCTGAAACATTCAGTCCCCAGTGCCGGGCGATCTGGAGCACCGAATCTCTGGTAACACCCGGCAGAATGGTACCGCCTAAAGGCGGAGTCACAAGTTCGTTGTTGATAAAAAAGAAGATGTTGCTGGTGCCGACTTCCTCCACGTACTTACGTTCTTTGGCATCTATCCACAGAACCTGAGTGTAACCTTGCTCGGCGGCCTGCCTTGAAGCCAGAAGCGTAGGTCCGTAGTTGCCGGATGTTTTTGCTTCTCCAGACCCCCCTTGGGCGGCGCGAACGTATTCGTCGGAAACAAAAATCTTGGTGGGACTGAACCCTTCCGGGTAGTAAGCTCCCACCGGACCGAGAATGATGAAAAACAGGTATTGATCCGCAGGCCTTACACCCAGCGCAGGCTCGTTGGCAATCATTGTGGGCCTGACATAAAGGGATGTACCCTCCGACTTTGGTATCCATTCACGTTCAAGTAAAATTAATTCCTTTAAGGCCTGCAGAACAAAAGCGGCATCCATTTCCGGCATGACCATTCTGCGGGCGGAAGCATTCATGCGTTCAATATTTTTATCGGGTCGAAACAGTCCGATACCGCCGTCTTGCAAATGATATGCTTTTAGGCCTTCGAACACTTCCTGATTATAGTGCAGTACCATGGCGGCCGGATCGAGTGACAGGTCTCCATAGGGTTCAATGCGCGGATCGTGCCACCCCTTTTCCCGGGTAAAATCCATAAGAAACATATGTTCTGTGGTGTATTTCCCGAAACCCAGCTCAGAATCTTTGGGACGATCTTTTTGGCCGATCTTTGTAGATTTGTTCACTCTGATTTTCATATTATCATTCCTTGTCGTCGTTTGTTTATTGGGCTTTACCAGATTCCTTTTTTGTCTGTCAATGATGTTCTGATAATCGAATGTTATTTTAGTACTTTTTTAGTGCGGAACTGAATATAGACATCACGCAGGGCGACATAAGGATCGATGGCTGCCTTTTTGAGGGATTCGTAATCGCCGATTCGATAAGAGGTCTGATTCACTTTATCAAAACTCCAAACGGCCAGGGACGCTTCTTGGGGATCAATATAGTTGATGGGATTCAAAAACCAGTCTCCTGCCCGGCCGACTGTATCGCGCAGAGTAGACGGACCGATAACGGGCCACACTATATAAAAACCGTTTCCAATACCGTATCTTCCCAGGGTTTGTCCCAGGTCCTCTTCATCAGGACGGATCAACCTGGGATCATTATCAGCCGGGCTCCCCAATCCCAGAACACCTACAGTAGTGTTCATGACAAATCTTGTAAACTCTATTCCGAAAGCCTCCCCTTTCCCCTGAAGAGCACAGTTGACCAGCCGTATGGGAGTTGTAAGGTTGCGGAAGAAATTTTTGACACCGGTTCTGAAAATATCCGGAGTCACGGCCTTGTACCCTCTGGCCAGGGGCTTAAGTACCCAGAAGTAAAGCTTGTCATTGAAATGAAACATGGCCCTGTTCCACATCGAAAACGGGTCTGCTATCTGACTCTGCTCTTTGTCAAACTCATCGCCAAAAAAATCATCATCCAAATCTTGCATGCCGCTGTCTGCTGAAGCCGGCTCTGGATTGGCTGCATGTACTTTTCCCTTCTGGGAAAGTTGCAAGTTTGGCGATACTGCTTGGGGAGAAGCCGCAGGCTTGTGAGCGCATCCGGCCGATAGAAAGGCAGTCATCAATAAAAGCATTAATAGATCATTTAGATGTTTTTTACTCATATGCTCTGATCTCCGCCGTTTTCGAGGCCAAACGGCTTAAAAACAACAATCAGTTGAGGGAGCAGCGTCAAGGCGGCGATCAAGGCGATCAACATAGCCAGCCCGGTCAGCAGGCCGAAATAAATGCTGGGAATAAAATTGGACAGAACCAAAATTGAAAACCCGATGATAATCGTCACGGAAGTATAGTACATGGCGTGGCCGATGCTTCCATGGCAGCGATGCATTGTATTAATATAATTTCGATCAACGTTAAACTCATGTTTGAATCTGTGGATGTAGTGAATGGTGTCATCAACGGCAATCCCAAGGCTGATGGCCGCAATGGTAATGGTCATAATATCCAAGGGGATACCTATCCAGCCCATGACTCCCAGAACGGTCGCGACGGAAAGCAGATTGGGAGCCATGGCGATCAAAGATATTTTCAAAGATTTGAAAAGAATCAGAACCATGCCCATCAGCGCCAGTACGACGAATCCTATGGTCAGAATCTGTGATTGAAACAGGCTCTGCAGCATATTATTATATAAAATCAGCATTCCGCTTAACTTGAAATGTTCCGGCTTAATGCCCAGTTTGCAGGTCAGATCATGGCGGATCTGCTGCAGCAGCTTGTTGCGCTGCAGTGATTTATCCGAGTCCCTGACACGAGCCAAGAAGCGCACCTGGTTATGCTCTACAGACACATACGCGCTTAAGGATTTTTTGAATTTTTCCGGAATTTCGCTATACAGCAGGGCCAGTTTGAAATTGTCCAAGGGTTTGCCGTCGTTTAAATCTTCGGCGATCATCAGCAGGGTTGCCAGCGATACGACCTTGCCGGTTTCCGGCAGACTCTCAAGGTATTGGTGAACTTTCTTAACAACAGCCATTTTATCAGAAGTAAACCAGTATTTATCCTGGTCTTCGGTTTTATCGAACTCATCAAACTCGTTGAACTTATCGTTGCTATCCCCGTCAGATTCAAGTGCAACCGTACCGGCGGATGTTTCGGGTTCAACCAAATCTACAATAACATCCATTGAGGTCGTACCGCCCAGCTTCTGATCAATAACCTTCATACCCTGATAGATTTCGGTGGTATCTTTAAAGTAATCAATAAAGCTGTTTTCAACGACCAGCCTTGAGATGCCGATGGCGCCGACAATCAGGATGATGCCGCTAATTGCCAGGATTAAGCCGCCGCGGGCCTCGGTGAATTCCGCTAAAAACGATGTCAAGGCAAAGCGTTGGCTTCTTCCGGTCGGCGGAATTCCTTTGCGCAGCAGCATCAATACGGCTGGAAAAAGCAGGAATGTAAGTATCAGAGAGACGGTAATACCGCCAATCATCATCCAGCCGAAAGCGATGACCGGCAGAATGTCGCAGAGCAGTAATGACCCAAACCCGGCCATCGTGGTCAGTGCTGCATACAGACAGGGTTTCAGCATCAATCTTAAGGTATCGAGAACAAGCTTGCGCTGTTCGGTTTCAGGGTTGATGAAATGCAGCTCGCGGTACCGCACGATAAGATGGATCGTAATCGCCATAGTGATGATAAGCTGCAAAGATATAAAGTTCGACGATATAACCGTGACTTCCCAGCCGAACAGCCCCAGCAGACCCATCATGGAAATCGCGGAAAAGGCGCAGCAGAGCAGCGGCAGTATGACCCAGCGTATTTTTAAAAAAATTATGCCCAAGGTGATGATTAGAAAAAACAAGACCCCCAGGCCGAAAATTTTCAGGTCGCTTTTGATAAAGCTGACCAAATCGTCGGCGATCATGCTGACACCGCCTAAAAAAAGCTCGGCATCCTGTCGATACTTGTCCATGATCCCGCGAATTGCCGTAATATCCTGATGCCGGTTCTGCTTCATCCGGTCCCGGTGCTTCTGCAACTTTTTGGAGGCGTTTTTGAATTCAGCCGTCTCTGCCGCAGACAGCGTGCCGGTAGCTTGTTTTTCCCGCAAACCGTTGCGCCGGGCCAGTAAGTCCTGGTAGATTTCATCGACCGGAAATGTAATCTGGAGTGCGGTGGTCTTTAGGTCCGTGCTTACCAGCAGGTTTTGATACAGGGGGCTTTGGCTGAACTCTATCCGGGCCAGCTTTCTATCAACGGTCGGGGATTGGAGGGTCTGGATATTGTCGGTCAGTTCCTTAATCGGCACCGGCGGGCTTTTAAGCAAAGGGACATTTAAAATTGAAACTACCGAGGAAACCCTTTCCAGTTGCAACAATTCATTCTGCAATCGTTCAAGGTCGGCCAGCACTTTATCTGAGAACAAGTCGTCTCGGGGAGTATAGGAGAGCAGCAAAAAATCCTGCACGCCATAACGGGCATCTATCTGGCGTGAGTAGTTCAGATCGCGGTCATTTTCAATAATCAGCGTTTCCGCGGAGGCGTCAAGCCTGAAGTCCTTGGCTTTGTAGCCCAAAAAAGCAACCACTATCAGAATACAGCAAATAACGAGTTGCGGCCGTCTGAGGATAACTTTATCAAAAAACAGCTCCGGCAGTGTATTAAGCTTGGCCATATCTATTTTAACTTATTGAATAATTAGACTATTTGCCTCTTGGTTTTTCAAGTTTATGAAGAAGATCGTCAATAGTTCCACTCTGCATATCATGGTAGAACTGAGACTGGTAGGTTCTGATAATGCTGGTACCCTTGATCTCGACATCATAGATCTTCCAGTTGTTCTTTGATTGATAAAGTTTGTAATCCATCGATATTCTTTCACCTTTCGAGATCAGTTCGGTCGGGATGAGTATTTTTCTTGCTTGCCCTCCCTGAATAGACGCTTTATAGAATATCTTTTCATCAGTATAAAGGTTCAGGGTTTCTGCATAAAAATCCTTCAAGTTTATTTTAAAAAGTTCGATGAATCTTTCTGTTTGCTCTTGGTCCAAACCAGCCCAGTACTTCTTTAAAGTCAGCCTGGCCATTAGAGGAAAATCGAACATGGGTTCGATGATCTCAATAACTATTTTGGTCTTTGCTTGTTGTTCAAGTTCTTTTTGCTGTAAAACCGCAAGGACGGCTTCAAGCTTGCTTTTTAAAAATACTTCGGCAGCATTTTGATTGTCTGCGGCGGCTGGCTGGGGCAGAACCGGCAAGCTTATCATAACATACAGCACAATTTTTAAGATCAGTTCTTTGATTTTAATTTTCCGTATCATCTTAGCCTTTCCGGAACTAACAAAAATACAAGCTTAAACCAATATCGCCTACCCATGTGGTTGTCAAGGGGGGAAAATGGCCCAAAATCCACCGCCTAATTTTTTAATCAAGCCATTTTCCGCCTGTCAGAAATTT
>JACNIG010000162.1 GCA_014383215.1 Candidatus Desulfatibia vada | reverse complement strand
GATAATAACGTAGTTTATGGATCATGAAAAAATCTTCAAAGAACAGATTGACACCCCGGCAGGAGGCATTTTTTTCCGGCAACAGCCTTTTCGATAAAATTGCAAGGGCTGTCTGCCGCGCTGGAACGCTTCCAAGAAAAGAGCTCCATGAAGCATGGGAAATGGCAAAAAGGGTGCGGCGCAGATACCGGGGCGGCAGGATTGTAGATCTTGCCTGCGGTCATGGCCTTTTGGCGCATATCATGCTTATCCTTGATGACAGTTCCAAGACAGCCATTGCCGTGGACAAAAAAATCCCTTTAAATGCAAAAAAATTGTCCAACGCCTTGGTCACATCCTGGCCGAGACTGAAAGACAGGGTCATCTATAAACAAATGCCTGTCCAGGACATCACCATTCTTCCGGATGATATTGTGGTCTCAGCCCATGCCTGTGGATCTTTAACCGATCTGATTATTGATAAGGCCATTGAACAGCATGCCAGGGTAGCGGTTCTGCCCTGCTGTCATGATTTGAAAGAATCTTCCACCAACGGCCTTGAAGGTTGGATGGATAAAACCCTTGCCGTGGATACGGCAAGAGCGGTGAGGCTTAGATCAAAGGGATACAGGATTGTGACCCAGAAAATTCCCGGCGATATCACGCCCAAAAACAGGCTGCTCATGGGAGAATATCTAAATAGTGTCCATCTTACGAGAGCCTGAGGAAGCCTATTTCCTATTCTTCCGTAATTCCGTAAACGTTTTTGGCCGGTGGAGTACCCCGTTTTTCAATTGAAACCTTGACTTCCTTGTAATGGGGTCGTCCTGCTCGGTTAAACCCTATCAGTGTTTGCAGGACCTCCCAACCGATTTCCCCCCTCTCCGCCATTTTCGTTATCTCTTCGAGGGCTGTCCGATTATCGTATGAACTTTCACGGTATGGTCGTTTAGAGATGAGTGCATCATAGACATCGCTGACAACAATAATTTCTGTCTTTCTGTCCTCGAGATGAATTCCGGTGGGATAGCCGGAACCATCCTTTCTTTCGTGATGATCCCGAGCCAGTGCGGCGGACAGGCAATCAGCATCTTTGAGATAATAACCCATAATGACATAGCCTGCTGTCACATGATGTTCGAGCATCGCCCGTTCGTTTTGAGTCAGAGGCGTTTTTTTCTTTAAAACAGACGGTGGCGTACAAGTTTTCCCAAAATCGTGCGACGGTCCGGTTTTAGCTATGAGATATTGAGCATCTTTATCTTCCAATAGAGCATTGTCCATTATGATGGATAGCGCGTAAACAATGATTAAATGTCGATAGGTATATACGTCGCTTTTTTGGAAATAGTCGAGATATTCCATAACCGGCAGAGGCAAACTCACCCGCTGCATTGTATCAAGGACTGTCTTTATCTGGGGATCTCCGAAGATTTTGTCAAATGGGGGTTCCTTGAGAAACGACAGTGTATCTTTCGTCACGGAACCGTATCTGCGCAGATCAGATTCCGGGTATCGATCTTCACGGCCAGATTCGATTAGGGCGTTCAGTGTTTCGAGATCAAGCGTGCTTCCTTGGGCAAGCAGACAGTGATTGTCTAACGTGTGTACCGGAAACTCAAGTTCACGTAAAGCCATGGTGCCTCCTTGTTAACCGGCATTTCTAAATCCATGCATCTTATTATTACAACCTTAGCCTATTGATATAATAAAATCAAACCGATTTCTGTTGAAGACGCAAAGACGTAATATGGCATCAAGCCAGCATGTTATAATCCGTGTATGAGAGAGTTATAAACTACGAAATCAAATCTTCATTTTGTTTGCGCTCAATTAGGGCACTACCAAACAGATCCAGTAAGACTCCTGTGCGAAATCAACCTCAAACACTCCTCCCTGCTCCGCAACAAAGAGACCGCTTTGATTCAAGAATGATTTTTATGGACGGACAATTTCAGATTAAGGCCTTGCCCTCGCAGCAAACGCAGATTATTGTTGTTGCCAAATGATCAAAAAAGAGCCATAATCAACCTGATAGCTTAAAGATCGATTTTTTTAGATCTCGAATACTTTCGGGACGTTATATAAAATCGCAAAGCGATTTTATGATAGGAGGTAAACAATGGGCATCGAAATCAAAGAAAACATAAAGGGTCTTTTTCTGAAATTAGAGCAGCTACGGAGTTTTCTTTGACCTGGCCGTCAAAGAAAAACGACTTGAGGAAATCGAAAACCTGCTTGCTCAAAAAGGATTCTGGGATACCCCTGAAGACAACAAAACTATCTTACAAGAACGCTCATTGATCTCCGGCCAGATCGAAAACTTTAAAAATCTTTACCATGATCTTGAAGACCATGACCTAATGCTGGACCTCGCCCTTGAAGAGTCTGATGCCGAAACCCTCGCAGAAGTCACCGGCCAAGTTCACGCCCTTGAAGGCAAAATACACAAACTTGCTTTCGACCTTATGCTTGATGGTGAGGATGATCGTAGTAACTGCATTGTTTCCATTAATGCCGGAGCCGGGGGAACCGAAGCCCAGGACTGGGCTGAAATGCTTTTTAGGATGTATACGCGCTGGGTTGATCGCAAAGGTTTTAAAATCGATATCATCGATTTTCAACCCGGTGAAGAAGCAGGGATCAAAAGCATTACCTTTACGGCCGGCGGAAAGTATGCTTACGGCTATTTAAAAACCGAAGTCGGCGTTCATCGTCTGGTGCGCATTTCACCGTTTAATGCCAGCGGCAAGCGGCACACTTCGTTTGCCTCGGTCTCTGTTTATCCTGAATTAGGGAAAGACATAACGGTTGAGGTAGAAGATAAGGACCTGCGCATAGATGTTTACAGAGCCAGCGGCGCCGGCGGACAGCATGTAAATAAAACCAACAGTGCTGTGCGCATCACCCACCTTCCCAGCGGCATTGTTGTCCAGTGCCAGCAGGAAAAATCCCAGCACAGAAATAAAGACATGGCCCTGAAGGTGCTGAAAGCACGGCTCTACCAGCGTGAGAAGCAGAAGCAGGATGAAATGGTCCAGGAAATGCACGACGGCAAGGACGACATTGCCTGGGGCAGCCAGATTCGTTCGTACGTTATGCATCCGTACCAGATGGTTAAGGACCACCGCATCAATCTGGATGTCGGCAATGTAAACGGTGTTCTGGACGGCGCCCTTGATCCTTTTATTGAAGGAGTACTGCTGGCTTCCAAGATTTAACCCGAACAAGATGGAACCCAAAAACATTTGCCACCAAGGCACAAAGACACAAAATATAATTTTAGTATTCTTTCTTTGTGCCTTGGTGTCTTAGTGGCAATTATCAACTTTTAATAGCAAACATTCCATTTGCACATGAATCCTGTTGATATTATTGGCGAATATTATAAGCCCGGCTCGGAAACGTATGCCATGCTCCTCGGGCACGGAAAAAGTGTGGCCCGCAAAGCCCTCGATGCCGCCGCAAAAGTGCCCCACCTTAAACCCGACATTACATTTATTCAAGAAGCCGCCATGCTCCACGATATTGCTATTTTTATGACCGACGCGCCGGAACTGTGCTGCACCGGGAAATACCCCTATATCTGCCATGGGTATCTGGGCAGAGAACTTCTTGAAAACAAAGGGCTTTTTAAGCATGCTATGGTATGTGAACGGCACGTGGGCGTTGGCATAACTGCCCAGGAAATAAGGCACCATAATCTACCGCTGCCCGCACGTGATATGGTTCCGATATCCATAGAGGAACAGATAATATGCTTTGCAGATAAATTTTTTTCCAAAAACGGCCATTCCATGGAAACTGAAAAACCTGTTAAAGAGATCCTTGGCGGCCTTGCTCACTATGGCCCTGACAAAGTCAAGACGTTTGAGTCATGGATCCGTTTGTTTTCATAGCCTGTCGCGCGACCAAGGTCTCGTCGATTTTATCTTGACCTTTCAACAGCTTTAAGATAAGTCAAAAAAATATATTTCGGAGCGGCGCAGCCGCGTTATATAAAATCGCAAAGCGATTTTATTGTTTGAGTTATGCAATAGGCGAAAGCCACCCAGGCTCGACTGGGTGGCTTTTTTCTTTTCTGGATAGAGATGGTTGCCATGACCAAGCTGCTTGTCATTGATAATTACGATTCATTTACTTACAACCTGGTGCAGATGTTCAGAAAATATGCCCTTGAAATTCAGGTGCATAGAAGCGATATGATTACTTTGCAGCAGATTGCAACGCTTAACCCG
The DNA here is from genome assembly GCA_014383215.1 of Candidatus Desulfatibia vada. Classification (GTDB taxonomy): domain Bacteria; phylum Desulfobacterota; class Desulfobacteria; order Desulfobacterales; family UBA11574; genus Desulfatibia_A; species Desulfatibia_A vada. The sequence continues at coordinate 11,042 of JACNIG010000162.1, read as the reverse complement.
GACTATGTGCTCATCAGCCCGGGCCCCAAAGATCCGGCCCATGCCGGGATATCAATCCCCCTTATAAAAGCCTTTGGCGGCCGGATTCCCATTTTGGGCGTATGCCTGGGCATGCAATGCATGAATGAAGCCTTTGGCGGTCAAACCGTCCGCGCTCCGGTGCCGATGCATGGCAAAACCAGCATGATCCAACACAACAATGACGGTATCTTTAACGGAATCTGTTCTCCTTTTTCTGCAACCCGCTATCATTCTCTGATGGTCGCATTCAACCATAGCGCGCTCAATGTAACCGCCCGCAGCTCCGACGGGGTGATTATGGGAATGTCCCACCCGGAGTATCCGCTACACGGTGTTCAGTTTCACCCTGAAAGTTTTCTCACTGAAAACGGCTACTTGCTTGTAGAAAATTTCCTCCGGCTGGGACCGCTCGCTGTTTCGGATTCCGGAATGCGCAGTGCCAACGGAATTTTCCTGGACTCAATAAAGAGTCCGGCTTTGGTTTACTCCTGAAAGGAGTTAATATTACAGAACATCGAGTGCCTAAAGTGATCTAAAGTTACAAGTGCCTAAAGTTAAGGTATCGCTGCGCTCCATATATTCATATAAAATTGACAGAATACCTTAACTTTAGTTCACTTTAGCTCACTTCAAACTTTAGGCACTTTTAACGGTCTTTGGCAAAGCCACATGTATCTTGCCAGACCCGGAAGACCAGGATTTATGGCAGGATATAAAATGGATAAAATCAAAAAAGCAGCCGGCGAGATAACCGGTGTTCATATCGAGACAATTGACCTGGACGAATCGTTTATAGATTTTTCAGCCCGCTTTGCTGCCATGGCCGGAACAACTGTTCTTTTAAGCGGCGGCGATCTTGATTGTGCCCGATACCACATTTTGGGTGCCAAACCATGGCTGACTTTCACAGGAAGCAACCGGAAGATGACGCTCACTGCCGCGGATCAAACCTTTGAGGTCAACGCCGATCCTTTCGACACCCTCCGTTGGATCATCGACTCGTTTCGTCTGCATGATCTTGGATTGGATCCATCCGGTTTGCCGCAACCGCTTGCGGCCGGGCTTTTTGGTTATCTGTCTTACGACCTTAAAGATGTTCTGGAAAACCTTCCGCGCACATCCGTAGACGATCTGCGCCTTCCGCACATCTGTTTTTTTGCACCCTCGATTATCGTTGTTCACGACAAAAGCACTGACAGCACCCGTCTCTGCATCTTAGAGCGCAACCTTGCCGGGCAAAGCAGCCTTGATGATGATCTAAATTTTTTTAAACAAACCCTGGCAACAGAACCTTTGGCAAAAGGGAGTTTCAGCGGTGAGGCGGCCGGATTTAAATCTAATTTCAAAAAACCCAACTACCTTGCTGCCGTTGAAACCATCAGGGAGTACATTGCCGCGGGTGATGTTTACCAGGTCAACATGTCCCAGCGCTTTGAGATGGACTTTGAGGGGGATACATACAATCTTTTTACAAAACTGTACGCTAACAATCCGGCTCCGTTTTTTGCTTACATCAATGCCGGCGACCATCAGCTGGTTTCTACATCACCTGAAAGGTTTTTGCTGCAAACCGGTGACCGCATTGAAACCAGGCCCATTAAAGGTACCCGGCCCAGGGGCAAAACACCGGCCCAAGACGAACAGTTAGGCCGGGAGCTTCAACAAAGTAAAAAAGACGATGCCGAACTTTCCATGATCGTCGATCTGATGCGCAATGACATCGGCAAAGTCTGTAAGGCCGGATCTGTCCGGGTGGCGGAACACAAACGCCTGGAAGCCTACCAGAATGTTTATCATCTGGTATCGATAGTCGAGGGCATTTTGGACCGGGATCGAGATACGGTTGATCTTTTAAAGGCCACTTTCCCCGGGGGTTCGATCACCGGCTGTCCCAAAATCAGAACCATGGAAATCATCGACGAACTCGAGCCCCACAGGCGGCACATCTATACCGGCTCCATCGGTTACATCAGTTTTCACGACACCATGGACCTTTCCATCGCAATCCGCACCGCTGCTATATACAATAACAAAATTATTTTTTCCGTGGGGGGCGGCATCGTTTTCGACTCCGACCCGCTGGACGAATATGAAGAAACCATCCATAAAGGTAGAACGTTGATGGAGGTTTTTATGGGCAAAGAAAAAAAATCTTCAAAGAAAAGCTATGCATGGATCAATGGCTCCCTGGAACCGCAGGAGCAGGCCGTTATCCCCATAGCAGATCTGGGCTTGCAGTACGGTTACGGGTTTTTTGAAACCATCAGAGTGGACAACGGCAATCCCAAGCATTTGGATGCACACATTGACCGTTTTTATCAAACCTGGCAGCACCTTTTTGCAGAAGAACCGCCGGACCTGACCTGGCATGAAATTATCCACCAGGTCGTTGAAAAAAACGGCCTGCTCAACACCATAGCAGCCATAAAAATTATGGTCACCATGGGAGACCGCCAAGCTCCTCCCTATAACCACACGCTTATAGTAACCGCCAGACCATACACGCACCGCCTTACAGACAAACAAGAACCGGGCTTAAACCTGGCCTTATATCCGCATCCGCGCCAGACCCCCCTGGCCGATCATAAAACGCTCAATTATCTTTATTATTATCTGGCGGGCAAATGGGCCAAGGGCCAAAATGCCGGCGAAGCCTTGATTCTAAACCCAGACAACACCGTTTCCGAAACCAACACGGCCAATATCCTGCTGATCAAAGATAAAACCGTAATAAGGCCGACCTCCTTGCACGTTCTGCCGGGCATCATGGAAGCGGTTGTCTGCAGGCTGCTTTCCGTGTGGGACTACAAGGTGGAACAGAGAGCCGTGAAACCGGAAGATCTTTTTGCTGTTGACGAAGTGTTGGTTACCAACTCCTTACTGGGGGTTGTGCCGGTTTTGAGCCTGGACGGCAAAAAACTGCCCATACCATCTGACCTGTGGCAGAAGATCAATGATGAAGTTTTATAAATAACAATTCTTATTTAATCGGCGACTTTGTAATGTTGAAGCCATACAGCCAAATTTTTCGGCATTTATCTTTTTAAGCCGAACCTCCGACAGACCGGACCGCTCCCCACCCTTTAGGGCGGAGAGCTTCGTTAATGAAATAGATTTGTTATTCCCCTTTAGATTATTTTGAAGTGAGGGATTCTTAGGCATGGAGAGACAATCCATAGTACACGGGACGGATCCGTTTGCCAAAACCGTCCTGAATTCTTTATCTGCCCACATCGCCATTCTTGATCAACACGGTGTCATTTTGGAGACCAACAGGGCTTGGAGAAATTATGCCGCCGGAAACCAGATGAAAGGCGGCCATGACTCCATCGGTGTCAATTATTTGGCCCTCTGTGAAGCGACAACCGGCAATGAAGAATCCCAAGCCCGGCAGGTGGCTGCCGGGCTTCGATCAGTCATACAGGGGGACATCAATGAGTTTTTATTTGATTATCCCTGCCACTCGCCGGATGGAAAACATTGGTATTACATGCGCGCTATTCGCATGGCCTATGACGGACCCGTCCGGGTGGTGGTCAGCCATGAAGATATAACGGCGTTAAAATTGGCCGAAGAGTCCTTGAAGAAAAGAGAACAGGAGCTGGAAGACCAGACGCAAAACTTAGAGGAAGCCAATATCGCTTTGAAGGTGTTATTAAAACAAAGAGAGACGGACAAGCTGGAACTTGAACAAAAATTTTTAATAAATATAAAACAATTGGTCTTTCCTTATCTGGACAAATTGAAAAATGCCCGAATCAAACCGCGGGAAAGGACTTTCGTTGAAATTATTGACACTCATTTAAACGATATTATCTCACCGCTTCTGCAACGGCTGTCGGCGGCAAATATTTTCTTGACCCCCCAGGAAATGCAAGTTGCCGCCCTGGTAAAAGACGGCAAAACCAGCAAGGAAATGGCCGACATCCTGACTGTTTCCGAAACCACCATCCATTTCCACCGCAAAAACCTGAGGACAAAATTCGGGCTGACCAACCAGCAGACCAACCTGAGAGCCTACCTGCTGTCGCTGTCATAAACCCCGAAAAGGATGAATTCGAAAGGGGTTCAGCTTGAAATTTGTTCTGACATACCAGCCCGTTAGACAGCCTAAGACTAAACACCAAAGCGCTCTCGTAAAAAGGTCGCTTGTCTGCTTTTTTTACGAGATCATCTCTGGATGAAAACCACCCAAATATCCAGCTGATAGTATTTACCCCCCAATAAACTCATATTTATTCCTTATTGAACGGATTGTTTTCGGCCTTAACTTGATTTTACAAAAAAGATTCGGGGGTCTACCTCGATTGGTGAGAAACAAATTGCTTTTTTGATAATGAAAAAGAGGGGTCGATGGCATGAAAAGAATACATCAAGACGCGATTGCAGATATACTTTTTAAGATCAAGTGGGAAAGCGACCAGGCATTTCATACTGAAAATTATCAAGCGGATAACATTAATTTCTGGAGGGACTGCCTGCCTGAACTGCTGTACGGTGACCTGGAAGGGAAGTCCATAGAGGCATCAGCCATCGTTGATTTTGGCCCGGGATCATTGGTTGCTGAACATGACTCCCGCCAGACCTTTGAGATCAAGGACGATCAATTCAATCGTCGATTCTTTGCGGATGAGAGCATTGAACCTCGCATGGGCCGCTTTTATCCCAAAGGGCTTCTTAAAGGGATTGCAGGTGTTTTTCCGCAAAACCTCCAGCCTTTTCGATATGTTGGCGCCCGCAACGGCCGACTGAAAGTCGACTTTAACCACCCTCTGGCCAAACATAACCTCCAGCTTACGGCCATTGTTAAAAACATAAAAGAAAAGGCGAGCGAGAGAGGCGGGAGATACCGATACTGGGTTGACACTATAACCAGTGGTCCCGGTATGCAGTCGCGCTGGGAGAATCGACCCACGGATTTTCTTTCGAAAGATGCCTTTCAAAGAGACGATGAACATCCGGACCGACTTTTCTACCAGAAGCCCAGACTGGTCCAACATTTGGATGACACCGCTGTTGAGGTTGTAAAAACCCTGTATGGTCGTTTTATCAAAGACGGCATGCAGGTGTTGGACCTGATGAGCAGTTGGAAATCTCATATGCCTTTTGGTGTACATCTAAAAAAACTGTCGGGGCTGGGGCTTAACGCCAAAGAACTGAACAATAACAAAGATCTCAGTGAGCGCATACTCCACGATGCAAACAAAAACCCGTCATTACCTTTTGAAACAGCAAGTTATGATGTGGTTGTCTGTACGGTTTCGGTCGAATATTTGATTCATCCTAAAGCGGTTTTTCAGGAAGTTGGGCGTATCTTGCGCCCGGACGGCGTGTTTGCCGTGACATTTTCCAATCGCTGGTTTCCAGCCAAAGCGATTAAGGTCTGGAAAGAGCTTCACGAGTTTGAACGTGTGGGGCTTGTTATGGAATATTTCAACAACAGTGATTGTTTTAAAAACCTGGAAACCTTTTCCATGCGAAATTTACCCCGGCCGCAACACGACAAGCATTATTCGGAAATTGACCATTCGGATCCGATCTTTGCTGTGTGGGGCCACAAAATTTAATATTAAAATAAACCCTGAACAAAAATAAAAAACATTGATTTGCTGATTCAGCAACAAGGAGGATATCATGGACGTAAAAGAATATTGCAAAGGACTGGAACAAGAACTGACCATCTGGAAGGCCCGGCTGTTTGATCTGCACCGAAAGATCGACGCTTTACCTTCCGCCGGCAAAGAAAGAATGCTTCCCCATGCAGAAGACCTTCACATGCTCGTTGTTGAGATGAGCGACAGGGTCGATGCGCTGCGCACCGAGTGCCCCTCGGAATGGGGGACCGAGAAAAAAGAAATCGACGACACCTATGCCGCCGTCGGTGTCAAATATCAAGATGCCCTCAATTATATCGGGGCGGGGAACTTTGGCGGATAGCTTGTTGAACGATTCTGGTTTTAATAGTAAACTACAATGGATTGCGTCAGCGGTCTGACGGCCGCTGACGTAATTATCAGAATGCTTTTTCAATTCTGTTTTTCTGAAATGAAATTAGTGTCTGCCGAAGAAAAAGGGGGTTAAATGCACTCAAAACCTGTTCTGGTTACCGGGGCTACCGGTTACGTGGGTGGACGGTTGGTGCCTAGGCTGCTCGATGCTGGTTGGCGAGTCAGGGCCCTGGGAAGATCTTTGGAAAAATTGGCTTGCCGACCGTGGGCCCATCATGCAAACGTTGAACTAGTGCAGGCAGATATGCTCGATCCGGGGTCTTTGAAACGGGCTGTTGAAGGCTGTGATTCGATATTCTACCTGGTGCACTCCATGATTGCCAAACAAAAGAGGTATGTTGATGCTGACCGGCATTCTGCCCGGAATATGGCAGCTGCGGCTGCACGCGCCGGAGTAGGGCGGATTATCTATCTGAGCGGACTGGGGAAATCCAGCCATGCTTTCATTAGCAAACACTTGCGATCACGACATGAAGTTGGCAAGATTCTTCAAGCAGGTCCGGTCCCCGTGACCGTCCTGCAAGCAGCCATGATTCTCGGCTCCGGCAGCGCTTCATTTGAAATTCTGCGCTATCTGGTTGAACGCTTGCCAATCATGATTACACCGCGCTGGGTCCATACGCCGTCCCAGCCGATTGCCATCGGAAATGTTTTAGGGTATCTGAGCGGTTGCCTCGAACACGACAAAACTGTCGGCCGGACTTACGATATTGGCGGTCCGGAGATTCTCTCCTACAAAGATCTGATTGACATATTTGCCGCAGAGGCCCAATTGCCCAAACGGCTTGTTTTTCCGGTACCGGTGCTGACGCCGCATCTTAGCTCGTTGTGGATACACCTGATAACACCGGTGCCGTCAGCGATTGCCGTGCCGCTCACCGAAGGCCTCGGTGTTCCGACAACATGCCGTGAAGATCGCATACGCTCTGTTATACCCCAGCAGCTGGCTAGCTGCCGGGAAACCATCCGACTGGCACTCGATCGGATCCGCCAGGAGCAGGTGGAAACCTGTTGGACCGATGCCGGCGCTTTGCACCCGCCGGAGTGGGCCCATTGCGGTGATGCCGACTATGCCGGCGGCACGGTCCTGGAATGTGGGTATCGGGTTCGTATCGGGGCGACCGCTGAAGAGGTTTGGCAGCCTGTCGTCAAAATCGGCGGTAAAACAGGCTACTATTTTGGGAACAGCCTCTGGTGGCTGCGGGGGATTCTTGATCGCATGGTCGGCGGCGTCGGGCTACGGCGGGGACGGCGCCATCCATCGCAGTTGCTGGTGGGAGACGCTCTTGATTTCTGGCGCGTTCTGGAAGTTGATGCTTCTCGCAGGTTGCTGTTGCTGGCGGAAATGAAAACGCCGGGCGAAGCTCTGCTGGACATTAAGATTGAGCCTGTCGGCGATAATGCAACCGAACTTCAACTGCATTCGCGATTTTTGCCCAAAGGATTGGGCGGCATTCTATACTGGTATACGCTATATCCTTTTCACCAGTGGGTTTTTAAAGATATGCTGAAAGCGATCGCTAAAACCATCGGCAAACCGATGCTGTCAGAACCCAAGCGCTTTACAACAAAGCTCCCGGCCGTCTGTAAATTGCGCGATTAAAATTTGACGCCGGACCAATAAGATCTTAATGTTCAAAGAAAGCATTGTATAATGCATAAAGCCATATCGAGGAGGTTCTTATGGAACTAAAAGATTATTTTGAAAACAATAAAGGTTTTGGCGTGCTGTCTACATCGGACGGCAGCGGAAATGTCAATTCAGCAGTCTACGCCAGACCCCATGTTATGGAGGACGGTTTGCTGGCATTTGTTATGCGAGAGCGGCAATCGTATAAAAACATCCGGTCAAACCCCCACGCCACCTATTTGTTCAGGGAAGACGGTCCGGGATATAAAGGGGTTAGGCTTTACTTAACCAAGACCCGCGAGGAAAATGATCCCGATCTGATTTCTGCGCTTAGCCGCAGAAAATATCCCCCCGATCAGGACGCCGGCGAATCCAGCTTTCTGGTTTATTTCAAACTGGAAAAGACGCGTCCGCTGATCGGTGGGTAAGCATCACCGGTTTGAAATCCGGGGAAGGGTTCCATTGGAAAACCGTATTAAAATCGGAATCAGCGCCTGCCTTTTGGGCCATAAGGTTCGCTGGAACGGCGGACACACAAGAGACCCTTACCTCATCGATACGCTGGGTATGTACGTGGAATATATACCGGTATGCCCCGAGGTGGAATGCGGGTTGGGGATTCCCAGAGAAACCCTGCGGCTCGTGGGTGATCCGGACAATCCGCTCCTGGTCACCTCCAAGACAAACATTGACCGTACCCGGCAGATGACTCAATGGGCCTTAAAAAAGGTCAAAGAGCTTGAAAAGGAAAATCTTTGCGGGTTTGTTTTTAAAAAAAATTCTCCCAGCAGCGGCTTGCACAGAGTCCCTGTCAAAAATTTCAAAGGCATGCCTCAGAAAAAAGGCCGCGGTTTGTTTGCGAAAGCATTTACAGAACACTTCCCTTTGATCCCGGTGGAGGAAGAGGGCCGGCTGCATGATCCCAAACTTCGCGAAATGTTCATCGAGCAAATTTTCACCTTGAAACGGTGGCGCGAAACCCTTTCCAAAAGAAAGCGTATGGGGAATCTGGTGGATTTTCACACCCGGCACAAACTGCTGGTCATGTCCCACAGCCCCAACCACGCCCGGATGATGGGGAAACTGGTTGCCAACGGAAAACACTCTTCCATCAACGAGTTGTATCAATCATATGAAACCCTGCTGATGGAATCGCTGCGTCTGAAAACCACGTTGCAAAAAAACATCAACGTTCTCCAGCATATCATGGGGTATTTCAAAAAGCAGTTGTCCCCGGACGAAAAGCAAGAGCTGCTTGAAATCATAGAGCAATATAGAAGTGAGCATGTCCCCTTGATCGTTCCGAGTACCCTTTTAAATCATTATGTGCGCAAGTACCAACAACCGTATTTGCAGCAGCAATTCTATCTGAATCCGCATCCCGTTGCCCTTAAGTTGCGCAATCATGCCTGACACAACTTTTTCATGAAAAAGTTGTGTTGGTGGAGAAAAACACATGCCCTAATTGCAGGAGAAATTTTCCATGCTTCGTTTTGGTTTATGCTGTATTTTTCAAAAAGAGCCCATAAAGTTTCGTCGCACGACTGCCAAATATCTTCAGGCGTTTTCCCGGAATCAACAGCTTGAGCACCTTGCCGCAATATGCCGGCACAATGCCGAAGCACTGCAAAAAGCCCTTCGATATTGCCGGGATAACGAAATCAAGGATTTTAGAATCAACAGCCAGATACTGCCCTTAAAAACCCATCCCGAAATAGGGTATCGCACTAAAGATCTAAACGCCCATGAGCAAATCACACGAACTTTCAAACACGGCGGCAAATTCTGCCGGGACCATGACATGAGAACGACGTTTCACCCGGACCAGTTTATCTTGCTCTCGTCGCCTCGAAGTGAAGTGGTTCATCGCTCTGTCGCCGATTTGATTTACCAGGCAGAAGTCGCTCAGTGGGTAAATGCAGATGTCATTATCATCCACGGAGGAGGTGCCTATGGGGATAAAGCCGGATCGCTGCGTCGCCTTCGAAGAAGAGTCGAACAACTGCCTGATGCCGTGCGTTCGCGATTAGCCCTGGAAAACGATGACCGCATATACACTCCCGAGGATTTGCTGCCTGTTTGCAGAGACATGGGCATCCCGCTGGTATATGACGTCCACCATCACCGGTGTTTGCCCGATGGCAGCAGCGTAGAGGCAACCACGGAACTGGCCATAGCCACCTGGAACCGCGAGCCGCTGTTTCACATATCGAGCCCCAAGCACGGCTGGGAATACGGCAACTTCAGGAGCCACCATGACTTCATTGATATCGCTGATTTCCCGCAATGCTGGAAACAACTGCAAACAGACATAACTATTGAAGTAGAAGCCAAAGCCAAGGAGCTGGCGGTGTTGAAACTGATCAACGATTTATCTCAGCCTTCAAAATAACTTTCCGTTGCAGCCTGCGGATTGTTTCGTTGCACAATCGAATCATTTTACGCCATACCCAGCATCCAACCAGGCGTCTTTCCCCCCTTGCAGATTGTAAATCTCTTTATAACCTGATTCGAATAATGTTTTGGCCGCCGCATTGCCCATGGGGCCGCTTTTACAATATAGATAGATAGGCGTCCGCTTATCTTTGGGGAATTTATTTAGCTTTTTTTTAATTTGATGAAACGGCACAAACAGATCTGTTCCCTTGATATGGTGCTGTTCCGGTACATGAACGTCAACTAAAAACACATCTTTTTTCTGCATTATCTGATGTAGCTCTGTTGGTGTAAGCATTGTAAGTTTATCCGGCTGCGCAAACAGACATGCTGTTATAAGTATGGAAATCAAAAGGGCTGATAAAGAATTCTTCATGAGAAATTCGGGTTAGGTTTCTTGGATATGCTTGACAAGATGCCCTAACTCGGGAAAGATAAGCGCCTGGCAGGCCAGCTTGCAGGCTTTCAGGCTGCCGGGCATACAAAACAGGATGGTGTTTTCAAAAACTCCTGCCGTGGCGCGGGACAGCAGGGCGGCAGAATCGATCTGTTCAAAGCTGAGCTGGGAAAACAGCGGGCCGAATGCTGTGAGCTCCTTTGCAAACAGCGGACGCACGGCCTCAATGGTAACATCTTTACTGCTGATACCCGTACCCCCGGTAAGGAGTATAGCCTCTGCTTTATGGTCACGAACAGCCTCTAAGACAGTCCGGGTAATGGTTTCGGCATCGTCAGGCACAACCAGGTGCAACACGACTTCATGTCCTTCCTTGCGAGCCAGCTTGCCTATCCAGAGACCGCTTTTATCATTTTGCAGCGTTCTGGTGCTTGAGACCGAAACAATTCCGACTTTAACCCTCTGCGGCGCACCGGCCTTATGTTTTTTGGTACCCATCGTTTATGCCCGTTCTAAGACAACCCTATCCTCTCCATCCTGCTCTGTCAGC
>JACNIG010000086.1 GCA_014383215.1 Candidatus Desulfatibia vada | reverse complement strand
TTTTTGCCGTTGCCTCAAATTCTCATGGAACCGTTGCCATGGGAATCAACGTCAGCATTTCTTATTTAAAAGCTGTAAAAGCAGGGCCGCTGTTTGCAGAAGCAAAAGAGGTCTCTATAAATCCAAAACTTGCGACCTACGATATCAAAGTAATCGACGACGGCAATAACCTGGTCGCCACATTTCAAGGTATGGTATACAGAAAAAAAGAAGCCCTGGATATTTAAACGCTCGGAGAGCTTTCATCAAACAAACAAAAAAAGGCCCCACTTTTTAAGGTGGGGCCTTTGTAGATTTAGGTAAAAATGTCAGACTCTCTTTGATCTAAAACTATGCTCAAGTTTACTTGCTCATAGATTGATCAGCGAGTTGAATATTCTGGTCCTTCTGCTTGCGGTCAACATGTACGATAGTGATCTTGTTGCCTGATTTTACTAATTTTATTTCCGGATTTGACGTTTCAGGTTTCTGTAGCCATACAAAAACATTTTCTTTGTATACCTTGCCGGATACTTTCGCAAAATTACTTTGGTCCAGCCGATAAATCCCTAACACTTTTTTTGCATCTTGTTTGCGGGAATCATCACCGGCTACCATTACACCCTTGTCCTGGAGTTTTTTATCGTGTTCAATACGTGCATAGCTCCGGTTATTCTTATCCAATGTCAATTTATATGAAGGATTTGTAATATCCTTGTTTTTGATCCATACCGACTCAGTACTGGTATGCTGTTGGCCGGATGCTCTCACAAATTCCTTCTCGACTAATTGGTAGGTCCCATAAATCTCACCCGCCATGGCAGAGGCACTCAAAAAAAGCCCGGTAAAGAGAATGGCTACAAGGCAATTCAAGGTTATCATTTTTTGCTTTCTGATTGAATTAAACATTTGCCCTCCTTTTAACCAAGCCCCCGGATCCCTGGCCACACCAAAAGAGCTAGAAACTTGGTTAACTTCGTTTGAAGTTTGGTTTTGTGATTTGCATGGAGAACTTTTTGCTTTTTGAAAGATTCGAATAAAAAACCCGCTTCGTAAAATATAGGGAAGCGGGTTTTCTATCTCTAAGCTTTACAGCCCCGCTGTCATATCCCGCCCTGCGGGACTTAGACCGGAAGCTTTGCGTCCCAATCTTTCGAAAGGTTTGCCCTTCAGCGAATCTTACTTCGTTTGGAAGGCAAGAATAAAAAGCCCGCTTCTCAAAAGGAAAGCGGGCTACTTATCCTTAAGCTTAGTAGCCCCGCTGTCTTATCACGTCTTGCGTGACTTAGACCGGAAGCTTTGCGTCCCTATCTTTCGATAAAGGTTTGCCCTTTAGCAAATCGTTTTTAGGTTCAATACTATATCGGCAACCTGACTAAAAACATTTAGCATTTTTTTAATTTTTTTTGGATTTGTCTGGTTTGGCAATTAATTGAGGAGGTTAAGCAAGAGTTTTTGGTTGTCCGACGAGGGTCATTTATATCTCTCACAGAGCCCACAGAGACCACAGAGAAAGATAATTAATTAAAATGTGGAGTTATTTTTGATCGAGTCTTTAGGGTCACATGTGAGTACATTTCTCTCATCGTGTTCAAAGGTACATTGTTCTTTAAGAATGGCTTTAAATTTTTTTCGGGCGCGATGTAGCCTCACTTTGACATTCTCAACCGTGATATCGAGAATTTCAGCAATCTCTTTTTGGCTGAAGTCCATGACGTCATAAAGAACCAGAACCGTACGCAAAGATTCCGGGAGAAAATCCATTTGGTCTTGAACACAAGCCCCCATTTGCCGTTGTTCGAGTTCTTTTTCAATAAAGATTTCCTGCAGAGTCGGCGGCTTTTGCCGAATTTCGCGTCCGTTCAAAGCGGATTTTTTCAAACTTCGAAAATGGTCCTGGCAGAGATTGTAGGCCATGCGGTAAATCCAGGATGACGTTTTGGATGGATCCCTGATCGTATCCATATTCTTGCGAATTCTTACAAACGTTTCCTGGATCAGGTCATCTGCCGCCCATTCGTCCTTGACAATAGCCAGGATAAATTTTCTGACCCGTGAATAGTATTGGTCGTAAATTTCCATAAATTCCATTTTTGCACCTTTGAAGGTTTAACCGCAACACGAAGAGGACGATGCTTCTTCACAGGGGTGTTGATGCTGCCTACTGTCACCCATGATATCACCAATAAAGTTTTTCATGGCGATCTGAGCCCCGTTTTTAACTTTGCCGGCGATATCAACAGCTTCCTGAATTTCTTCATCTGTCAGGTTCACCTCCCGGCTTTTTTCAAATAAATACTCAAAACAGGGAATACAATTTGCGGCCGTAGCCGCCCCTAAGGAAATCAACATTTTTGTCCTCTCATCCATTTCTTTTTACCTCCTTTTTGTTTCAGTCAACTATGATGGTATCGTAAAAAGTGAATATTTTCCTTTTTACGAATTCATCAACTATTAGACGAAAAGGACTCGCAAAAGGTTACACCTCAAGAGGTCAAAATGTTGAATTCGGATAATAACTTACGTAATTTTTAAATAAGCTATCCATTTCTTTCAGAAAATTGTAAAAAAATAAGGCTTGCATGTCAAATAAAAAGATGATGCATTTTTTGACATGCAAAATGTACAATAACATTTACATTGACATTTACATTTGCCAGTATTAGCATGAAATACACTAAACCCTTAACCCAATATTTAGCGCGCCTGATGGATGAGAAATTTTCATGAAATATTCGGTTGAATGGAGGCCGACCTTATGCAACCTGAACTAACGGCAAAGCAGCAAGGATTTCTAAGATATCTCAAGCGTGAGATCATGCGGACCGGCAAAGCACCCAGCTTGCGCCGGGCAGCAGCCGATATGGGGGTGAGTCACGCAGCAATATCCCAACTGATCAGAATACTTGAAGAAAAAGAGCTAATCAAGCGCGACGGGCGCTACAGCCGCACCATTCATCTCTTGAACCGCGCCCAGGAGACGTCGGGCGTCATGCGCTGGCGGGAAGTGCCGATTATCGGCAGCATTGCCGCCGGGATGCCCTTATATGCACAGCAGGAGTGGGACGGCAGTGTCGTGGTTGACGCCGCCGTATACCGCGGTCTTAACCTGTTCGCACTGAGAGTCAAGGGCGACTCGATGCAAAGAGCCGCTATTCTGGAAGGGGACCTGGTTATCTGTGAGCCCCGCCAGTATGCCGAGAACGGCGAGATCATTGTGGCCCTGATCAACCAGGAAGAAGCGACCGTCAAGCGCTTTTTCCGCCAAAAAAATCGTATTGAACTCCGCCCCGAAAATCCGGCTCACAAGTCCAAAACTTACGCTTTCAGCGAAGTGCTGGTTCAGGGCAAAGTTGTCGGCGTGCAAAGAGGACCGGAAAGTATCCACTAAAGAATCCTGGCCCAGAGGACCAGGCTTTGGTTTACCCCTGAAAAGGGCTTTTTTCCTGCAAGCCGGACAAGTTTGAAGTGACTAAAGTGAGCTAAAATGCCTAAAGTTATGGAGTCGCTTTGCTCCGCTGATTTTATATAATTGACAGAATTCCTTAACTTTAGATCACTTTAGCGCACTTCAAACTTTAGGCACTTTTAAGATTTTTGGCTGAGCCAGATATCTCCGACCTGGCCCAAAGGACCAAGTTTTTCAGGACTAAATAAACATGTTATGACTGTATACACAAAAGAACAATCCGAAGCCGGCGATTGTCGCCTGCTGGTCGGCACCAGCGGCTTTTCCTATACGGAGTGGGTTGATGCCGGCTTTTATCCGTCCGGCACAAAGGCGGGCGGCATGCTGCCACTGTATGCCCTGCGATTTTCGATTACCGAACTCAACTACACCTGGTATCAGATGCCCAGAGCAGACGTGATCGAGCGCCAGCGCCGCCAAGCCCCGGAGGGTTTTTTATTTGCGGCCAAATTGACCCGCAGTCTCACGCACGAAATCGACCAAGAGCAATGGCCCGCGCATGCCGTCCAATACCGGAACGGTGTGGCACCCCTCGTGCAGGCCGGCCAACTTGCAGCCGTGCTGATCCAGCTGCCCCCTTCGTTCGCCCACACACCGCCCAACCGCAAGTATCTGGCGGCTTTGCTCGACAACCTTGGCGGCCTGCCCCTGGCAGTAGAATTTCGGCACCGCTCCTGGGCAAGTGACCGGGTCTTTCGCGAACTGGAGCGCCGCCGGGTTACACTGGTAGGTGTCGACGAGCCGGATTTACCGGGCCTGTTCCCGCCCCTGGATGTGGTGACCAACCCGGATCTGTTTTATGTACGCTTTCACGGCCGCAATGCCAAGGGCTGGCGCTCGGGGAACATGCAGTTGCAATTTGACTACAGTTACTCCGACGATGAACTGCGCCAATGGGTTGAAAATAAAATTGAACCCATGAGCGCCCGGGCACGCCGGGGCGTCCTTTTTTTCAACAATCATGTTCGTGCCCAGGCGCCGCAAAACGCCCAAAGAATGGTCAAGCTGCTTAAACAGCGCGGCTTGACGGTTGTTTAAATTATGCACGAACGATCTATCATTCATTTAAATGTGGCCGATTTTGCTGTGGCTGTAGAGCGCGCAGTAGACAGCCGGCTGCGTAAGCGTCCGGTGATCGTCGCTCCCGGGGGAGCCGCGCGGGCGGCCGTATATGACATGAGCGATGAAGCCTATCAACAGGGGGTGCGCAAGGGCATGCTCCTGCGGCGGGCTCTGTGCTACTGTCGAGATGCTGCGGTATTGCCGCCGCATCCTGAACGCTACGAACATGCCATGACACGGTTTTACAAACATGTGTTGCCCTATTCACCGTTGATCGAAATGACCGACCATAACGGCCACCTGTTTATCGATGCTACCGGAACGGGAAAACTGTTCGGCCCTCCCCCCGACGTGGCGTGGCGCATTCGCAAGACCGTGCGAGCCGATATGGGCTTTGACCCAATCTGGTCGGTTGCTCCCAACAAACTGGTGGCCAAAGTCGCCACGCGCTTGGTCAAACCGGCAGGTGAATACATTGTCCAAACGGGCGACGAAGAGGCTTTTTTGAGACCCCTGCCCCTTGGTCTTATCCCCGGAATAGAAAGCCAAGACCTGAAACGCCTGCAGGAATTCTATCTGACCTATGCAGGCCAGGTGGCCAACCTGTCGTTGGATCAACTAAGCGTTGTCTTCGGCCGCAGCAGCCGCAGTCTGTATGATGCCGTGCGCGGCATTGATCCCTCGCCGGTTGTCGCTATCACAAAAAAGCAACCAATGGTCAAGGCCGATCATGAATTTGGAAACGACACCAACCATGTGCCGGTGGTGGAAGCCACCCTGTATCGACTCATCGAACAGGCCGGTACCCAATTGCGTTGGCGACGCCTGGCAACAAAACGGATCAGGATTCTCCTCGACTATTCCGATGGAAGACGGACTGCTCGCCAAACCGCCGCTGATCCTCCGACAGCCAACGACTTTCGCTTGTTTGCCTTAGCAAAACCGATTCTAAAGCGCGCCTGGACGCGGCGTGTCCGCATCCGGCATCTGCGTCTTATTTGCGACCGCCTGGTATATCCTGCGGCGCAAATGGAACTCTTTCCCGCAGACGAAGCCAAAAATAAAGCCAGCGACAACCTGATCACCGCCCTTGATGCGATCCGCCGCCGTTTCGGCTGGAACGCAATTGGTGTAGGCCGAACAATCGTCTCTTGATCGAAAAAAAATTTGTCTGTTCGACTAAATCGACTTTCATACACACCGCCCGCTCCGCTCGAGGCGCTGAGTTCGCAAAGGTGAAGAATTTTTCCATTGCCGTTGAGAGGACGGCAATGGAAAACCGGTCAACCGCTTTACAACAATATTACCTGAGATGTTGTGCTCAAAAAGCTTTTCCCTAAAAGAAGGTCATTTTTGTTTTCCGCCCTCTCAGCGGAAAACAAAAAAAGCAAACTCTCCGCGTTCTCTGCGGCTCTGCGGTGAGGATAATTGGCTACCCCTATGATTCCGCTTACCGTCCGTTCATACTATTCGTTGATGTGGGGTACGCAGGCGCCGGAAAATATTTGCACGGCCGCCAAACAGCGAGGTTACAACCGCCTGGCCCTCACGGATACCGATAACCTTTACGGCCTGTGGCCTTTTTTGAAAGCCTGCCGGCGCACCGGGATTACCCCGATCATCGGCGCGGAACTGACCGATCCTGCTTCCAATCATCGTGCCGTCTGCCTGGTAGAAAACGACGAGGGCTATGGCAACCTCTGCCGCCTGATTACACACCGTCACGCTGAAAAAGGGTTCGATCTGAAGTCAGCCGTCCCGGCCCATGCCGCCGGGCTGGTGATCATCACCCAATCTGCCGACCTCTTGCCGGACTGGTATGAGGCCGGATTAACAGTCGCGGCGGCGGCCGTGCGCAAACCAAACGCTGCCGCTCTTGCCTTGCGGCGGACCTGCCGACACCTTGGTTTGCCGCTGGTTGCCACACCCGGCAGCTTTTTCCTCGACCCGGATGATGCCGGGATTCACCGTATGCTGCGGGCGATTGACCTGAATACGTCTCTTTCCCGCCTGACAATTAAGGATACCGCGCCATGGGACGCGTGGCTGGCACCGGCATCTGAGTATGCCAGGCGTTTTCGCATCTGGCCTGATGCCGTCCGTAACACCGAAGCGCTGGCCGAACGCCTGACGTTTACGGGCCCTCGCCATGGACTTGTTCTGCCGCCATGGACCGACAAAAAAGCACGCAGCGCCAGTCATA
Source organism: Candidatus Desulfatibia vada (assembly GCA_014383215.1). Classification (GTDB taxonomy): domain Bacteria; phylum Desulfobacterota; class Desulfobacteria; order Desulfobacterales; family UBA11574; genus Desulfatibia_A; species Desulfatibia_A vada. The sequence continues at coordinate 8,549 of JACNIG010000086.1, read as the reverse complement.
ACCTGCGACAAGCCGCTTACAAAGGTGCCCGCCGGCGCTACGGAGATGATTTGTCCGAAACCGTTGTGGAGCGTCTGGAACATGAACTGCGCATTATCGCCAACATGGGATTTTCATCATACTTTCTGGTAGTTCAAGATATTGTATCGCGCAGCCCGCGCACCTGCGGCCGCGGAAGCGGCGCTGCCTCCCTGGTAGCCTACAGCCTGGGGATCACCAATGTCTGTCCAATCAAGTACAACCTGTATTTCGAGCGGTTTTTGAACCCGGGCCGCTCGGACCCCCCCGACATTGACATCGATTTTGCCTGGGACGAGCGCGATAATGTTCTGCATTCCGTCCTGACGCGTTACAATGGTCACGCTGCCCTGGTTTGCAATCACGTCGCCTTTCAGCCCCGCATGGCCATCCGCGAAGTGGCCAAGGTCTATGGGCTCACAGGCCGCGAGATCGGCCGGGTCTCTAAACGCCTGCCCTGGTTTTGGCGCCAAGCCCACGCCAACGATGATCTGCTGACACGGCTCAAGCAACTGCCGGAACTTGGCCTGCTCGATTTTCCGCATCCCTGGCCGCAAATTATAGCCACGGCCCAGCGCATCATCGGTATTCCGCGCTATGTCTCGGTTCATCCGGGCGGCGTGGTTATCACCCCCGGCCCCCTGACGGATTACGTTCCCGTCGAGCTCGCCCCCAAAGGTGTTCCGGTTATTCAGTGGGAAAAAGACGCCGCAGAGGAAAGCGGCCTGGTTAAAATCGATCTTCTGGGCAACCGCAGCCTGGGTGTCATTCGCGATACCATTGCCAATTTGTGGCAAAACGACGTAGCCTTTGATGAAGATCACTGGGAACCGGAAGACGACCCGGCCACGCAGCAGAACGTGGCCGCAGGCAATACCATGGGCTGTTTCTACATTGAGAGCCCCGCCACACGCCTCTTGCAGCAAAAAGCCAAGAGGGGCGATTTTAATCATCTGGTAATACACAGCAGTATTATCCGGCCGGCCGCCAATGAGTTTATCCGCGAGTATGTTCGCCGGCTCCACGGCGGCGCCTGGGACCCGATTCATCCTTTGCTGGTCGATGTGCTCGATGAAACGTACGGAATCATGGTCTACCAGGAGGATGTTTCCAAAACCGCTGTGGCCCTGGCCGGGTTCTCGCACACCGATGCCGACGGCCTTCGCAAGATCATGTCCAAAAAGGATCGGGCCCGCAAACTCGAAGATTATAAAGAACGTTTTATTATCGGCGCCCGGGCGCGCGGCGTCAGTGACAAGCAGGTTGAAGCTGTTTGGAATATGATGATGAGCTTCAGCGGCTACTCCTTCTGCAAACCCCATAGCGCCAGCTATGCGCGCGTATCTTTCCAGGCCGCCTACTTAAAGACCCATTATCCGGCGGAATTTATGGCAGCGGTCATCAGCAACCAGGGCGGATTCTACAGCACGTTCGCCTATGTGTCGGAAGCACAGCGCATGGGCGTGAAAATTCGTCCGCCTGATGTAAACTACAGTGACATCCGCTGGAAAGGCAATGCCGGCAACCTACGTGTGGGACTGCTCTCTGTAAAACATGTGAGCACAAATACCAGCAGGCTTATTGTCACCGCACGGGAAACAGGGCCGTATGGCAGCATAACCGACTTTCTTGAACGGGTGCAGCCTGACGACCGGGAAGCACGCTCGCTGATTTTTGCCGGCGCATTTGGCGGGCTTCATCCAAAAGCAAGTCGGGCGGAGCTTTTGTGGGACCTGGCCTGCCGGCAAAAGTCCGGCTCCACCGGCTCAAGGGAAAAGAGCCTGTTTAGCGACCGCTTAGATGTCCCCAGACCTTTTTTCCCACCGGACAACGAACTGGAGCGCCTGCGGCATGAATTTGCGGTCCTGGGGTTTTTATGTGACCGGCATCCCATGGTGTTGTACGCCGATACACTGAGCAAAATGCAGATCACCAAGGCCCAAGACCTGCGCAGCCTTGTCGGCCAGCATGTCCGCATCGCCGGGCTGCCGGATACCGGCAAGGTCGTGCGCACCAGGCACGGCGACCCCATGGAATTTCTGACATTCGAGGATGAAACCGGTCTGGTTGAAGCCACCTTTTTTCCCAAAACGTACCGCCGTTTCTGCGCCATACTGGATCGCACGCGGCCCTTTATGCTCTACGGCAAGGTGGAAGAAGATTTCGGCGCGGTAACCCTGACTGTGACAAAGGTAGAGCCTTTGCCTAAGCCCTCTAATTCGTAAATTCAGAATTCCTGACCTGTATACGTAATTTCAGATGCAACAATTTGAACATCGAACATCGAACGTTCAACGTCGAACGTCGAATGTGGAAGGCGCTTCAGGCTTCGCCTTCGGCTACGACCCGACAGGTCGCTTTGTCTTTATTATAAATGGTAGAATGCATTATTCGATGTTCAACGTTCGATGTTCGACGTTCATCTTTTATATGCTCTCAAGGTGTTGATTCTTCATTAAAATATGTTGAATCTGAATTTGCGCCAGGTCCAAGGCGTCCAAGGGTGAAGCCGTAGCGAGCTACTGCGAACCCTTGGCAACGCGGGAGATGGGGTGTCATCGGCTTTCGCCAATTGAGGTCATCGTCTGTTTGACAAATAGCCAAACTAATGTTAGCTCTACAACAATGAATCACTGGGGGAGTCGATTCAATTCGGCTGAGAGGAGGCTTGGAGCCTCGACCCCTGGAACCTGATCCGGATCATGCCGGCGCAGGGAAGATGATTAACTACAAATTGTTTTTGCTTCTCATCCTCCTGCGGCATTTGATCCATTCAGAAGGAGATGCCGCATGCCTAAAGTTTCAAGCCGGTCCACAAGTTTAGGAAATCTTGCCACTCCTGCGATACAACCTTCCGCTCCAGGTGTTTTTTTAGAGGATGTCTCCTTTGCGTATTCAGACGAGGTGATTTTTCATTCCTTAAATTTTACTGTGAAAAGCGGTCAGTGGACCTGCTTGATAGGTCCCAGCGGCTGCGGAAAATCTACATTGCTCAGGTTGATTTCCGGAAGCCTTCGTAAAGGCCTTTCCGGTGAAATTCGTTTTTCCAATGGCAATCGTTATGACGGTCTTTGTGCCTGGATGGCCCAAAAAGATTTGCTGCTTCCCTGGCTTACAGTGCTTGACAATGTCTGCTTGGGTGCACGTTTACGGGGTGAAATATCTGCCGCAAAACACAAAAAAGCGACTGCACTCCTTGAAGATGCCGGTTTGGGAGCATATGCAGACGCACTTCCTTCCGAGCTTTCCGGCGGCATGCGTCAACGCGTGGCATTGCTGCGTACACTTATGGAAGAGCGCTCTGTCATCCTGATGGATGAACCCTTTTCAGCACTTGATGCTCTGACGAGAATCAAACTTCAGGACCTTGCTGCAGGGATGGTTAAAGGTACAACCGTGCTGATGGTCACCCATGACCCCCTCGAAGCCTTGCGCCTGGGGCACAATATATATGTTATGACCGGCAGACCCGCACAGATGAGCAAAGCCATTATTCCGCCAGGGCCACCTCCGCGCAAACCCAGTGACCCGGCCATTGTCTCACTCCAGGGAGAATTGATCGATCGTCTGGAGGGATTGGACAGAACATGAACCTTGTACGTCTCATAGCCATTGCAGTCGGCTTGGTTTTTATCTGGCAGGTAATCGTTCTTCTGACCAATGTACCACCCTTTATTCTACCCGGTCCTTTGAGTGTCGCCAAAGCAGCCCTGACGCACAGGGGGCCATTATTTGATCATGCCATGACAACGTTGTTCGAAATTATTGCCGGTTTGATCCTCGGGACTCTATTGGGTGCTTCAAGTGCTCTTTTTATGATTACTTTCGTTCCTTTAAAGCGCTGGCTCCTGCCTGTTCTCGTCATCAGCCAGGCTATTCCGGTATTTGCGATTGCACCTCTGCTTGTCCTCTGGCTCGGCTACGGAATGGGCTCAAAAATCGCCATGGCTGTTCTGATAATTTTTTTTCCGGTTACTGCGGCATTCTATGACGGGCTGCGCAGTACCGAGCCTGGTTGGCTGGAACTTGCCCGGGTCATGAACGCCAAGCCGCTTGCTGTTATCAGGCACATCAGGATACCTGCGGCGCTGCCGGCGTTTGCATCAGGCCTGCGCGTGGCGACCGCCGTAGCTCCCATCGGCGCTGTTGTCGGTGAATGGGTTGGTTCCAGCAAAGGACTTGGTTTCTATATGCTTCACGCCAATGCTCGCATGCAAATCGACATCATGTTCGCAGCACTGGCTGTCCTCGCTATCGTGGCCCTATCACTCTATTTATCTGTGGACCGGGCCATGATCAAATTGGTTTATTGGCAAAAAGAAGAGAAGGAAACGTAAATATGAAACGTATTTTTTTAACATTCTTTTGCATAGGTATGATCTTTCATGGCGGCAGCCCGCCCATGTCGCTTGCATCCGAAAATGTTACGGTTGTGCTTGACTGGTTTGTCAACCCTGACCACGGGCCCCTATTCATCGCCCTTGAAAAAGGTTTCTTTGCCGAACGCGGGCTGAATGTCGAGTTCCAAGTTCCATCCAACCCCAACGAGCCACCCAAGCTGGCGGCCGCCAAAAAGGCGGACATTGCTGTTTCCTATCAGCCCCAGCATTATCTTCATATAGATCAGGGATTGCCCCTTGTCCGCTTCGCGACCCTTGTCGCCACGCCCTTGAATGCGCTGGTCGTGCTGGCAGACAGCGATATTAAGAGCATTGCCGATTTAAAGGGCAAAACAGTAGGGTATTCCATCGGTGGATTTGAGACAGTCCTTCTCAAGGTCATGCTCGAGCGCCAAGGCCTGCCTCTGGACGCTATTAAAATGGTTAATGTCAATTTTTCACTCTCTCCATCCCTGTTGTCCGGGGCAACGGATGCCGTCATCGGCGCCTTTCGTAATTTTGAACTTAACCAGATGGAGATTGCCGGGCGACCGGGCCGAGCCTTTTATGTCGAAGAGCATGGAATCCCCCCATACGACGAACTGATACTCGTTGCCCATCACGATTATGTTAACACAACAAGGCTGAAAAAGTTTGTAGATGCCATGGAGGCAGGGGTCCAGTTTATGATCAATCATCCGGAAGAAAGCTGGAAGTTATTTATCCGCGGTCGCAAAGATCTGGATAATAAGCTGAACCGTCTCGCCTGGCGGGATACCCTGCCCCGCTTTGCGCTGCGCCCCGGAGCGCTCGATCGCTCACGCTATCAGCGTTTTGCCGAATTTCTTAAAAAACAGAACCTGATCAAGAAAATTCCACCGCTTGAGAGCTATGCGGTTGAATTACCTTGAAAGGATTCAAATTTAAAAATATTCCCTGTTGGGCGATCTGTTTCCAAAATTGACTTGTTATCTTAAATTTTTTCATATAAATTAAAATTGTAATTAGTAAATATATAATATAATTTCCGCTCCTTGACCCTGGATGCCTTCCATTAAAATCGAAAGTGATGCCATGCTTAAAGTAAAAGATATCATGACAAGAGAACTGATCACAGTCTCACCTGGGACGGAGATTGTCCATGCAACAAAGCTTCTTCTGGAAAACCGCATCAATGGCGTTCCCGTAACGGATGAAAAGGGAAAACTAGTGGGAATCCTTTGCCAGAGTGATTTGATTGCGCAACAGAAAAAGCTTCCCATCCCTTCTTTTTTCACATTTCTGAATGGATTAATTCCCCTGACCTCTATGAAACAAATCGAAAAGCAGGTTCAGAAAATCACTGCTGCCACCGTTGCTCAGGCCATGACGAAAAACCCGGTCACCGTCCAGTCCGATACAGGCATCGAGGAGGTTGCTGCCCTCATGGTGGACAAAAATTTTCACACCATTCCTGTGGTGGATGAGGGAAAGTTAGTGGGAATCCTGGGAAAAGAAGATATCCTGAGGACCCTCATTTGAGGACTATCGTTTGTATTACCCACCGATTTTGTAATATGTATTCAGATCTCTATCTTCGATTTTTGATGACCTCCTAAAGTGAAGGTTTCTACTATCTTGATCTTGGCGATCGCCCCCAGCAGAGAAAGATAGTGCGGTTTATTTCATAAGAACTGCATCCTCGACAATTACATCATACCTGTAGCCGGAGCCAAAATCTTTGTCAGCGGTCAGAATTCCTTCAAGGGAGATAATGGCGCCTTTTTCCGCGATATCGGCTGATGTAACCACCAGATCATGCGTGTTTTTTGCAAGATCTCCGGTGCCGTCCTGAATATGGAGCCAGTTCCTTCCCATAATATCAGGGTTTACCTTCACAACCTGCCCCTTTACGGTTACTTTCTGTTTGTTCAGGGAGGCTCCTTTCGCGAAAAGTTCACCAACCGTATAACCGTTCTGAGCGGTTGACTTTTCGACTTTCAACTTGGTGAAAGAGACTGTCGCGTGGCTGCTGCTGCCACGGGTTTGTGGGGTTAGTCCGTGAGCGGCGATTCCGGACCGGGTGACATCGGAGCCGGCCATGGTTGCCGCCTGCGTCTGCGCGTTCTTATCTCCGGCGGCTCTGATAACGCCGGTCGCAAAGATGATGGAATCAAATGTCCGGTTCAGGGTTTTACTGTTAAAATTACGCATAACAGTGCCGCCCTTCAGCGCAATTTGTTCCCCGATCTCCAGTTGAGTTTTGGGAACGGCGGCCCAGGTTTCATTGCCGGTCCCATCATCCAAGCGGATATAGGTGTACATGCTGGCGTCCAGCTTTTGCACCACTTTCCCGCTGCCCGCTGCAAGTTGCGGCGCAGCGGGGGCTTGGGACGATGTCCGGCCAAGTTTATCGGCCGGGGTCGCCGGTTCGGTTTCGGATGTAACATTACCGCACGCGATCAACCCTGAAATTATAGCCAGGCCGGTGAAACAAACGCATATTTTCTTTAGGTTCATAATATTGGATCTCCTGTTCTTTAAATGATTGATCTCCCTGCAACGGGAGAAAGACTCATATAGCATCTTATTTTATATATTTCACGGCTTTTTTGAAAACAAATCGGGGATAATCCGACCGGACAGGAAAGTAATGGGGGATGTTGGTGCAGAAAGTTCTTGGCAATCGAATTCAGAGCATGGAGCTGTTAAGCGTTATCTGGGCTCACGTTGTTATTCTGTCAAGCAATTATTGCTGAAGATGGCCACGCCTTTTAGTTTTCGATTTTTGGGCCAGGTCCTGACATTGGCTGTAGAATAGCTGGAGGTCATTGCCGCAGGTTTGCAGAAGTTTTAAAAATACCGGTACCAGATCATAATAAACGGATACGGTTATCAACTGAGCATTGTTTAATTTATGATCAAACCATGAATCATAGGCTGAATATCCGCCCCACTGCGTTTTAAGCAGCTCGTATTCATCTTTTAACTTTTCGAATATTAGTGTTTTGCTATCTCTTTTTTGCAGCACTGGCAAATCTTGGGAGTACAGTGTTTCAAGCCGGCGGCGGCATTGCATAATAAGCTGGATAAACTGCCGGCTGCGCTGGTAGTTTGCCTTGTAATCGTTATAGGCCGCCGGATTTTCCTCGGCGGCCAGCCAGCGACGCAAACCCTCCTGTTCAACTGCTGTAGCAAAACTTTCATTAAAGGTGGAGTCGTCTTTAACATATACTACCTGGTGCGCCAGTTCGTGGAAAATGAGCGCTGCCAGCCTGGCGTCGGACTGATAAATAAACGTACTGTAAACCGGATCGTTGAACCAGCCCAGAGTGGAATAGGCCGCAACACCACCCACATAAACATCCAAACCCTCTTGTTGCAATTTGCCTGAATAAAGACGCGCATTCTTTTCTGAAAAATAACCACGGTATGCTGTACAGCCTGCAATCGGGTAGCACCAGGTTTTAGGCTCAAAAGAGAATTCCGGTGCAGCATAAACGTTCCAGAGAACATAGGGCTGCTCAAGCTCAACAAAACTGAGATAATGGTCGTCTGCCGGCAGGTGGAGCTTGCTCTTGGCAAATTCCCGCAGCTCTAAAATCAAGCTGAGTTTCTGTTTTAGTTTGGGGGGTGTCTGCGGGTCGTCCAGATAGCTGTTGATGGGCCTGCGTTTGTTTAAAATGCCGACCTGGCCGGATATTGCCTGGGCATAATGCCCCAGCGACTCGCAGCCTGTTAATGCTGCCAGCAACATTAAACAGAGTATAATTTGAATTTGCGCCGATTTTAGAAACATAGTAAATGATTGATTATGGCGATGCGCATCTCCTGCCACATATCTTTGCCGACCGACGGCTCATCAATAATAAGATGACGCATCTTTTCCTTAACGCCGGTTTTTCCCTTTTGGACATGGTGAAATTTCCATTGGTCCAGCTGCTCGTTTTTAACCAGGCGTTTTAAGCCCCCATAAGAGATCAACTCATCCTGTTGGTCAATAAAAATAAGCGTGGGGACGTTTATTGCGGGGTTTACATTTTTATTAAAGTGTTTCACGGACTCAAACACGGAGTTATAGGCTGCCATGGGGGTTCCGTTGTTTGCGCGATAATCAGCTAGTGTCATGTCAAGTTAATAAAGTTGGATAAAGTCGTTTCAATTTAATCCTGG
>JACNIG010000023.1 GCA_014383215.1 Candidatus Desulfatibia vada | reverse complement strand
CCTCAATCCAGACCTGAAGATGAGGATCTACTCAGGCGTGGTACTCTTTACGTATACACAGGCATTAAAGGTTTTTGTAGCGCCAGGATAATTGCAGATATCACAGCCATGCACCAGTTAACAATCCGTATCGTAACCTAAAACCCTGAAGGGTACCAAAAAGTTCCGATTAGCGAACATAGTCATAAATTTATGTGGCAATGTATAAATTGATGATGGGTTTAAGAATCAGCACCCTGTGACACAAGTTATTAATGAGAAAAATGAGTTTAATACAAAGTTTACTTTATTCGCCCGATAACAAGTTCTCCTTCTGTTTCACCTTTTCTTACCGGATGTTGATCTTGTCCAGACGCCTCTGGGACTTTACGGGAAAGGAAGCTAAACAGCTCGCTTACCGTAATAATCCCATCGCCATCATAATCAGCTTCACCCTTTATACCTTTTAGGAGATAATAGGAAAAAATGCCGTGTTTTAATTGGTCATCTTCCTTGCTTATCTCATTGGCGGAACAGGCTGAGATAATCACACGTCCTTTTCCTTTGGCTATTCTTTCAAAAAACTTTTCCGAAAGGGTGGCCCTTGTTTTAGAGGCAAGCATAGTTCTACCACCGCTGGCCCCACTATAACATGTGTCTGCAATAAAAATCAGCCGGGCAGAGCGAATTCGCTGAAATATTTTTTTCACTTCGTCCATTGCAATGGCTGTTGAGTATAGATCATCCAATTTAGCATCATAGGGGAGAAGATATTTTTCAAATCCGTCACCATCCGGATTTCCTGGATCAGTTTCAACACCTCCATGACCGGCATAATATATAATAACAGTGTCATCATAACTAGCTTTTTTCTTAATATGCGTGCCAAGTAAACTTTGTATTCTTACCTTAGTAGCTTCTTGATCAATCAAAGAAAAAATATTTTGACCTGGCAATCCTATATATTCTTTCAGATAATTTTTGAAGGATAGTGCATCGTTAACCGCATATTTTAAATTCCTGGTATTTTGATATTGGTTAATACCAATGACAACAGCCCATATATCGCCACTATCTTTTTCTCGGATTATTTTGATAACTTCCTTCTTAGACATTCCATCCGTATCTGTGGCGAACACCTCGACAGTGTTCTGTCCAAATTGCAGATGTAATCTTTCATTAATATCTATTCTTTCCCCAAAATTTACTTTGTTAGTAGGAGCTAATTTAATCCCTCTTGCATTACTTAATTCTAAAGGTTCTCTATTTAAAAAAACGCTTATTTTCTCAATTCCTCTGTCATCGATAGCAGTTAAATGGAGCATGGTAGTTGGGTATTGGGTCTTAGAACCATCTATTGGTTTTGTGACGACCACGACCGGTGCCATTCCTTTGCTTAAACGATCCTTGAGCTCAGATACCTGGCTAACTAGCTCAACTTCCCTTTTACGCATAGAGTCAAGTTCCTCTTTAGCATTTTCAGCATCTAGACGCGTATTTTCTGCTATGTTATGAAGGTTTGAAACTTCGGCCCGCAGTCTCGACTCTCTTGCTCGTAATTTTTTCGCGTCTTCTTCAAGGTTTGATTTTTCCTCATGTATTTTATATAGCTCTTCCTTAACACTTTCTATTGATACTTTGGATTTCGCTTGCTTTAATTCTTTATTCACTTTTTCGGCTCTAATTTCTAACTTTTCCAATTCCTTTTGATATCCTTCAACTTTTCTTTCAGTTTCTTCCAATTGAAACAACTTGCTCTTCAGTTGCCTCTCTTTTTCGTATAAAATTGCAACAAGCTCTTCCTGTTTTTTAAGAGCTGATTCACGTTCTTTTAAGGCTACTTCAAGCTGTCTCTTGACATCGGCTTCATTTTTAAGTTTTTCTTTTAATGCTTGCTTTTCCTTAACTACCTTTTCATAGCCGATTTTTGAACGATACAAATCCTCTATCGAAAATCTTTGACTCAGTTCCGCTGCCTTGCCCTTCCATCTTTCAATACTTTCTTCAGAAACGCCCAATTTTCTTAAGGCCATTTCAGCAGATCCTCTTACCGATACATCCTTATCCGACAAGAGCAAACTGATACGATCGATTGCATCCGAATGTCCGATCTCCCCCAATGCATGAACAGCATTCATACGTATATTGGAATTCATGTCGAATAGAAGTGGATAAATAGCTTCTCTGCTGTCCGGGTTTTTGAGATGTCCCAGAGTGCTCAAAGCTTGCCAGCGAATCTCATAGTCAGAATCGCCCAATAATTCTGTAGCGGGTAACGCGGCCCGGGGATCTCCAATTTCACGATAGGCTGATAAAACCGCCAGTTTGAGTTCTCTCATGCTCATCCTGCTGTGCGTTGCATATTGAAGCGCTTCAATCGCTTCAGGGGCCTTGAGTCTTTCTATTGCTTCAATAATAGATAGACTGTCCTCCAGGCCGGATTTGGGCCACTTACCGCTGATAGTCGGAAAAGTAGTGACATAGTTAAGGCAGAAAATTAGAACATCAACGGCTTTTCTGTTTTCCAATTCACGCACGACAGCTTTACGGGTTGTGATATTTTTACTTGTCTGCCAAAGCTCTTTCAGGGCTTCTGGGTCTTTATCGGCTAATCCATAAGGCGTGTGAGCACAATTAAATGTTAAAAAGCAAAACCAGACAACAACTAGGCACGAGATAACAAAGCTGCTCAATTTGTATGATTTAGCGAATTGTTTTCTCAAAATGTTATCCTTTTTGTTTATCCTCTTATAAGATTAAAACGGCATAATTCCTACATGTAAATTCATAAGAGAGGTATATTATTCTTTTTGGCGACATTTGTAGCAATAATTGATCCCTAACCAAAATCGCAACTCTGAATACTAATAATTACAATTAGTACCCTTAAAAATCAACAAATACAAAAATACATGCATTAGTCTTGACTAGTAATAAATCTAAGATTGAATTTTGAGCTTGTGGAAGGTGATACCTTGCCAAAGGTCCAAATATCTAATGGTTCCGAAATGTTGTGATACGATTAACGT
>JACNIG010000045.1 GCA_014383215.1 Candidatus Desulfatibia vada | reverse complement strand
CGCCGATCGCGATGGAAAAAGAGCTCAGGTTTGCCATCAGGGAAGGCGGCCGGACTGTCGGCGCCGGCGTGGTCAGCGAAATTATCGAATAACGAAAGATATATTATGATAGCAAATACAAAAATCAGGATCAGACTAAAGGCGTACGATCATAAGCTTCTGGATCAGTCGGCAGCAGATATCGTGGATACAACCGTCAAAACAGGAGCAAAAGTGGTTGGGCCGATTCCGTTGCCGACTCGGATCAATAAATACTGTGTTCTGAGGTCTCCGCATATAGACAAAAAATCCAGAGAGCAGTTCGAAATCAGAACCCATAAGCGGCTTCTGGATATTCTGGAACCGACGCAGCAAACCGTTGATGCGTTGATGAAACTGGATCTTTCTCCCGGCGTAGATGTTGAAATAAAACTTTAGAAAGTGTGGAATCGTCATGTGTAAAGGATTGATTGGGAAAAAATTGGGGATGACGGGGATTTATACCCCGGAAGGTGAGCGCGTGCCGGTAACGGTGCTACAGGTCGGTCCGTGCGTAATTACCCAGATAAAGACTGTGGCGACTGATGGATATAATGCCCTTCAGCTAGGTTTTGGCGAGCAAAAAGCGTCCCGGATCAACAAGCCTATTGAGGGACATCTTAAAAAGAGCGGGCAAGAGGGCTTTGCGTTTTTGAGGGAAGTCTCTGTAGATAATCCCGATGAATTCAGTCTCGGTCAGACAATCAGCCCGGATATGTTCAAAGTCGGCGAACGCGTTGAAGTTACCGGCAGGAGCAAAGGAAGAGGGTTTGCAGGTGTCATCAAACGACACGGATTTCATGGCGGCAAAAAGACCCACGGTAGTCACAGCCATAGAATTCCGGGCTCCATCGGTTGCAGTGCAACACCTGCTAAAGTTATAAAAGGCAAAAAAATGCCGGGACATTTTGGAAATGAACGCAACACGGTTCGAAATCTGGAAATTGTCGACATCAGGCCGGAACAGAACCTTATAATGATAAAAGGTGCGGTGCCGGGTTCAAAATCCGGGCTGGTCTCAATTAATAAACTCAAGTTCGGCAAATAAACCTCCATTGAGTGCATCTGCTCAACGGGAAGTTATTGAACTTTTACAAAAAGAAAGTTGAATGAGAATATTATGGCGGTCGTAGATATTCTTGATAGTAATGCGGAAAAAATTTCACAGGCGGATCTTACGGACGACATATACAATCTGCCTGTGAAAGGGAGCATCTTGCATGAAGTTGTAACCATGCAACTTGCCGGCAGACGTGCAGGCTCTGCGGCTGTAAAACATCGCAGCGATATAATAGGCAGCGGCCGGAAACTATTCAGACAGAAAGGAACCGGTCGGGCACGTCGCGGCGACATTAAGTCTCCGCTATTGCGAGGCGGTGGTTCTGTTTTTGGCCCTGATCCCAGGTCTTATGCATACAAGGTGCCTAAAAAGGTCCGAAAGCTTGCACTTAAAATGGCCTTGAGCATCAAACTGCGGGACAACCAGCTTGTCGTGCTTGACAAATTGGAACTTGAAGAGACTAAGACCAAAGCATTTTTGGAGGTTGTCAATGCACTTGATATAAGCAGTGCCTTGATCGTGACCGATCAAAAGGATGAACGGTTGGAACTTGCATCCAGAAACGTCCCGGGTTTCAAAGTCATGAGAGTCGAGGGGTTGAACGTATACGACATCCTTAAATATGAAAATTTAATTCTGCTCGAGTCTACCTTGAAAAACATTGAAGGGAGGCTGCTCTCATGATTCAGTACGATATTATTAGACGCCCGGTAATTACCGAAAAGACCAATATCCAAAAAGAAGCTTCCAATCAGTTTACGTTTGAAGTCGACCGCATGGCCAACCGGCTTGAGATTAAAAAAGCCGTCGAAGGTATCTTCAATGTCAAGGTGGCCGTAGTAAGAACCATGCAGGTTAAGGGCAAGACCAAAAGAAGAGGCTGGATTGTTGGAAAACGCAGGGATTGGAAAAAAGCAATTGTAACCTTAATGCCCGGTGAACGCATTGATTTTTTTGAAGGAGCTTAAAGGGATAATATAATGGCTGTAAAAAAAGTAAAACCGACCTCTCCCGGACGACGGGCTCAGTCATATACATCATTTGACGAAATTACAAGCACAACACCTGAAAAGAGTCTGCTCAGGGCTATTAAAAAAACAGGCGGACGTAACGTTCATGGTCGAATTACCTGTAGACATCGCGGAGGTGGTCATAAACGGCATTACAGAGTTATCGACTTTAAGAGGGATAAGACAGGGATCCCGGCTAAAGTTGCCACAATAGAATATGACCCCAACCGATCGGCCAGAATTGCACTTTTGCATTACGCCGACGGCGAGAAGCGGTACATCCTGGCACCGATTAATCTTAAGGTCGGTGATACCGTGGTTTCCGGGCCTGAAGCCGATATTCAACCCGGCAATACGCTTCCGCTGATTAATATTCCTCTGGGTACGCATATTCATAACGTTGAATTGCATCTGGGCAAAGGGGGGCAGATTGTCAGAAGTGCCGGGACCTATGCCCAGTTGATGGCCAAGGAAGGCCGTTATGCTCTGATTAAACTTCCATCCGGTGAAGTTCGCATGGTTCTTTCAAAATGCAAAGCCACCATCGGGCAAATTGGGAATGTGATGCACGAGAACATATCTTTGGGTAAAGCGGGCCGCAAGCGTTGGCTCGGCCGGCGGCCAAAGGTTAGAGGTGTTGCCATGAACCCGGTCGACCATCCAATGGGCGGGGGTGAAGGCAGATCCTCGGGTGGGCGTCATCCTTGCAGCCCGTGGGGTGTACCCTCAAAGGGTTTTAAGACTCGCAGGAAAAGAAAAAGCAGTCGCTTGATTGTAAAAAAACGTAAATAATTAACAGTCATTTGTCACTTGTCATTAGTCATTGGTTGCCGATTCCTAATGACTAGTGACAAATGACGAATGACAAGAAGTAGAATACAAAATATCAAAGCGTTAATTATAGCCGAGTACAGTATCATTAACACACAGGAGATATTATGCCCCGGTCGTTGAAAAAAGGTCCGTTTATTGATCCAAAACTTTTACAGAAAATTATTTCGTCCCAGGAAACTCGCAGCAGCCGGGTTATCAAAACATGGTCGCGGCGGTCGACAATTGTTCCTGAAATGGTTGGTATTACGCTGGCAGTTCACAACGGAAGAAAGTTTGTACCGGTATTTATCACAGAGGACATGGTGGGCCACAAATTGGGTGAATTTTCTCCAACGCGCACGTATTATGGGCATGCTTCCGACAAGAAATCCAAATTGAGAAGATAAGAACCTGACAAAGGAACCTACATATAATGGAAGTTAAAGCTGTATCAAAGTATGTACGCATTTCCCCGCGGAAAGTTCACATAATGATTGACGCTGTCAAGGGCAAACCGGTAGAGACCGCGCTGGAGATACTCAAGTTTATGCCCCAAAAGGCGGCACACATTGTTGAAAAAATTGTTCGCAGTGCTGTATCGAATGCGGATCAGCGTCCGGATATAGATGTAGATTCACTGGTTGTTCGCAATATCATCGCTGATCAGGGTCCGACGTTGAAGCGTTTTAAGGCCAGAGCACGGGGTAGAGGAACACGGATATTAAAAAGGACTTCTCACATCACCGTTATCTTAGCAGAAGAAACGACGTAAAAGGGGGATACAAGTTTGGGACAGAAAGTAAATCCGATAGGGTTGAGATTAGGAATTGTTAAAACTTGGGAGTCACGGTGGTATGCCGGGAAGAAATACGCTGATTATATCCTTGAAGACTATAAAATCAGACAGTTTATCAAAGACAGACTCTACCATGCTGGTATTGCTAAAGTGGAAATCGAGAGATCTGCCAAGCGTGTAAGGCTGCGGGTATTCACTTCCAGGCCCGGAATTGTCATCGGTAAAAAAGGCGCTGAGATATCTCTGCTCAAAAAAGAACTTGAAACAATAATAACCAGTGAAGTTCTTATTGATATTCAGGAGGTCAGAAAACCTGAGCTTGACGCCCAGCTTGTGGCCGAAAATATTGCCCTTCAGATAATCAGAAGGGTTGCCTTTCGGCGTGCCATGAAACGCGGAATTTCTTCAGCAATGCGCTTTGGTGCCGAGGGAATTAAGGTTATATGTTCAGGACGTCTGGGCGGTGCCGAGATGGCCAGAACCGAACAGTACCGCGAGGGTCGGGTGCCGTTGCATACTTTAAGGGCTGATATTGACTACGGTTTCACCGCGGCCCGAACAACTTATGGTATTATAGGTATCAAGGTATTTATTTTTAAGGGTGAGATTTTAAAAAAAGATCCGATCGGAGTTGAGGCTGGTTGATCGAACGGGTGCTTTGAGGAGATAAAGGACATGTTGAGTCCCAAGAAGGTAAAATTCCGCAAACAACAAAAAGGCAGAATGAAAGGGGTTGCATACCGAGGCTGCAACCTCGATTTTGGTGAATTTGGGTTGCAGGCTATAGAATGCGGCTGGATCAGCGCTAAACAGATTGAGGCCGCACGTATCGCTATGACTCGGCATGTCAAAAGGGGCGGTAAGATATGGATAAAAATCTTTCCGGACAAGTCTTATACCAAAAAACCTGCTGAAGTCAGAATGGGAAAAGGAAAGGGAGCACCGGAAGGCTGGGTTGCAGTTATTCGTCCCGGAAGAATCCTTTATGAAATGGAGGGAGTCGATAAGGAGACGGCCAAAGAAGCACTCCGGCTGGCTTCTCACAAACTTGCAGTAAAAACAAGGATTGTTGAGAGGAGCGATATTTAGTGAAAGCGAGTGAGATTACAGAATTAAGCTTGGAAGAAATGCACCGCAAGGTGACTGACCTTAAAGAGGAGCTGTTTAATTTACGGTTTCAACACGAAATCGGTCAGCTTGAAAATCCTCAGAAGATGAAGCAGACCAAGCGTGATATTGCCAGAATCAAAACCGTCCTAAGAGAATCGGAACTAAAAAACAATACGGATAAAGAATAGCTGCCATGGAAAAGCGAAGATTAAAAAGACAAATGATCGGGACTGTTGTCAGTGATAAGATGGACAAGACCGTTGTTGTGCTGGTTGAGCGGCTGGTTAAGCACCAAGTTTATCATAAGTATATCAGGAGACGTTCAAAGTTTGCAGCACACGACGAACAGAATGCCTCCAATACAGGCGACAGGGTGTTGATAGTCCAGACCAGACCGCTAAGCAAGACCAAAAAATGGCGTGTCAGGAAGATAGTCGAAAAAGCGGTCTGAATATAAAGGAAAACGGAACAGATGATCCAGTCAGAGACGAGATTAACGGTGGCAGACAACTCAGGAGCCAAGGTGTTGTATTGCATAAAAGTTCTGGGAGGTTCACGCAGGCGCTATGCAAGTGTTGGTGATATCATTGTTGTATCTGTAAAAGAAGCGATACCGAATACCAAGGTCAAAAAGGGAGAGGTCTTGCGGGCTGTTGTGGTGCGTACCAAAAAGGAAATCAGACGGCCGGACGGGTCATTGATAAGGTTTGATGATAACTCAGCGGTTTTGATTAATCCAAACAAGGACCCAATCGGAACACGAATTTTTGGACCGGTGGCAAGGGAGCTGCGAGCCAAAAGATTTATGAAAATTATTTCACTGGCTCCGGAAGTGTTATAATACCCTAATTGAGTCAAAATGGAAACTCCCTGCAGCGACTCGACTGAGCTCGTCGAAGTCAAGCTGCGAGGAATGCGCTCGCTTTGCAGTTCAACACCAGGTGATACCGACTTCAGCATTCGGGGGCCTGTAGGGAATGGAGTTATGATAACCGAAAAATACCGTATAAAAAAGGACGACAAAGTTAGAATTATTGCCGGTAAAGACAAGGGTAAAATCGGCAAAGTGTTGAAAATAAATAGAAAAAATAACCGGATTGTGGTTGAAAATATCAATATTATAAAACGGCATGTAAGGCCGGGTGGTCAGCATCGTCAGGGTGGCATTATCGAAAGTGAGGGCCCGATCCAAAGGTCCAACGTAATGTTGATGTGCAATAAGTGTGTGACACCCATACGCATCAAAATGAAGCGCCTGGAGGACGGAAAAAAGATACGTGTCTGCAGGAAATGCAGCGAAATCATTGATTCGTAACCCCAAGGTTGATGATCTCGTAAAAAGTCGCGGATTCAACTTTGGATGCCGGAGGAGTTTAATGTCACAGTTAAAAGATTATTACCATAAAGAAGTTGTTCCCAAGCTGGAAGAAACCTTTAAGTACAAAAACATTATGCAGGTGCCGAAACTTGAAAAGGTTGTTTTGAATATGGGCTTGGGTGAAGCGATTCATAATATAAAATTGCTGGATTCCGCCAAGGAAGAGCTAAAAACCATTTCAGGTCAACAACCGGTGGTAACGCGGGCCAGAAAGTCTATCGCTGCTTTTAAGCTAAGAGAAGGGATGCCCATAGGATGCATGGTTACATTGCGGCGCAAGCATATGTATGATTTTTATTACAAGCTGGTGAACATCGCCCTGCCGCGTGTTCGAGACTTCAGGGGCCTTACGCCTAAAGCAATGGATGGTCATGGGAATTATAGCCTGGGAATCAAAGAACATATTATTTTTCCCGAGATTGATTATGATAAAATCGATAGGGTAAAAGGGCTGAACATCTCTATTGTTACAACCGCCGATACTGATGAAGAGGGCAGGGAACTCCTGAGACTGTTAGGCATGCCGTTTCGAAGTTGAAGAATGAAAATTGAGCATTGAAGATTTATGAAAACATTCAATCAACAATCTTCAATCGTCAATCCAAAAAGAGGGGGATAATTTGGCAAAGAAAGCGTTGAGAATTAAGGCTTTGCAAAAACCCAAGTTCAAGGTAAGAAGTTACAATCGGTGCCCGATTTGTGGTAGACCAAGGGGTTTTCTGAGAAAATTTGGAATTTGCCGTATTTGTTTTCGAAATCTTGCTTCACAAGGCAAGCTTCCAGGCGTAGTAAAGTCAAGCTGGTAAAAATTTTAAAAACGGAGATTACCATGTCGATGAGTGATCCGATAGCGGACACGCTAACCCGAGTTAGAAATGCCGGAAAGGCAAAGTTCAACAGCGTTGATATGCCCGGGTCAAAGCTTAAAACCGAGTTGGCGAAAGTATTAAGGAGTGCAGGGTTTATAAGAAATTATAAATTTTTAAAGGATGACAAACAGGGCATCTTGCGAGTTTATTTGAAATATGGTCCTGGACAGTCTAATGCAATTATAGGCCTTGAGCGGGTCAGCAAACCGAGCAGACGGGTCTATGTGAAAAGTAAAGATATAAAGCAGGTGCTCAACGGTATGGGCATTGCGATTCTATCCACATCAAAAGGCATTATGACGGATAAAAGGGCTCGTAAAGAAAATGTCGGTGGCGAGATTCTCTGCAATATATGGTAAGTTTGTCTCTTGTTATTAGAGTGCTGCACTTGAGGAGAACTTTCAGCCGTCGTAGCTCAATCTACTATGGCGAAGTCGGCTTGTTTAAGGAGCGGACTAACGGTCTTGAAGGGGATTGATCAAAAGTTTTTTTCCTTAAGCGAAGCGATCCTAAAGCGTAGCGCTCTTCAAGCAGAGCGGTCTTTTTTTGAAACGGCAAATGATCATTGGCCATTGACAAAAGGGAGCAACAAATGTCTCGAGTAGGTAAAAAACCTATTCCGATACCGGATAAGACAAAGATAACTTATAAAGACAGGGTCATTACGGTTCAGGCTGCAAAAGGCAGCCTTACAAGAACCATACATCCTGCTGTGGATCTTAAAATAGAAGATGGCGTCATCCAAGTAACCCCTGTTAAAGAGGACAGGAACGGCCGTGCCCTGCAGGGCCTTACACGCAGTCTCGTGGCCAATATGGTTACCGGTGTCAACAATGGATTTGAGCGCGTTCTTGAAATTAACGGTATCGGCTATCGAGCGATACTCAGCGGTAATCGTATTGAATTGAATCTGGGATATTCCAACCCGGTCAAGTTTGATCTTCCCGAGGGTGTTGACGCTACTGTAGATAAACGCAACAACATAACACTTGCGGGTATCGACAAGGAACTGTTGGGGCATACTGCTGCTGCAATTCGGAGGTTGAGGCCTCCGGAACGCTATAAGGGTAAAGGGATCAAGTACGCTGAAGAGCATATCCAGCGCAAAGCAGGCAAGACCGGGGCTAAAGGAGCCTAACAAACAACTTTCAATTGAGCATATGCGCTCAATTGAATATAGGTTTAAGGTGTAGAAAATGGGATCGTCAGCCGTAAGAAAACAGGCCCGTATCAAAAGAAAAAAACGAATCAGAAAGAATATTTTTGGCAGCAAAGAGCGGCTGCGACTTAGTGTTTTTAGAAGTTCCCGACATATTTATGCACAGATTGTAGACGATACGTGTGGAGATACTATTGCAGCGGCATCGAGTCTGGAAAAAGCCGTTAAAGAACAACCTAAATTTGACAACAAAGTTGCTGTGGCAAATTATGTCGGCAAATTATTAGGGGAACGGGCCGTTGGAAAGGGGTTGAAGAAGGTGGTTTTTGACCGCAATGGATTTTTGTACCACGGTAGAGTCAAAGCTGTTTCTGACGGCGCGCGCGAAGCAGGATTGGATTTTTAGCGATTTATCAAAGAGTGAAGGAGGCAATTCCCTTGTTTAAGCAGGATAAGGAAGAAGGTCAACTAATCGATAAGGTTGTCTATATCAACCGGGTTGCAAAAGTAGTCAAAGGTGGTCGCAGATTCAACTTTTCTGCAATCGTTGTCGTCGGTGACGGTGAAGGGAGCGTTGGTTTTGGACTTGGTAAAGCAGGAGAAGTCCCGGAGGCGATCCGTAAAGGTGTAGAAAAAGCCAAAAAAAACATGGTTAAAGTTTCCTTGAGTGAAGGTACAATACCTTATACTGTTATCGGAAAATATGGCGCCGGAAAGGTTTTATTGAAGCCTGCGTCCGCAGGTACCGGTCTGATTGCCGGCGGTGCGGTGCGGGCTGTGCTCGAAGCTGTCGGCGTTCAGAATATTCTGACCAAGTGTATGGGATCACATAACCCTCATAATGCCGTCAAAGCCACCATTGAAGGACTTTGTCAATTGCAGAGCAGAGAACAGGTGGCCGCCAGGCGTGGTTTGGCAGTGGAAGACCTCTAACTTAGTTACATAGAAAAACAAAAATATTTCATGTAAGATTGCCTGCCGGCAAATGAAGGATGCCAAAAGGAACTATATATGTCCGGTAAAATAAAAATAACTCTTGTTAAAAGTATGATTGGAAGGCCGGAGAAACACCGCCGGGTATTGCGCGGCATGGGACTGACAAAGTTGAACCGGACGGTTGAGCTTGAAGACACCCCTTCCATCAGGGGGATGGTGTTTAAAGTGTCACATTTGGTTAAGACCGAGGAGATGATCGATGAAGCTAAATGAATTGTCACCGCCGGCCGGATCACGCAGACCTCGGAAACGTTTGGGACGCGGTGTCGGGTCAGGAACCGGTAAAACCGCCGGCAGGGGGACAAAGGGACAGAACAGCCGTAGCGGCGGTGGTGTAAGACCCGGTTTTGAGGGTGGTCAAATGCCGATTCATCGCCGTCTGCCTAAGCGTGGATTCACAAATATATTCAAAAAGAAGATAGCAGTCGTTAACATACGTGATCTTTCAAAATTCGAAAGCGGTAGTGTTGTAGATGAAATAGAACTTGTCCGCATGGGCCTTGTGAAAGGCCGCAGAGATGGTGTTAAACTTTTAGCACAGGGCAAGATCGACATTCCGCTGACCGTAAAAGTGCACGCAGCCAGCAGGGGAGCTATTGAAAAAATCAAAGCTGCGGGCGGCGAAGTAGAGGTTATATAATATGATTGGCAGCGGGTTTGGCAATATCTTCAAAATACCCGAACTGAAAAAACGAATACTTTTTACGTTTGCGCTTTTAATAGTATATCGTATCGGTGTGCATGTGCCGACCCCGGGTATCGACAGGATTGCCCTGGCGGCATTTTTTAAAGAAACAGCGGGGACGTTGCTGGGGCTTTTTGATATGTTTTCAGGGGGTGCCTTAGAGCGCTTGTCTGTATTTGCCTTAGGGATCATGCCGTATATCAGCGCATCGATTATCCTGCAGCTTCTAACCGTAACAATTCCACATCTTGAGCGCCTTTCGAAAGAAGGAGAACAGGGCCGCAAAAAAATTACACAGTACACCCGTTACGGAACCGTCCTGTTAAGTGTCATCCAGGGATTTGGCATTAGTGTCGGACTTGAGAGTATGACGTCGCCGGGCGGTGCTCCCGTGGTTATCCATCCGGGCTTGGGGTTCAAGCTGATGACCGTGGTGACCCTGACAGCCGGAACCGCCTTTATCATGTGGCTGGGAGAGCAGATTACCGAACATGGTATCGGCAATGGTATTTCTCTGATTATTTTTGCCGGCATTGTTTGCCGAATGCCCGCTGCAATCGGCAATACCTTCCGCCTGCTTTCAACGGGAGATATGGGGATATTCGCTGTAATTATTCTGACACTAATGATGGTTCTGGTTGTCGCATTCATTATATACATGGAACAGGGGCAGCGCCGCATACCCGTCCAATATGCCAAAAGGGTCGTCGGCCGCAAGATGTATGGAGGTCAGAGCACTCACATCCCGCTTAAGGTGAATACATCCGGTGTTATCCCGCCGATTTTTGCCTCGTCGATTATCATGTTTCCGGCAACCCTGGCCAGCTTTGTAACGATTCCATGGATGAAGCAGATGGCCGATGCGATGAGACCGGGCAATCTGATGTATGAATTGTTGTATGTTGGGTTCATATTCTTTTTTTGCTACTTTTACACCGCGGTTACTTTTAATCCCGAAGATGTCGCCGACAACATGAAAAAGCAGGGCGGGTATATTCCGGGTATTCGTCCAGGTAAGCGTACGGCGGATTACATTGATAGAGTTCTGACCCGTATTACACTGGGCGGCGCAATATATGTTTCAGCAGTATGCGTACTGCCGTCGGTTCTGATGACAAAGTTTAATGTTCCTTTTTATTTTGGAGGTACGGCGCTGCTGATTGTGGTAGGTGTGGCGATCGATACGGTCGCCCAAGTCGAATCGCACATGCTGGCCCGCCATTACGAAGGTTTTTTAAAGAAAAGCGGCTCCAAAACCAAGGGTCGATTCTGATTTGGTGATTCTATAATCATCTTTTACGGAATATAAAGGGCGGGAAAAAATGGCAAAAGAAGAGGCGATTAAAGTAGAGGGTACAGTGCTTGAGACATTGCCCAATGCGATGTTCAAGGTTGAGCTGGAAAATAAGCACCAGGTCCTTGCGCATATTTCCGGAAAAATGCGCATGCACTTTATCAAAATTCTGCCTGGAGATAAAGTGACGGTTGAGCTTTCACCATACGATCTCTCGCGTGGCAGAATAACATACAGATCAAAGTAAATGGTTGCCGGATGCCGGATAAATTAATAGTTATCAAGATTGCGCATCTAATTGCAAGAATTCCCCATGAATTGAGATATTTGCTGCGTTCCAACAAGTATACGGCATCCAGAAGCGGGGCATCGAAAGAGGAGTACCAGGGATGAAAGTCAGGCCATCAGTCAAGAAAATGTGCATCAAGTGTAAAATCATCCGTAGAAAAGGGGTGGTCAGAGTAATTTGCCAAAACACACGGCACAAACAGCGTCAAGGGTAAAGGAGAATAGACTTTGGCTAGAATTGCAGGCGTAGATTTACCAAGGAATAAGCGGATTGAGATCGGACTGACATATATTTATGGTATCGGGCGATCCATATCCAATAGGATACTCCAAAAGCTTAATATCGATCCTAATACTAATACCGACAAGCTTTCCGAGTCTGAGGTCAACAGCATTCGCAAGGCAATTGACAGTGAATGTAAGGTTGAAGGTGAACTTCGCGCGGAAGTTACCATGAATATTAAAAGGTTGATGGATCTGGGATCATATCGCGGTCTCCGTCATCGAAAATCGCTGCCGGTGCGGGGACAGCGGACAAGCACCAATGCACGTACGCGCAAAGGACCCAAACGGGCCGCTGTCAAGAAGAAAGCCAGAGTCGGTAAGAAGTAAATTGTTCAGCGATAGAGGTTAATACATGGCTAAGAAAGTTCGTACCAGAAAGAAAGAAAAGAAGAATATCCCCAGCGGGATAGTACATATCCAGTCAACGTTTAACAATACAATCGTTACCATCACGGATCCTGCCGGTAATGTTGTGTCCTGGTCAAGTGCCGGCGTTCAAGGTTTCAAGGGATCGCGCAAGAGTACGCCTTTCGCCGCCCAGCTTGCGGCAGAGGACGCTGCCAAAAAGGCCATGGAGCATGGGATGAGAAGTGTGGAAGTGTATGTTAAAGGTCCTGGAGCCGGCCGTGAATCAGCACTGCGGTCATTGCAGGCTGCTGGGTTCAATGTCATGATGATTAAAGATGTGACGCCGATTCCACATAACGGATGTCGACCGCCAAAGAGACGCAGAGTATAAATGGCACTTAAAAGCAATTTAATTTAGTTATACAACCATAAAAAGGGAGAAAATACTTGGCACGATATACAGGTTCGGTATGTCGGCTGTGCCGGCGCGAAAACTTAAAATTGTTTCTAAAAGGAGATCGCTGTTATTCTGACAAATGTGCTTTTGATCGGCGCAGCTATCCACCCGGACAGCATGGGCAGCGCCGTGGCAGAAAGATTTCCGATTACGGTATTCAGCTTCGAGAAAAACAGAAGGTGAAACGAATGTACGGTCTTAGCGAAAAACAGTTTCATCTGGTTTTCAAGAAGGCTGACAAAAAGAAAGGTATAACAGGAACAAATATGCTTGTGGCGCTTGAACGCCGGTTTGACAACGTGGTTTATCGTTTGGGGTTTGTTAACTCGCGTACGCAGGGGCGTCATTTTGTAAGACATAACCACTTTTTGGTTAACAACAAAAAAGTGAATATCCCGTCTTACCTTATTGGTGTTGGCGATGTGATAGAAATCAGGGAAAAAAGCCGAAAAATCCAAGCAATATCAGGTGCACTAGATGCTGTGGTGCGCAGAGGTGTACCCCAGTGGCTTGATCTGGAAAAAGATAGCCTGAGAGGGGTTGTGAAAAGTTTTCCCGTACGGGAAGATTTAACCATGCCCATGCAGGAACAACTAATAGTGGAGCTTTATTCCAGGTAACTATAATTAAAAGCCCTCTGAAAAAATTGGAGAAACAATAATGTCATCAAATGAACTTATGTACATGAACTGGCAGGAGATGATCAAACCTGGAAAGGTTCAAGTAACCAGCAAACCCACCTATGGCAAGTTCGTTTGTGAACCTCTTGAAAGGGGATTTGGCTTAACGATCGGAAATGCTTTGAGAAGGATTATGCTCTCTTCTCTTTATGGAGCAGCGATTACTTCTGTAAAAATAGAAGATGTAATGCATGAATTTAGCACTATTCCAGGCGTTTATGAAGATGTATCTGAAATTATCCTCAACTTGAAAGAGGTGCGTTTTAAGCTTTCCGACCCTGAACCGAAAACAGTTCTCCTTGAGGCTGAGGGAGAAGGCGAAATTACGGCCGGCGATATTATTAGCGGGGACGGCAGATGTGAGGTGCTGAATCCGGAATTGCATATTGCAGCCCTCTCGAAGAAAGCCAAAGTTAAGATGAGCATGACCGTCAAAGTGGGTAAAGGATATTCTCTGTCCGAGAGCAATAAAGATGAAGATGCACCACTTGGAACAATTCCGATGGATGCTGTATTTTCTCCGGTTAAGCGTGTGACTTACGTCGTGGGAAATGCCCGGGTAGGCCAGAGAACAGACTACGACAAGCTTACCATGGAAGTATGGACCGATGGAAGCATATTGCCGGAAGACGTTGTTGCTTACGCGTCCAAGATTTTAAAGGAACAGTTGACTATTTTTATCAATTTTGATGAAGATCTTGAGCCGGAACCCGAAACAAAGACTGAGAAAGCAGCTAAACCCCAGTTTAACGAAAATCTTTACCGAAGTGTTGAAGAGCTTGAGCTTTCCGTGCGTAGTGCCAATTGCCTTAAAAATGCCGATATACTCAGAATTTATCAACTGGTAAGTAAAACCGAAGCTGAAATGCTCAAGACCAAAAACTTTGGAAGGAAATCCTTAAACGAGATCAAGGAAGTCTTAACGGAAATGGGCCTTTACCTGGGGATGAAGCTTGAAGGATTTGCACCACCCGAGGAAGAGAAGGAAGAAGGAGAGAGTTGATACGATGAGACATCGCAAAGCCGGCTTGAAATTAAATAGAACGAGTAGCCATCGTAAGGCCATGTTCAGAAACATGGTAACGTCTTTGTTTAAACATGAGCGGATTCGCACGACCGATGTAAAAGCAAAGGAGTTGAGGCGTTGGGCCGACAATTTGATTACGCTTGCCAAACGTGGAGATTTGCATGCCAGACGTCAGGCTTTGGCGATTGTAATGGAGAAAGACGTCGTTCACAAACTGTTTGAAACCGCTGCCGAAAAGTACAGTTCAATTTCCGGCGGGTATACCCGCATTGTCAAACTGGGAAGACGCCGTGGGGACGCGGCGCCGATTTCCCTGGTTGAACTTATTACCTCTCCAACGAGTAAAAAGAAGAAAAAGAAGAAGGCAATAACTGTAGTAGAGAAAAAGCAGGTTGCCGAAACGAAAGTGATCGATGAAGAAGCGCCGAAAGATAAAGAAGAAGCGAAAGTAGAAGAAGAAATAAAAGAAAAAAAGGCCGCAGAGAAACCCACAGCACCGGCTAAACCTGAAAAAACTGAGGCCCAGAAACCTGAAGCCAAAGAGACCAAAGCCAAAAAAGACGATACCGCGGAAAAAGCACCTGAAACCGAAGTGACCGAAGCCAAAAAAGACGATACCGCGGAAAAAGCACCTGAAGCCGAAGTGACCAAAGCTGAAAAAGACGATACCGAACCAAAAGAATAACAGATTTTAGCATTATATATTTCAAACACAAAAAGCTCTGCCATGTTTGGCAGGGCTTTTTATATGGCACTTCTCCAAATTTAGTTGGAGAAGAGGGGGCAAGGTTTTGAGTATCCTTTCACCTGCTGCATGAGGATATGCTAATCGTATCGCATTATCGATGTAATTTCACGGACATGACCTATACAGCAGATAAGACAGGTTTTGGATAGATGATTTGGTACCCCAATTTACACCGCTACCAAAGTGCTTTGCTGGCAGGATTAAAGGCAGTAAAACGTAACAAAACCTGATTTATCTATTATAATTAATAAGTTATAT
>JACNIG010000267.1 GCA_014383215.1 Candidatus Desulfatibia vada | reverse complement strand
AATATTTTCCTATTTTGTATCATGATGCACACCAAAAATCAAAGTTTATTCCTGATTCATATCCAATCTGCATATGTCTCACAGAAGGCAAATAACGAATAACAAATAATCAATAACTCCAATTGAGCGTTTTCGCTCAATTGGGGTCTGATCTTAATTCTATTTCCCGGCCCTGATAAGCTTTAAATTCGTGAGTTTCTATCGTGGAAACTCCATGTAGAGATTTTGATAACATCCGAGAGGTCGGTCACTGTTTGGCGTGCTGACCACAAGGGATAACTATTCATTACGTTACGGTATCTGGCGCAGTGATAAAGCTGCAAGTCGGGGCACAGTGATCCTGCTGAGCGGCAGAACGGAATTTATGGAAAAATACGCTGAAACCATCAGTGAACTGCTGCAGAGAGGGCATCCGGTCGGTCTGGGTTAGGAGGTTCAGGGTTCAGCGTTCAGCCGTCTTCGCTGAAGCTACGCCGCGCCAAGGGGTTAATCGCTTAGCGATTTTTATCTATACCATTGATTCCATAGGGGTAATTAAATGAGGAATCAACCTTTGAACCTTTGAACCTTGAACCTTTGAACCCAACGCTTTGATTAGAAATGGAGCGTTTTGCACAAAAATTTTCCCGTAATCTGTCATTACTTACGAAGTCTGTCCTTAAGTTGTAAGGTTTCTTTTACAAGGTTTTTTTCGTGATCAAAGTCAACGGCCCGTTGCAGCATGATCTTCTGGGCCATAACGGGCCCTGCGCCGTGCCAGGTGCCTACTCCGTGGAGCCCTGCTGTCCAGTGTTGCAATAGCTTGGTTACCTTCATGATATTTTCCGTGGGCTCTTCCGAACCGAAGCTGTAAAACTCTTCCACGTAATCTTTTACATCCGGGTTCTTCAACTCCTTTAAAGAAGGCATGGTTACGACAAGCCCTCCGCCGATATCTCCTGCCAGGGCCATGGCACGCCAAAAGGCATTGCAAATATTGAGCTTGGCCACATTGCCCATCACTTCATCCGGCAGATAAACCCCGGATCCGGGAGGATCTTCGGCTCCTTTGCGGGCAGCGTCAAGACCACAGGCACGGCCCGTTTCCCTCAGTACTACCATTTCTGTTATTTGCTCATTGATATGGGCAACCTTTTCCAGGCCCTTGTATTCCTGGATAAGCTTGGAGGCCCCGATGATCTGGTTCAAAAATCCCACCTTACATGTTCCGCCGCAGGTCATACGGTGGGTTCTGGCAAACCGGGTTACGATCTTCCCGGAATATCGGGTTTCACCGCAGTGAAAGACCCTCTCCCAGGGCACGAATACGTTATCGAAAATGACCATGGAGGTCTCTCTCTGACCGAAGACGGGATTTCCCAATTCATATAGATCATCCGCCATTTCTCTCTCAGCAGAGTATGGGGAAAACTGGCAGACATATGTGATCCCTTCCGCGTCAGTGGGAGTGGCAAAGGCCACCGCGTAGTCCTCCTCCCCTTGCCTGTGGGACGATTGCGGCAACACCACCAGTTCGTGGCTTGCATAAGCTCCGCTTATGTTGATTTTGGCACCCCGGACAACGATACCCTTTTCGTTTTTTTCCACTACTTTCAGGGAGAGATAAGGGTCCGGCCAATCCAGGGTTTTTTTGTCCCTTCTTCCCCTGGGTTCGGTCAAGGCGCCGGCAACGGAGAGATCCTTTTCCTGAACCGTCCGGAGGAATTTCATAAAGCGCGGGTGATAATCTGTCCCCAGGTCCTGATCCATTTCCCAGGTGGTGCCGGCCAGGGCATGGAAGGCGTCGTAGCCCACGCAACGATATATGCAGGTTCCCAGTCTCTCTGCCGTGAATGTTCCTGCTTCAGCCTTTTTGACTAAGTCCTCTATACCGGCGCTCACATAGGTGTAGCGATTGACCATGTCATCAACAAGAGGTGAGTAACAGGACATGATATCCTTATATTTTGGATCCAGGGCCCAGCGATAGCTGGCTTTGTTGGACTCCACAACAGTTCGGGTGTTGGGGTTTTCAAGGACATTCTCCACCTTCTTGCCGTTCATATACACCCTGGGTTTCATCTTTTTTAGGCTCTCTTCAAACTGCTCGGGGGTCATTAAGGCCATTTAATCCTCCTTTTTTCAGCAAAGCATCGGGACGGGCGTGAATAAATTTCACAAAAAGGTGTTGCCGTTTTCTTCCCCATGCTAGAAGTCGATACCATAAGGCCTGTAATTTTGAAACCATAATGTGGCATTTATATTTTTTCCCCGGCCCTTTCCCAGTCCTCGATTTCCACATCCCCTTCCACTTCTTCCCAACCAGTGATCATGGCTTTGGTGTGGGCAAAAATAGTGTGACCTGTTGTGGTCATATATACATGCACGATTATAAATGAGCATATAGCAAACGCCCCTGCCGTATGCACAAAAGCCACAAGTCCCAGAGAAACGCCGGCAACCCCCCAGTCGTTCCATGAATTGTAACCCCAGTAAAGAAAACCGGTTGCCATCTGGATTGGAAGTAATAGAGCCGCCAACGAAAGATAGGTCAGCCGCTGGAGCGGGTTGTGTTTGGCTTCTTTGCGTTTGGGAACAGGATGCGACTCACCCCTGAAAATTCCATAAGTGTAGTACCGGATAACCGCCAACATCTTTTTGGTGGTCGGAATATACTGCTTCCATTCACCGGTGGTAAAGACCCAAAAAACGAAAAAAGCGAATGCGATCAGCCAGGTAAGACCGACAAAATTATGTATTTCAACAGCCCGTTCAAACCCGAACAGGGTGTAAAGGCCGTGGCCTTCAAACCCGGTGACAATGAGCAAAAAGATCAGCACCATCTGCAACCAGTGCCAGAAACGCTCGTACCTTGTATATAAATAAACGTTAATCATTTTATCTTCCGACATGGGTTATTTCCCCCCCCTTCTTCCATTGGTAAAGACCCTGCCAAGGCCGTGGAGAACAACGCCGCACAGGGAAACAATAATTGCGGCCCATCCGAAAATGTTCATGAGTTTAAAGCTGTCCCGGCCGGGCATATAGAATCCTGACAGATTGGCCAGCCGTCCATTTTCCCTGGAATGACATTCAATGCAGTTCACCACATTCTCTTTGGGTGCAACCATGTGAGTGGTTGGAAAGACATAGCTGGTCTCTACGTAGTCAAACTGGCCCGAAAAGGGCAGGTCAAAGGACTGCATGCCTTTGGTAAGTGCTCTTTGCCAGTCAAAAGTGTTCCAGTAACCATCTTTCCCGGATAAAAGAGGGGCAAGCAGCGTTTTGTGCACTTTGTCATAGGGCTGCTTGCCTCGATGGACTTTAAAAGGAAAAATTCTGGAATTAATATCTTCGCGGCTGCCTACCGGCGCGGAGACTTGAACGACGTTATGCGGGTCGATGACGTCCTTGACCGTCAGGGTATTGATGGAACCGTTAAACCAAAAATACTCAGGTTTTACATTCTTGGCCCATTTCATTTCACCTTTATGGGACATATAGTCATATTTACCCAGGGAATCTTTTGTTTTGTATGGTTTGCCGTTTTTCTTTTTGCCTGCTTTTGACCAGTCCCACCACATTTTAGTGGGGTTGACCCGTGCATATTCGGGGATATGACAGCTTTGGCAGGCCACTTTGTCGGTGTGATCATTGGCCTTGGAACCGGATTTATGAGGTTTAGCGCTATGACAGGATTCACACATAATTTTTGGTGTCAAATCGTCTTCAATCAGGCTTTTGCGGTCAGTAGCGGCCGGCTTAGAATAAATCCGTCCGGCAACATTGTGCAGTACAGTAGTATGGCAGCGAACACATTCGAATTTCTGGCCATCCAGGCCCATATGAACATCTAATGCTTTATTGGGCTTGGTGATCGAAGAATCCAGATCACCATGCTTGACGCCGTCACCGCCACCACCGTAAAAATGGCAGGAACCGCAATTCTTGCGTGTGGGACGTCCAATGCTCTGGACAGACTTTTGGATACTGTCTTGAATTTCTTTGGCCAGTTCCAAATCCTCCGGGTCATCAGACCCGGAAAAAGCTTGAAAGTCTTCAAAGGCCTCTGTCCAATTAATTTGTTCTTTTTCCTGGCTGTGACAAACAAGGCAGTTTATTCCACCATCTTTAGCGTTCCAACCGGTATGACAGGCAGAACAGCTTTTGTCCTGCATATTATTTGTGGAAATGCAAAAATTGTTGAGCGAATCTCCGGCTTTGCCGGATCTCTTTTCTGAATCAGCACTACTTCCGAGCCAGGTCCAGTGAATTGTTTTACGAAACTGTGAACCCGCTTCGGAGTGGCAGGATAAGCAGGTATTGGTGACCTCTGCCCCGGATTTGAATTCTTTCTGTAACGCTTTGTGCGTGGCATGGTCAACGGTGATCCATATTTCCTTTGCTTTTGTTGCTTGCCGGGCCATAGTCCTGCCGGGTGCCTGATCCGCATCTTTTTGTTTAGCTCCAGCGGTCGATGTCAGGACAAACAGAAGACAAATTAATAGGGTGAAAAGTAGATAAAACCGACGCACCCAACTTAATTTTTTCATTGCAATCTCCAAATTCTTTCTCCTAAATTAGATTGTTTGCGAACAAACCGGGTGCTTTGCACCCGGTTGCAAACGCAACGATTAAAGCACTAAAGTGCTTTTGCTTTTTCGGCCTATGGCCGAAAATTCAAGCCACCCGCTTTGCGGGTGGTCGTTGACTCTTTAAGCAAGCCTGAATAATTTGGGGTAGAGCAGCTACAGCCTTTTTTAAAAAAAAGCTGTAGCTGCCAAAATATAATATAACTGCTTAATTAAACTATTGGGGCTCAACAATCTTAAACGATCCGTCCTTATTATAGGTCACCTCGGCTTCCAGATAATAAACATTCTTGAGATCCGGCCTCATATCCTGAACCATATAAAAGGCCTCGCCGCTTCTTGAACCGGTTGAGCAGACAAAAACCACGGGCTTTTCAGACGGCAGGGACTTAATCTTACTCTCTATCTTTTCGCTGGGGATATTAACGGCTGTCTTAAACGCTCCGAGTGCAAACTCATCAGTATCGCGAACGTCGATTAAAAGAATGTGTTCAGGATTTTCTTTTAGAACCTTTTTAAATGCTCCTACATCAATGCTGCCCTCATCTTTGCCGGCTTTAATCTGAGCAGGAGCCGCTTGTGCTGCGGTTGCTGCAGCAACTTTTTTCCAGGCCGGATATCCGGCAGAAAACACCTTTACATTCGTATAGCCTATGGCAATGGCCTTTTTAGCTGACTTGTGGCTAAGGGGGCATTTGAGTCCGCCACAGTAAAATACCAGAATCTTGTTTTTATCCTCTGGCAGCTGATCCGTTAATTTATCAAACTGTGAATCGGGAATGCTGATGGCTGTTGCAACATGGCCCTTGTCATATTTTGTTCGTTTGGGGCGCGAATCTATTATTGCCATGTCCGCTTTGTTGTCGATTTGCTTTTTTACCCATTCTGCAGAAACCGACGGGTAGTGTCCCGTAACTTTCAACCAGGCGGGATAACCTTCGGCAAAAACTTTAACATTGGTGTAACCGAGTTTTTCAGCCTTCCAGGCTGATTTGTGGCTTAGTTTTCACTTTAATCCTTCGCAATAATAAATCAGCAACGCATTTTTGTTTTTAGGCAGCTTGGCAACCATCTTGTCAAACTGGGTGTGGGGAATACTGACCGCCATGGGGATATGACCTTTGTCATACTTGGCCCTCTTTGGTCTGGCGTCAATCAGCATCACATCTTCCTGCTGCGGTATCGTGACATGCTGCATGACAAATTCAACATCTGCAATGTCATGAAATTTCCAATCTTGCGCTTCTGCGGCCTTAGCCGGTTCGGCTGATTTCTGGGTCTTCGCCCATCCAAAGTTCACCGCCAAGACTAAGGATAGAAAGATAGTCAGTGTTACAGCTTGTTTTAACTTCCTCATAATACCCTCCATTTTCAATTAAAAAAATCGTATCTGATATTATACAAAAAAATGCTTGCATGCGTCACCCGCCCGTGGGCTGTCCGGTAGTTTCAAATTATTTACACGTTACCGGATTATCTGAATCTGAAGCATGCCCATGTAAATAAGAAAATATGTCCCGTAGATCTTCTTCCGACAACTTGTCCCATTCTTCTTTGCATCCAAATTCCTCGCTTTCCTTTTTGTCAAAAATATTACTCCACTGAGCCTGGGTTTTTGAGTTTGGATCTAAGGGTGGTTTGGCTGAATCAACCTCCCCGCGCTTGTAACAGGACTTGTAGACTTTCCGGTATGTGTATTTCCCTTTGCGCTCATTCCCCTTTTCCCCTGCAAAGCTTATCTTGGCAGATGTAAATACAAAGATTAACGCCATTAATGCTAAAAATATTCTTTTCCCCATATTACCTCCTTAGTGTTTGTAAATTATTATGTTTTGCTACCTTTCTTGATGCAAATCCGATATAAATCTTTTTCCATTTTCGATTCCATAACCTGATCCTGAGAACGCTCGATAATCTTAACAAGCTTCTCGACAACTCCAGAATCTTGCAGCAAGACCTCCAAAACATGTCCGGACTTCATCCCTGTCAGCACGCTTTTGCATTTGAGCAAACACAATGGTGATATGACTCCTGTTAGATCAAGTTTCGAATTTGATGACACCATTAACACCTCGCATGATAAAATTACCTGTTTAGAAAAGCAATAATCATGCCGGACAGGAGATCTTCTCGAATATAATTAAAACCTATTGAATTAACTATATTATATTGGTCATTAAAAATATTCTTGCCATTTAAAAGTGTTTAATGTATTTAAGCATGTGTTTAAACGATAATAGCGCAAAATAGAAATTAGGAGTTCAGCACTGATGAAAGAACACGAAATCAACCTTTACTGGACGCGTATCATTGATACCATGAATGACGGCCTCATCCTGATCGGAACTGACGGAACAATTGTTATGGTCAATCAGGCCTTTGAGTTGCTTACAGGATATTCCTCTGACGAAGTCATTGGAAGGCCCTGTACTTTTCTTAAATGTGATGCCTGCACAATTGAGCTAAAACGAAAAGACGGAGGATGGTGCACCCTCTTTGATAATGAAGATGGTATCAAGCGTCGCTGTCTTATTATGAAGAAAGACGGTACCTACCTGCCGATTATCAAGAACGCCTCAATTTTAAAGAATGACCAGGGTGTACTATTAGGAGCAGTGGAAACCTTTATGGACATCTCGGAATTAGACCGGTTAGATCATGAAATTGAGGTTCTATCCCGCCAGATAGACCATGAAGACGGATTTCATGGAATAATCGGAAAAGCTCCAATAATACAGAAGGTCTTTGATGTAGTCCATAAGGCTGCCCAAAGTGATGCTCCCGTACTTGTTCATGGAGAGAGCGGTACAGGCAAAGAACTTGTTGCCCGTGCCATTCACCTGTTGGGTAGAAGAAAAGATGGGCCCTTTGTACAGCTCAATTGCGCCGCATTAAACGAGGCACTGCTCGAAAGTGAGCTGTTCGGTCATATTAAGGGTGCTTTTACCGGCGCGATTCGACATCGCCTCGGCCGCTTTGAAGCTGCCCACGGCGGAGATATCTTTCTGGATGAAATTGGAGATGTACCATTGCCGGTACAGGTAAAACTCCTTCGCGTTCTGGAGACCAAGCGGTTTGAACGGGTCGGAGAACACCAGTCAATTTCTGTGGACGTCCGTATCATTACCGCAACCAATCAAAACCTTGAAGAATTGATTGCCCGCAAAGAGTTTCGAGAAGACCTGTTTTTTCGCATCAATGTCATTCCAATTTATATTCCACCGCTACGTAGCCGCAAGGAAGATATTCCCCTGCTGGTAAACGCCTTTATTCGTCGTCTACAGACCAGAACCGGAAAAAAGATCACAGGATTGACTCCGGAAGCGATGGAACAATTCATGGCATATCAATGGCCCGGCAATATCAGAGAGTTAAAGAGTGCCCTTGAATATGCTTTTGTTATTGCGGAACAGGGTTTAATCGGTCCGGACCATTTGCCGTTGCAGATTGCCGAGAATAAAGGCGCGAAAGAAGTAAATTCCCAATTGTTCAATCACAAAGATATGGTTGAAAAAAATGAACTCATTAAAGCTTTGCGCCAGAGTAGGGGAAATCAGTCCCAAGCATCCCGAATTCTGGGCATAAATCGTGTTACTGTCTGGAACCGCATGAAAAAGTACGGTATTGATCTTAAAAAGGTTATACACTAATCGAGCCGAAACTCGATTAGGCGTCTGTGGTCAGTGGTCCGTAGTCAGTGGTTTTAGAGGTTCTTAGGGCCTCTTTTTGTGTTTCACTTGTTGTTGAAATATAATCTCGCCTCTTATTGTGTAGCAACGGACGACGGACAAAGGACAACGGACACCCAATTGAGTGTTTTCGCTAAATCGGGGTTATAACAATATAGGCCATTGCCTGAATCTTGCACAGACCATCTCGAAAACTTACAAATTTCCGGCCAGTTTCAGATGATTTTTATTAATAGTAAGATGAAATTCGGAGTGGATGTACTCGTGGTGTTTTTCCTGGAAGGGGACATATACCAGCAAAAAACGCTTTGGTGTGATGGTGACCGCCTCTATTTGGGGTAAAAAATCCCTCTGGGGTTTTACAAAGCCGGCCAGGTTGATTTTCAGGCTTTCAATGGCTTCTTCGATGGGCAGTGTCACCGGATAAAGCCTGGCATCAGGAAATCCACCGACCAGCTTTTGCTGAGGTTGGGAAATAGTTATGTTGCGTGTAAGGCGTATAAAAACCTTGGGCCGGACTTTGAATGCCAGGGCCCAAAAATAAAATTCCATTTCGCTGTGGTTTGATTGAACAGCTTTCGGCAGATTGGCGATCTTGATCAGATCCGCATACGACTGTAGTGCTGTCCCCGCTATTTCCGCCTTAATGCGCCAGAACGGCAGATAGATAATATCATCTCCATCTTCCGGAATGTGTGCAAAGTTGAGGGGTTTGAACTTGTTTTTGGCGGGCCTCCAGGCAGAGTCGCAGTTACTGCATTTGAGTACCAGTGCTTCGCGGTCGCCGTCTAAATCCCACCCGCATGCCGGGCACATGGCCGGGATGAACCTGGTTTTCCAGTCCGGAGTACTGCCCGGCAGGCTCTCAGCATCAAAATCATCAGGCAGCGCCGGCGAAATTGCCTGGTTGAGCACAGCGTCATAAACCTTGTCTTTTACATAAAAAGGGGAATAAATCATGCTGAGGGTCTCACCGATGTGAGCTTGGTGAAATATCGGACCGGACAGGGATGTTCTGAAGCGGCGCGAAAAAATTTGCATCACTTCTTCAAAGGGCTGAGTCGGTTTTAAAAATCGCCCGGGGGTCTCCGGAGCTACAAACTTGAGCTTCAGAGCCTGGCTGCGCACGCCCACGGAAACGGGAAAGTACCTCGAATCCACAGCCTGGTGGCTGGCATCCAAGAATCTGTGCTTGATTCCATTTTCAACACATGAAAAAAGCATTCCTTTAAAGCGCCAGTAGGGGAAGTAGAGCAGCTTTTTATCTTTAGGTGCAGCCTCGGGCAGCATATAGCGAAAGAAATTGTGCTGCAGCAGATAGGATTTTACCCGGCAGAACTCGCAGGAAAACAGCCTGTCGGTTTCTATGAGGGTTGCCGGTGCTCCGCATTGCGGGCACTGATGTTGAATCAGTAAGTCGATGCTATTATCCTTTAGTTTCTCATCCAGAAATTGAACGAAAACGTTCAATTGAGTGTCCGTTGTCCGCCGTCCGTTGCTAAGCAATAAGAAGTGAGATTATATTTGAACTACAGGTGAAGCACAAAGACGCCTAATCGAGTTTTGATCGATTAGGGTATGAAATATTAAGGTTAGATTTTTTCCCCGCATTGATTGCAAAACATGGAGTCGGGTTCGTTCTCGTTGCCGCATTGTGAGCAGAACTTGGGCATCTGTTTTTCCTCCGCCGGCTGGCCGCAGCGTGAACAGAACTTGGCACTGGTGGTCAGATTTTTCCCGCATTGGGTGCACTGGCTGAAAACGAGCTGCTGGTGTCCGCACTGGGGGCAAAACTTTGCGTTTTGGCAAATGGCGCTTTGACAATCCGGACAGGCAATGGTTTCCGCAGCCGCGGGTTGTTGAGGGGTGCTTTGTGTGCCGGTAAAATATTGGGAAAACATGGCCGGCATCATCAAGCCCATTCCCAGGCCCATTCCCGGGCCGGCGCCTGCGTCGGCTTCAGAAGCTTTTTCCATGGCCATGGCCGCTTTCATCTGCATCAGTTTGTTCATATCGTCAAAAACACCCATGCGGCTGCGGTCGTCAATGGCTTGCTGCACTTCCGGCGGTGGAGTGATGGCATTGATATACAACTGGGGCAGGCCCAGTCCGAAGCGTGTGAAATCTTCCTGGAGGCGTTTGACCAGTCCTGCGGAAAGCTCGTCGTATTTGGCCGGAAGGTTCAGGATCGAGTCGATGGTTTCCCCCATGTAATCGTTGAACCTGGAGACGATGACCCGGTTAAGATATTCTTCAATCTCTTTTGTGGTGTACATACCCTGGGTGCCGACCAGGCTGTTGATGAACAATACGGGTTGCATTACCTGCAGGTTGAACACCCCAAAGGCCCTGAGCCGGATCAGGCCCAGCTCCGAGTCTTTAAAGGCTACCGGATCCCGGGTTCCCCATTTCAGGTTCGTAAATACCTTTAAATTGACAAAATAGACTTCAGCCCGCAAGGGGCTGCTGAGTCCCCATGGCAGGCTTAGTATTTTTGTCAGAATAGGGATGTTGGCGGTTTTGAGAGTGTGGCGGCCCTGTGGGAAAGCGTCTAAAGCCTTGCCCTGATAAAAAAAGACTCCGGCCTGGCTGTCTCTTAACGTAAGCTGGGCACCGTATTTGATTTCTCCGGAACCTTTTTGGGGGAGACGGTGCACGAGCTCTTTGCCCGTATCGTCGAACCATTCTAAATTTTCCAAAAAAACTATATTGTCAGTGCCCATTTTAGGTGCCTCCTTTTAATCCACAGATTTCGCAGATTACACAGATTACAATTAATAGTTAAATAAAAGTATATTAAAACAGCACCATAAAATCAACGGACGAGTGAAATATATTTAGAGTCCTGGGGGTAAGTTGGTCGAAAAATGGCAAAAGCTTGTCATAAAGATGCAGTCATTTAACACGTTTCATATCGCAACCTACGATCCAGATGCCTTGCAACGCATGCAACTATCTGATTTGATAGGTTTCTGGACGATACGTTAATGGTATCACCAAGCCTGTCCTTTTGAAACCCTTACTCTCTGAATCGAGTAATACTGCAAATTATGTTTGAGATATTTTAAAAGGCACCTGTCGATTCCGCTATCATCGTCTTTACCTCTTCACCAATTTCATCTAAGGCAACAGGGTTAATTTGCAGCAGTTTTGTTGAATGAAGGCCGGCCAGATCGATTTCACCTTTATCAAAGAATCCATAGCCTATTTTATGCGCCAGGTTATCAGCAAGGTTTGCGATTAATACATCTTTTTCTGTTTTCAGATCAAATTTTGTCCACTCATGCAGTTTGGCAATTCTGACAAAGTCTTGAGTAAACTCCCACTTCTCAAGAAGATACGCGCCGAAGCTTGTGTGAACTTCGTAAATGCTGTTTATTAAATCAGTTTCATCAAACTTAGTCTTTTGGGAAACAATTTCACCCAAACTCTTAAGAAGCAGGACACTGCCGATGTCATGTATCAGACCGCTCAGAAACCCTTTTCCCTCATCCTGCGGAGGCACCTTTTTAGAGATAATCCTGGCGCCATAAGCGCACGCAAGAGAGTGCTCCCAGAGTTTATCCAACAATTTTTTGAATTGTCTATTCTTGGTCTCATAAAGGGCCTTATTGGCAATGGCGGAAACAATGTTCTGGCATTCCTTAAGGCCTATTCTGGCTATCGCCATGTTTACGCTTTGGATTTTATCGACCCCCCTGTAAACGGGAGAATTGGCTGTAGCTACCAACTTAACGGATATTGAGGCGTCTTTCTCAATGATCTGAGTCAGCTCCGCAACGCCCGATGTCGGATTGTTCATTATATTCTGTAATTCCTGGACAACCTGAGGCATGGACGGCAAATGAATTTCGCCCGCCTTAAAGCTCTCTACGGTCGTTGCAATCATTTTCCGTACAGTCCATTCTTCTTCGCTCTCTTTGGAAACAGCTAATCCGAATTTTTCGAGCTTTTTAGAAATTGTTTCTCTGTTTAGCGGCTTTACAAGGTAATCATCACACCCGGCCTGGATACAGGTGATAACCGTATCCTTGTCTGAGGAAGAGGTTATCATCAATATTTTTACCCGTTTCTCTTCAGGAATATTGCTTTGGTTCTCTAAAATTCTGATATTAAGCAGCACTTCCGTACCGTCCATGTCCGGCATGGAAACATCCAAAGTTATCAGGTCATAGGGGGCTGAGCCTTCCCAGGCGCTTTTATAGGCGTCTATAGCAGCTTGCCCGTTATCAACGGCTTCACATTCACAAAACACCTCCATGATCTTTTGAATCTTTTTTCTGCTCACAGGCTGGTCATCAACAATCAGTACTTTCATCTTTACCCCTTGCATAAACCCCTAAACGATGAAGCTCATTTTCCAGCTTTTCAAGAACTGCCGTGCTTCCTTCTAAATCCCCTGACTTTCCAATATGTTCAAGCCTGTACGCTGTTTTGAAAAG
The DNA here is from genome assembly GCA_014383215.1 of Candidatus Desulfatibia vada. Classification (GTDB taxonomy): domain Bacteria; phylum Desulfobacterota; class Desulfobacteria; order Desulfobacterales; family UBA11574; genus Desulfatibia_A; species Desulfatibia_A vada. Next base: position 2,619 of record JACNIG010000267.1, on the reverse strand, counting down.
ATCACTCGCCCTCAAGTCCGCTGCACCACTTTTAATAGAATGCGCTTCTTTTCTGACCGCTTCAGCATCCCCTGCTGATATACCCTTGCGCATAGTTGCAATCTGATTTTTGACATCATTCAAAAACCCGTTCAAAACTTCCATCAAAAACCCCCTATCCCCTTCAAATTCGGCAACTGCCTTATCAAAGTCCATCGGGGTATCATAGGATTGATGATTGACGATTGATGATTGATGATTGACGCTTGACGATTGATGATTGACTGTTTTTACTGATTGTGGCTTGGCAATTTCATCTCCACAATCGGCAATCGTCCCCGATAAATCGGGATCTACGCTTCGCTCCGTCAATCTGCAATCATCAATCCCTTTGGCCCACTTGTCCACGATGGAAAGGAGTTTTTGTTTGCTCAAGGGCTTTGTTATACAATCATCCATTCCCACTTCCAAACATTTATCTTTATAGCTTTTTACGGCATGTGCCGTCAAGGCAATGATCGGAACCCTTCCGATTTCGGATTGCAGATTTCGAATTGCTTTTGTAGCTTCATACCCGTCCATCACAGGCATCTCTATATCCATCAGGATAATATCATAGTGTTTGCGCTTAACCGCCTCCACTGCCTGTTGGCCGTTTTCCGCCAGATCAACCAGGCATCCTGCACTTTGCAGATGCTTCATCGCTACCTGCTGACTAACCGAGTAATTCTCGGTTAAAAGGATCTGAAACCCTTTCCTGTTTTCCTCGGCTATCATATGGCGGGTCACCAGTTGCGGACCTTTGCGGTACTTCCCCCTTGAAAGACTTAGGACCAGTTCTATGGTTTTATGCAGTTGCCTTTGTTGAATCGGCTTTCTTAAATATCCGTTCACCCCCATATCTCTGCAAACCATACCGTCTCCACGCTTTCCATCGGCCGTGATGACAATGATCGGAATTTTTTTCAAAGCCTCAGTGGTCTTGATTTCCCTTAATAGATCAAATCCGTTCATATCGGGTATTTGAACATCGGCCAAAATCAAGCCGCAAGGGTCATTTGAAGCCATGGAATCCTTTAAAATAGATAGGGCCTCTTTCCCCCCGCATGCCTCTACAGGTGAGCAACCCAGGTTATTGAGATACTTTGTCTGTATAGACCGGGTAGACGGATTGTTATCCACTACCAACACCTTTAAATCATTTAGATCAACCCCTTCTTTTTCCTGGAGGGCTTCCAGCTCTATTTGCTTTGCAAAAATGGCCGTGAACCAGAATGTACACCCCTTGCCTTCCTCGGTTTCTACACCGATTTCCCCTCCCATCAGTTTTGCCAATCTTTTGGATATGGTCAATCCAAGGCCGGTTCCCCCGTACAACCTGGTAGTCGAGCTGTCTGCCTGGGTAAAGCCTTCAAAGATTAGTGCCTGTTTGTCCGCCGGAATTCCAATGCCCGTATCTTTTACCGAAAAACGGATTTTGACCCTATCTCCATAATCTTCGATCATTTCTCCTATGACGGATATCTCGCCCTCTTGTGTGAACTTCAGGGCATTACCTGCCAAATTTGTCAGTATCTGCCTTAGCTTTCCAGGGTCACCTATTAAACGAGATTGAACATCAGAAAATAGAAATGAGATAAACGCCAATTCCTTTTGCTCGGCCTTATAGGCAAAACTGCCAGCCAAATTATCAAGCATGTATTCTAAGTCAAATGGAATCTCCTCAAGTTCAAGCATACCGGCCTCTATCTTTGAAAAATCGAGTATGTTATTGAGAATATCCAGCAGGAAGACGGCCTCTGTGTTAATTGTATGAAAAATGTTCTTTTGATTTTCATCAAGGTAAGTATCTAATGCTAATTCTATCATGCCGGTAATGCCGTATAAAGGTGTCCTTATTTCATGGCTCATGTTGGCTAAAAACTCGCCCTTGGCGATGTTGGCTGCCTCTGCTTCCAAAGCCAGCTGATTGGCTCGCTCTATAGCAGCTTCCAACTGCTCATTGGTTTCTTTGAGCTCCTTTAATACCCTCTTTTCCCTTTCGATCCGTCCTATTTTAGCCCGAAATTCTCCTACTTCACAGGGTTTGGTTAGATAATCAGCAGCACCCGCATGAATAATATCCTCGTATGTGTATTCAGCAGCGTAGCCGGTCATGATTATGAAGTCCAAATGTGGAAAGGATTCTTTTGCCTCTTTCATGAACTGAATACCATCTGCACCAGGCATCGCGATATCTGAAACGACTAAATCAAAAGAGTGCTTGTGGAGAATTTTTAAGGCCTCAGAGGAATCTGAGGCAATTTTGCAATTGTAACCATTTTTCTGAAAAAACTCCATCAAATATGTTAGGATGCTCTCTTCGTCATCAACTATCAAAACATTTTGCACTAAGTTGTCAGCCATCATTCACATCCTTATCTACCTACTAATAAGCAGGAGTAGCTGATAACAAAAACCGCCCCTGCTCATTAGGGTTGGAGGTGCTGGCAGATGCCAAGGAAAAGATACGATTTTACTACTTAAATTAATACAAGAAAAATTTCCGATGTCAAGGTTGGATTTTATAAGATTGCCCATGCTCTTAACCCTACAACGTTAGTTACGGCTCTTTGACAATTCTTAGCATACGTTTTCGCC
>JACNIG010000366.1 GCA_014383215.1 Candidatus Desulfatibia vada | reverse complement strand
GTATTCGTGTGGAATGTTATGCCGGATACCGCGGGGAGGAAACCCCCCGGCGCTTCTGGCTGGGGGCCAAAAAGATCGAGGTGCAGGATGTCCTGGATCGCTGGATGGCTCCGGATCATCGCTATTTCAAAGTTTTGGGCCACGACAAGGCTGTTTATATCCTGCGCCATGATGCGGTCTCATGGGATTGGGACCTGACGTTCTATCAACAGGCGGGTACTCCCATTGATCCGGCTGCTTCATGATAAATTTATAGCGGCTTGCAAATGAATACACCTGAAGCGGAAGAGCAATGCTAGTTAGCTGCTGCTTAAAATTTCCCTGATAGTTTGTGACAGATCTTTCATGTTGAACGGTTTTTGAATAAAACCATTGCAGCCCCGCAGCATTATTTCACTCGCCAGGCCGTCGATGCTATAGCCGCTTGAGAGCAGAACTTTTATATCAGGATTGATCTTTTTCAGCCGGTCATACGTTTCTCCGCCGTCCATATCGGGCATGATCATGTCAAGGATGACCATATCAATTTCGTTATGGTTGGCTTTATAAAGCTCAACAGCCGCGTTCCCGCTTTTAGCCGTCAAAACCTTATAACCTATTGTTTTTAGAATTTCTTGGCCGACATCAATAATTATATCTTCATCATCAACCAAAAGAATCGTTTCGCTTCCTCTGACGATTTCTTCAGTCGATCCTCTACCTTTGGTTACTTTCTTTCCAGAGGCCGGCAGAAACATATTAAAGGTGGCTCCCCGGCCTTTTTCACTGTGGACATTTATGATACCGCCATGATTCTTGATGATGCCATAGGCCGAAGCCAGTCCTAACCCGGTCCCTCTGCCCATTTCTTTGGTGGTAAAGAAAGGGTCAAATATCCTTGCCTGAGTGGCCTTGTCCATTCCGACGCCGGTGTCGGCAACGGATATATTCACATATCTCCCGGGCTTGAGGTCATATGGTTTGACAAAACTTTTGTCGAGCGTAACATTTTCGATTCCAAGATGTAATTCCCCGCCTCCTGGCATCGATTGCCAGGCATTGACATATATATTCAACAAGACCTGCTCGATTTGACTCTGGTCTGCTTCGACGGTCCAGACATCCTTTTGACTCTTTTTATGGATGGTTATCTCTTTCTTGGTACGTCCAAACATTTCAGAGCTTTTATTGACAAGTTCTTTCAGGTCCGTGGGCTTAACCTCATATTTTCCACCTCTTGAAAAGGCCAGCAACTGCTTGGTCAGATTGGCGGCACTTTTAACATGATCCTCGATTCCTTGAAGATGGGTAAAATGGGGATGAGAGGAATCCATGTCCATCAGTGTCAAAGAGGCGCGCCCCTGAATACCCATCAGAAGGTTGTTGAAATCGTGGGCAATGCCGCCGGCCAGGGTGCCGATGGCTTCCATCCTCTGGGCCTGTTGGAGTTGTTTCTCGGTCTTTTTGGTCTCGGTTACATCCCGGAAAATTACAATTATTCCAGTAGCATTTCCTTCATGATCATCAAAGCAGGAAGAACTCAAAATGATGTCCAGTATCCTGCCGTCCTTTGTCAGCCTTCTGGTTTCAAAACCGGAAATAGGTTCGCCCTGAAGCACCTGCTCATAACCCGCCTCGGTCCTATCCTTTTCACTTTCAGGGACAAAGGGGACACGTTTTTCTTTGACGTCTTGCATGGCGAAACCGAAAATTTGAGTAAAGGTCGGATTAATATAAGTTGCCTCACCGTTGAGGTTATAGATGGCCACTGCGTCCGGGGTCGATTTCAAAAGAGACTCGTATAATTGCTCTCTCTGCGTCGATTCTTTATAGAGCGTACGAAAACGAATTTCAGACTCGACCAGTGCTGCCTCAGCCTGCTTACGAGAAGTGATGTCGTGAATAATCGAACAAAGAAGCTCTCTTCCATGTACCTTGATGGGGCCGGTATATACTTCAACATCACGGATTTCTCCGCTTGCTAAACGGTGAGAGAAAAAGAAGTGCCGGCGCTGCTGCGTTTTTGCTCGCTCTATTTCCTTGAACACTTGCTCCTTGGAGAGCAGATTTATGTCTGTAATTTTCATGCCGGTAAGCTCTTGTTTGGTCCATCCGTAAAAAGAGACAGCGGCTGGATTGGCGTCTACTATCTCGGCATTTTTCGGATCAACAAGCAGCATTACAGAGTGGTTGTTATTGAAAAGGCTCCTGTACCGTTCTTCACTCTCTCTTAATGCCTCCTCGGCACGCAGTCGTTCTTGGACCTCTTTTTGTAATTTTTGAAGTGCCACGGCCATATCCGCCCGTGTTGCCTCGTCGGTAGCCAGCAGGTTTTCCAGCTCTTTTTCTATAGAGCGTTCCGAAGGTTCCACTACAAACTCATCATATTTATCCCCATTTGCTATAAATGCAGTTTGATCGGTCCAGCAGTTGGTATTAAAAAGCCTGGAGCAATAACCGGCCATTTTACCGGCCAACATGCCGCTACCCCAGCATACCCCTATGGATTTCTGGTAGCGACCTTCCCAACTGTCTTTAACTCGGAATCGGCACACTTTCTTTTTGTCATCAAATGAAATTAGTTTCCAGTCTCCCCAGCCTGCTACAGATGCTATCGTTGCAATGGCGTTAAAGCCATCACTAAAATCCGAAAATCCGGAAATAACCTGCCAATCGGCTTCAACGCTGTTGCGCCCTTCGCTTTGCAAGGCCAGGCCAAAACGATCGGTTCCTACCATGGCCTGAACGCCGGCCATTAAACCGGCGAGAGTAGTATCAATCCACATCATTGCCACTGGAAGGTTTTCAAAGGTGCAGGTACCGTGTTTGGGGTGCCACTTGATATTAATTCCGGATACCTGGATTTTCTCAGCCTCAGAAGATGCAATTTCAGATTTCGACTCAAACTGCTCCAGCTTTTCCCGCAGCGCAGCGATACTTCGACTTTTCTCTAATGTTTCTTGCACCAAGGCGTTAACCCGTTGTTCCAATTCTTCAATAGTTGGTTTTGCGGCCATTAGGTGATTCTCCAGCAATAAAATCGTTGCA
>JACNIG010000260.1 GCA_014383215.1 Candidatus Desulfatibia vada | reverse complement strand
CCCTTATACACGAGTTCACACGGTTTAAAAAAAGATTTTCCATGAAGCGACCATAAGAAAAAACTCCCCGAACCCTGAATTAATTAAGGAACTAAAAATAGAAGGAGGTTAGGTTAGCCATGACGGAATATGATTACTGGAAGATATTTCCTAAAATGCCGAAGAAAGTAACGATCGGCGACATTACCGTACGGGACGGTTTTCAGCATGAAGAGAAATTTATCTCTACCGCCGCAAAAATATTCTACCTGGAAGAGCTTATTTTTGCCGGCTGCCGCGACATTGAAGTAACCAACCTGGGCAATCCCTTTCTCATGCCGCAGTTCAAAGACGCCGAAGAGCTGTTTGCGCATGTAAGAAGTGATCGTTTCAAACAGCGCTGCACCAAAAAGGGTGTCAATTATGATGATATCTGCTTCACCGCCATCACGATCCGCGAATCCGCCGTCGACCGTGCCATTGAAATGAAAGTAAGGGGACTCGGCCCTGATCGTGTTTTAATGATGGTTTCCACCGAGGAAGAACATCATTACGCCAATGCGGGAACAACTCTGCCGGAATATTGGAAAGAAGCCGAACGCTGTATCAAAAAATGTACGGATGCCGGTATAAAGATGTGCGGCACGGTCAGCACGATCTGGGGCAGCCCCATCGGCGGTGCCACGGATTTGAGGGATGCCGTGGAGTTTACCAAGCGATGGCTGGAGATCGGGGCCCATGACATTGAGCATGCCGATCACGACGGCAGTGCCTCGGCACCGGATGTCTACCGTTATTTTTCCATGATTCTGGATGAAATTCCGGAGCCAAACCTGCATATCGCCCACTTTCACGAAACCAAACGGGTGGCGGCCGCATCTATTCTAGCTTCTCTACAGGCTGGAATCGTATTTTATGAAGCGACTATGGGCGGTCTGGGCGGACAGCCGGCCAATTTCCTGGACGACTGCCCTGTCAAAGGAACCGGTGAATACTATTATGAAGACCCCCGCTATGTCGGCCTGGTCACGCTTGAAGATACACTGGTTCAGATTGACGAAATGGGAATCGAACACGGCTGGGATGTGGACCGCGTTCTGTGGCTGGGCCGGCAATTGGAAAAGACTGTCGGCAGAAGGCTGCGTTCCGATGCCGTGATCAACGGCCGCACTTTGAAAGAGGGGCATATGCAGTTTGCGCGTCCCGGTCTGAAGGGGAAAAAAGAAAAACTGGGCGAAAAGCCGGGGCAGAAAATACCCAAAGACTGGAGCCCCGGCGCCATGCTGCCTGAAAAATACCGTCCCAGTTAGTTTCCATCCATAATATGCATTGGAAACTACTTAGTGCTAAAGGTTTTTTATGGATGGGCACCAGTTGATTTCGTAAAAAGAAAAAATTACCACGAAAGCACGAAAAAGGAATTTAATAAAATTTCGTACTTTCAATATTTCGTGTTTTCGTGATTGTACTTAAAATTTTGTTTTAGAAAAGAGGTAGATATGGAAACAAAGAATCAAAAGCCTCACATCAACGTCGATTTTTTTGAAGACCTTACAGGTGATATTTTAAAATCGACCGACAAGGCCGTAGCAGCGATCGGCGAACGCATCAAAGCTATAAGAGAAGAAAAAGGACTGTCGCTGGAAGACCTTTCAAAGATGACGGGGTTTGCCGTTGAACTGCTGTCGAACATTGAAGCCGGCAAAGTACAGCCGCAGTTAGGAACGATTATCAAACTGTCAAAAGCTCTGGACAGTGCCTTCAGCCGGCTGGTTTCCGGTGTCGGCGATAAGCTCTACTCCATAACCCGAAAAAATGAGCAGAAAATCGTCTCCAGGTCCACTTCCCAGAAAGGCAAAAAGCAAGTCTACATATACAAAAGCCTTGCTCCGGAAGTCAAAGGGCGCCATATGGAAACCTTGATCGTACAGCTTGAAGAAAACCCCGACCAGGAGATGTCCGTGCATGCAGGTGAAGAATTTATTTATGTTCTGGATGGTACGGCCGTGCTGAAGATCGGCCATGATTGTTATGATCTTGAGTCCGGTGACAGTGCCTATTACCTGTCGACTACGCCGCATCTGATTGCTTCTAAAAGCGGAAAAGCGACGATACTTGCAGTGCTATATGAAGGCTAACTATTAATATTATCAATCATAAATGATATAATGGATGATAAAGACTTTGTCCCTTTTGGGGGAAATGAAATCCAGACACCGGATGTTGATCATGCCCGCGTCGTAGTGTTGCCGGTTTGTTACGAAAGCAAGCCTTCCTATGGCACCGGCAGCGCAACAGGACCTTATCATATCCTGAACGCATCTTTGCACTTAGAGCACATGGACGAGGAAGCTCTGGTCGACTGGGGCTTGCGAAAAATCCATACAGCTGCACCTCTTTGGCCTTCAAACGATCCCGCACAGGCTGTCCGCCAGATACAGCAGGCGGCCGAAAGCGTTTTGAAACAGAATAAATTTCTGCTGTCCCTCGGCGGTGATCACGCAGTATCCCTTGGACCGATCAAAGCCGCATCTGACCGGCACCCTGATATCGGCGTGCTGCAAATAGATGCTCACCTTGATTTGAGAGATGAATGGCAAGGAAGCCGATATAATCATGCCTGCGTTATGCGCAGGGTTGTCGAAGATGCGCAGGTAAAGGTTGTACCGGTGGGAATTCGTGCAATTGATTCGGAAGAGGCCGACTTTCTCAACCAGAGGAACATTGCCCCCTTTTATGCCCACGAAATCGATCCCTGGGATTACACCTGGATAGACCGGATTGTTGATGCGCTGCCGACAAAGGTTTACTTGACCATCGACCTTGACGGACTCGATCCATCCGTAATCCCCGGTACAGGGACTCCTGAACCGGGCGGTCTTTCGTACCGGCAGCTTGTAGAGTTGATCAAAATGGTAGGCCTGAAAAAGAAAGTTGTGGCGGCAGATATCACCGAGCTAGCCAAAATCGAGGGAACCCAAGTGTCAGAGTTTACCGCCGCCAAGATTGCAACCAAAATTATTGTCTACTGCTTATAGTTTGCATTTTCCTTGTAACATCAATAATTTCTTGACAAAAAAAATGGATGGCAGTAGCCTTCAAAGATACTGTATTATCCGGATGCAACAACATGAGGCCTTTGAAATTTACAAAGGTCTCAACAGATTTTATTCAGCTAATAGGAGCAACTTAACCATGACACTTACAAAAGCTCAATTAGTAGACTCGATTCAAAAAGAGACTGATCTATCACGCAAGAAATCATTAGTACTGGTTGAATCCCTTCTCGAAATCATAAAACAGACCCTGGCAAACGGTGAAGACGTTCTTATCAGCGGATTTGGAAAGTTTTGCGTAAAGGAAAAAAATGAACGTAAAGGCAGGAATCCTGCAACCGGTGATGATATGATGCTGGCCCCCAGGAAGGTTGTCACATTCAGATGTTCACCCATGCTCAGAAAAACAATTGATAGCTAATAACCGACAATTTATCTTTAACCTTGATGCATCTATCCGTAATCGACTTCTACTCCGACCATGAATCGGTTACTGCGGCACTCGACGCCGTCAGCGCCGGGGAAACACTAGCAAAACAGAAGTCCATTCTATTAAAACCCAAACCGCATCTTTCAGCAGATTTTCGTTATAAACCTCTTCAAGGTTCTTTGCAAACTGCCGCAAAATAGAAAAGGGAGGGACACAGAAATGAAGATTCAGACGGCCTAAGGTTCCCCATGGCGCGGCGCTGAAAACTTGATTCGTAATCAAATCGGGCTTTTATAACGATTTGACATCGCTGTGAATTTGAAATACTATATCTTATTACGAGCACAGGATTGGATGGGAGATCTATAATTTGGAAAATTTCAGTGAAAAACGCCGGCATACCAGAATCGAAGTCGAATGGCCCGTGATCGTATCTAAAGGTGACGACTTCATTGAAGGCAAAACCAAGGATATCGCCTTTGACGGTATTTCCATCTTTTGTGAAGAACCGCTTCCGCTGGATGAGATTATCAGCATATCGATTGAGCTTCCAGATCAGCAGTCTGTGGTAATTTCCGGCAGGGTAGTCTGGTCGAACGTCTATGGAATTGATGATCAGAATACTACCTATGGAATAGGCCTCTGCTTCGTCAAAATATCCGATGAAGACCGCAGTAGTTTCCTCGACCTGATCTCCGATCTTCCCGAAGAATAAAATCTTCAGGCGACCATTAGTAATGCCTATAACCGTAATAATAATCGTAGGACCTGGTTGCATAAGGAAAATTAGATGTTTCCTCAAGATTTAGACAACCGGGCTCGACGTACCGCGTACTCCTACCATCAATCATTTTGGATTTTATTACCTTGGCCGTTGCCTGCAAACCCAGCAGTTTTGCGATTCTGTTGACCTCATCCACGAATCGTTCGTTGTTATGACTGCTTTCGCCCGTCCATCCGCCGGTCTGGTGAATCTTCTGATGAATCATCTCATGCAGCAGCACGTCGCTTGCCAGCCGTTTATTTAAATTGTCCAGGCACCATTTGGACATACTGGTCGGATAAACCGGTCGCACCAGGCCTTTGTATAAATAAATAATATTTTCAGAGAAAAAATAGCACCCCAAACTTTTGTTTTGAGGCTTCAAAATCCAGTAAATAGGGCCGAGTGTATTCTTTGCGTCAAAATATGTTGCATTCAAATCGTTCCATGTGTCATAAGCCCAGGCCCCTACCTCCCCGAACATTTGAATACCTTCTGCTTTCAACTCATTAAATCTATCCATTTAGTTATTTCCACAAGCAGTTTCCAATTCATAAATGAGAAATTCGGGATAAGTTGTCAATCGTCTGTGAACATTGAATAGGGCATGATTATGATGCGCACTGTATCACTCTCATGGAACATTATCGACAAAAAACGTTTTTTTATTGAAAAAACTAAATTGTTCTATTAAATAATAAATTTGTTTTATTGACATATTTGACAGATCCGCTCAAATCAGTTAAAAGAAATGAATTAAGAACTATTAATCAGAGGAGAACCTTACCATGGCGCTAACAAAAGCCCAAATCATCGACACCACACAGAACCATCTCGGTCTCTCCAGAAAAAGAAGTTCAGAACTGGTTGAAACCCTTTTAGGAATCATGAAGACCACGCTTGCAAACGGTGAAGACGTCCTCATAAGCGGGTTTGGAAAATTCTGTGTAAAAGAGAAAAAGGAACGTAAAGGCAGGAATCCCGCAACCGGCGATGATATGATGCTGGCGCCAAGGAAGGTTGTTACCTTCAAATGCTCCGGAAAGCTTAGAAAAAAAATTGATGCCAATTAGTTCCGCCCCGCTAACGGATCTTCTGCCGGTAAAATGCGTTGTCCGCTGAGAGCCCGCCTGTCTTAGAGGCAAAATGCAATCATAGCGCTTCGAGACCTTTGAAATTTGCAAAGGTTTCGCCTCCGTTGCAACGGACTTAAACTACTACTGCCAAAAAAACTCATGCCCTCTGCTCAACTCCGCTGGCAACCGATAGCCGTTTTACTTGCTCTCGCTCTGGTATGGGGAGCCAATATGGCCATCATCAAGATCGGGAGCCGTGAGTTGGCACCTCTGTTCATGGCCGGACTGCGTTCTCTGGTAGCGAGCCTTTGTCTTTATGCCTGGATGAAATTCAAGAGGATAGATCTCTTCCCTTCCAAGATTGTTCTTTTGCACGGAATTGTAATAGGGCTCTTTTTTGGCGCCGAGTTCGGCCTGATCTATGTGGGGCTCAAATACACCATGACTTCCCGCGTGTATGTCCTTTTGTACACCGCCCCTTTCTTCGTGGCCCTGGAAGCCCATTTTCTCCTGGGCAATGACCGTTTCAATTCCTGGAAAGCCGCCGGGCTTTTACTGGCTTTCGGAGGGATTGTCATACTGTTTGTAAAGAGCTTAGGCTCTTTTCATTCGACGGCTCTGCCGGGCGACCTTATGGCTCTGGCCGCCGCTTTTCTATGGGGATCCACGACTGTCTACATAAAAAAGTTTTTGGTCGACCGTGCATCACCCTTGCAAACACTCTTTTACCAGGTTTTCTTTTCTGCACCGCTCCTGTTCGCTCTGAGTATCGCCTTGGAAAACCCTGTGGTTTCAGCATTATCCTGGACCGGCGGCTTTTCGGTCTTTTATCAATGTATCATTATCGCCTTCCTCAGCTACCTGGTCTGGTTTGAACTCATCTCCCGCTATCCCGTCAGCCTGCTACATGCTTTTACCTTTTTTACTCCGGTATTCGGTGTCTTGATAAGCGGTATTATAATAATGGACGAACCGATAAGTTCCAACCTGGTGGCGGCTTTGATCATGGTATGCATGGGCATGGTCCTGGTCAATTATCGCCCGACGGAAGAAACCGCAGCCCCAGCCGACAGTTAATCCTCATGGAATATTGGACCAAAATATAACAATGACACATATCATTAAACAAATCGAATCGCGGTTGCCGGCGGCGCTGGCTGCCGACAGACATGCCATCAGCCGCGAAATCGCCCGCATTAAAAGTTACAGGGCTAAATCACCGGCGGATGCAAAGACCCAAAAGCGGCTTTTTCATCTCGAGAAGAGGCTTCAAGCTTCCATCAAAAAGAGAGCATGGCGACAGGAAAACCGGCCGGATCCGAACTACGACCCTGCCCTGCCCATAACGGCCAAAAAGGATGAAATCATCGATGCCGTCGCCGGCAACCCGGTGGTCATTATTTCCGGAGAGACCGGTTCGGGTAAAACCACCCAGATACCAAAATTCTGTTTGGCCGCCGGACGTGGTATTGACGGCAAAATAGGCTGCACCCAGCCCCGCAGAATCGCGGCCACAACGGTTTCACGTCGCATCGCCCAAGAATTGGGAGAGCAACTGGGCCAATCCGTGGGTTACAAAATACGGTTCCAAGATAAGACCAGCCCCGATGCGTATATCAAAATCATGACCGACGGCATCTTATTAGCCGAAACCCAGAACGATCCGGATCTTACCGAATACGATACCATCATTGTCGATGAAGCCCATGAAAGAAATTTGAACATTGACTTTATTCTGGGATTCTTAAAGACACTGCTAAAGAAAAGAAAGGATCTGAAAGTCATAATAACCTCGGCCACCATTGATACCGAAAAATTCTCAAAGGCTTTTGACCGGGCGCCGGTGATCGAAGTCTCCGGCCGCATGTACCCGGTTGAAGTCCGTTACCATCCGTACGATTCCGAAACCGCTGATGACGACGAGCCGGCCCATATTGAAACAGCGGTTCGCGCGTTAGACAAACTTCAGCGGGAGAGTCCCTTCGGCGACATTCTCATCTTCATGCCGACCGAACAGGATATTCGCGAAACCCGTGAAGTTATCGAAGGCCGGCAATATAAGAATGTAGCCGTACTCCCCCTGTTTGCCCGGCTCTCGGCGGCCGAGCAGTCCAAGGTTTTTGCTCCCATGGCTGCCAGAAAAATTATTATCGCCACCAATATTGCCGAAACGTCCATTACCATACCGGGCATTAAATACGTCATCGACACGGGGCTGGCACGTATATCGCGATATACACCGCGATCAAGAACCACTTCCCTGCCGGTCACCGCCATATCCCAAAGCAGCGCCGAACAGCGCAAAGGAAGGTGCGGACGGGTAGAAAACGGCATTTGCATACGCCTTTTTTCTGAAGAAGATTTCCATACCCGCCCGCTGTTTACACTGCCTGAAATTCTAAGGGCCAATCTGGCTGAAGTAATCCTGCGGATGATCGCCCTTAAATTCGGTGATATATCGGATTTTCCCTTTGTCGACCGCCCGGACCCTAAAAGCATAAGAGACGGCTTTGATATGCTGGTCGAACTCGGGGCGATTGCTTTGATGCCCAAACCTGAGACTGCCGGTGGAAAGCCTGGTTGCAAGCTGACCAAAACAGGCCGGCTCATGGCCAAAATGCCGGTCGATCCCCGCCTGTCCCGCATGTTGATCGAAGCCCGTGTCCAGGGATGTCTGGATGAGATGACTGTTATCGTTGCAGCTCTGAGCATCCAGGACCCCCGGGAACGGCCTGCGGAAAAAGCCGAAACCGCCGACCAGGCTCACAAAAACTTTAAGGACCCTTCTTCTGATTTTATTACCCTGCTGAATATCTGGAACCAATACCATCAGGTCTGGAACAGCCAAAAAACCATCAGCCAGAGCTTCAAACAGGCTAAAAAATTCTGCGAAGCACACTTTCTCTCATTTAAAAGAATGAGGGAATGGTTTGATATTCACGGCCAGCTCACCCAGATCCTGAAAGATTATCGTTTTAGCCGCAGCCGGCAAACGCCCTCCGCACCCCGGGACAGCTACCGGGAACCTGATGAATACGCTCCTCTTTATGCCGCCATTCACAAATCGGTTTTAAGCGGTTTTCTTGCCAACATTGCCGTAAAAAAAGAAAAAAATGTATTTCAGGCCACCAAAGGCCGGGAAGTAATGGTTTTTCCGGGCTCAACCCTGTTCAACCGGGCCAAGACCTGGATCGTAGCCGCTGAAATGGTCAAAACATCCAGACTGTTCGCCCGGACAACCGCCGGCATCGACAGCCGTTGGCTGGAAAGCCTGGGCAGGGATCTGTGCAAATATACCTATCTTGAACCGCACTGGGAAAGAAAGCGCGGCGAAGTGGTGGCCTTTGAACAGGTCAGTCTTTTCGGTCTTGTCATTGTTCCCCGGCGACCAATATCCTATGGCAGAATCAACCCCCGGGAAGCTGCGGAAATATTTATCCGCAGTGCCCTGGTGGAAGGTGATATCCGGCAGCCGTTTTTGTTTATGCAACACAATCGCAAACTCATTGACGAAGTCAGGGACATGGAAGACCGCATCAGAAAGAGAGACATCCTGGTCAGCGAGGACGAGATGTTCCGCTTTTACCACCAACATTTAAAAAAGTGCTGCGATATCAGAACTCTGCAACATCTTATTAAACAAAAAGGCAGCGACCGTTTCCTGAGAATGAGCCCCGCAGACATACGGCAATATTCCCCGGACAAAGCAGAACTTTCTCATTTCCCGGACAGGCTTGATATTGGAAACCAGAGCTTTGATTGTACGTACAGCTTCCAGCCGGGAGAAAACGTTGACGGCGTGACCGTGAAAATACCATCGTCCCTGGCTTCCGCGATTCCTTCGGATTCAACGGACTGGCTGGTACCCGGACTTTACCAAGAAAAAATAACCGCCCTCATCAAGGGACTGCCCAAAGCCTTTCGCAAACAACTGGTGCCGGTAACCAGAACGGTCGATGTGATCATCAATGCAATGCCCAAAGAAGAAAACTCTTTGATCACGGCCTTGGGGAAATTCATTTACAGCCGTTTCAATGTTGATATTCCGGCAGCGGCCTGGTCGGAAAATCTTTTGCCGGAGCACCTTAAACTGCGCTTTGTAATCACAGGCCCTAATGGTGAAGAGCTTGCCGCCGGCAGAGACCCTGCCATCTTAAGCCAAAATTTTTCCGGCAGGGCCGGCCCCCAAGAGCCCAAAGAAATCAAAACCGCCCGCAAACAGTGGGAAAAGACCGGCCTCACCCCCCGGGACTTTCCCGGTCTGCCGGAAACCATCATAATTCAAGGGAAAAATACGGCCAAATGGAGGCTGTATCCCGGCCTTGAAAAAGCCGTTTTGAAGCAGAAATCGATTGTTAACCTGCACCTTTTTCAGCAACCCGACCAGGCCGTTAAATCCCATCAGGACGGCGTGGCGGCACTCTTTTGTATCCATTTTTCAAAGGACCTGAAGTTTTTGAAAAAAGCCCTGACCCTGCCGAAAAAAGCCGCAAAAATGGCCGACTATTTTGGAGGGGCCGGGCGTTTTGAAAACATGCTGTACCAAACCGTTGTCAACACCCTTTTTCGCAAAAACCTGCGTTCAAAAGAAGCCTTTGATTCCCACGCCGAATCCGTAGCACCCCATATAATTACCAGCGGCCGCGAATTGTTAGACAAAAGCATGACTGTGCTGGCAGCCTACCATGCAACCAGAACCATAATTTACAGCCTGGAAACCACCCACGGCAAAAGCCGCACGGCCAAACAATTTCTAAAAGACTTAAGAGAGCAGTTGGCCCGGCTGGTTCCGGAAACATTTGTGCAGCTTTACAGTACCGACCGCTTCGTCCACCTTGTCAGATACCTGCAAGCTATTGAAATCCGGGCTCAGCGCGCATTTGTAAATTTTGAAAAAGACCAGGCCAAAGCCGGGGAAATAGGCCTTTTCATTGCCGGCCTGAATACCATGCTTAAGGAGCTTGGGCTCGGAGCATCACCGGCAAAAAGAGCTGCTGTCGAGGAATATTTTTGGCTGATCGAAGAATACAAAGTCTCCCTGTTTGCCCAGGAGCTTAAAACAGCCGTGCCGGTCTCAAAAAAACGGCTTGAAAAGAAACTAAAAGAGATCCAACGCATGGTATGAAAAAAACTGTGCATACAATGATTATATTTGTAACTCCGGTTTATCCATGGTATTTAAATAAAACATGAAACTTCGAGCGATCCTGCTAATATTGTGCTTGCTGGCCTTTTTTTCAGCCACTTCCGGCGGATATCTTTACTATTCGTCTTTGAGCAAGTCTGCCTTCATCGAAGCTGAAACCCAGGCTGCCTCTCATGCTGAAAAGATAAAAAATCTTGTCTCCTCTTATCTTACAAATACCCTCAAAGCAGTCAAAGCCCTGTCCGGGCTTAAAGCCTTGCAGCAGGCCCTGCTAAGCTCCGATGAAATCGTTCTGGCTGAAGCCAACTATATCCTAGACCATTTTCAAGATTCCTTAGAGGCCAGCGTAGTCTACTTGATGGATCAAAAAGGCCAAACGATTGCATCCAGCAATCGTGATGATCCTAACAGCTTTGTGGGAAAAAATTATTCATTTCGCCCGTATTTTCAACAGGCTGCGCACGGGAGCCCGGCCGTATATATGGCTTTGGGCGTGACTTCCAATAAACGCGGTGTTTATTACAGCCATCCGGTTTATGGAAATAGCCCAAGCCGTCCCATTGGTGTGGTTGTAGTGAAAGCCTCCGTAGAAACCATTGAACAAGAATTTTTTGATCCTGTGATTCATGCCCCTGGAATGATCACCTTCATAACGGGGCCCCATGGCGTTGTGTTTATGTCGGATCATAAAGAATTGCTTTACCAGGTGCTATGGAAGATTGCAGATGAAGATCTGATCGAGACTGCAAAATCGAAGCAGTTTGGCACCGGACCATGGGAATGGGCGGGGTTTGAAAGCAAAGGCAAAGATCATGTCGTTGATAAGTCAGGGGATGAATATCTGCTGTTTCGCAAAAAAATAGAATCGCTTCCAGGCTGGAGCGTTGTTCATCTGAGCAACCTGGATGTAATTTCAAAGAGTATTTCCGACCCTATAATCAGAACAATCGGCTACACAATTCTGGCTTTGTGTGTTCTTATCGGGCTGTCAGTTCTTGTTCTGTATAATCTGGCAAAAGCCGACATCGTCAAGCGCCTGCAGGCCGAGGCGGCACTGCGGGAGAGTGAAGAAAAGTATCGTTCCATGATGGAAGCCATGACTGACGCGGCCTATATCTGTTCCCACGACTTTCGCGTAGAATATATGAATCCGGCCATGATCAAGAGAATAGGACATGATGCCACCGGGGAAGCCTGTCACCAGGCGATAAACGCACTGGAGGAAAAATGCCCTTGGTGCGTTCACTATAAAGTCCAAAAAGGTGAGCATGCAGTGACGGAAATAGTCAGCCCCAAAGACAACCGGACATACAGTGTTTCCAATTCGCCCATTCACCACCTGGACGGTACCATTTCAAAGCTTACCATTCATAGAGATCTCACGGAGTTGAAAAAAATGGAAGAGGAGCTTCTCAAAGCTCGCAAGCTTGAATCCATCGGACTCCTTGCCGGCGGCATGGCCCATGATTTTAACAACCTTTTGTCCATTATCATGGGCAATATTTCCATGCTACAAGATGATCTCAAACCTGAAGATCAGATTGCCCAATTTCTGAATGACGCCCAGGAAGCGTCCCGCAGGGCCCGGGAACTTACCAGGCAGTTGATCACATTTTCAAAAGGCGGCGCACCGGTTAAGCAAGCGGGCTCGATCAAAGATCTGCTAAAAGAGATAACAAGTTTTATCCCGGCCGACTCCAATGTAAAGTGCGAATTTTTGATCCCCCCGGATCTAAATCCGGTTGAATTTGACAAAGGTCAAATGCAACATGCATTTAAAAACCTTATCATTAATGCTGCTGAATCCATGCCGGAGAGCGGACTTATTAAAGTAAGGGCGGAAAATCTTATTTTAAAATCTGAAAGTAAAGAAAAAAGTTTAGCACTGGCAGCAGGAGAATATGTTAAAATATCCATCCAGGACCATGGCGTTGGGATTTGCTCAGAAAACCTGGCCCTGATATTTGACCCCTACTTTTCAACCAAAGAGATGGGCACTCAAAAGGGGATGGGGATGGGGCTGGCAACAACCTATTCCATTATCAAAAAGCATAGCGGACATATCATTGTAGAATCTGAGGTGGATGTCGGTACTACTGTCGCTATATATCTTCCGGCATATGTAAAAAAGGTCCAGAAGATAGAACCCATAGAAACACAAAAGTTGACCAAAACTGCCATCCGCACCAGAAAGATACTTTTAATGGATGACGAAAAAAGTATCAGGCATCTTGCCGAACAGATGCTTAGCCGACTCGATTATGATGCTGAAACTGCCAAGGATGGGGAAGAAGCGATTGAATTATTCAAAAGAGCCATGGATTCTGACAAGCCCATCGATGTGGTTATCCTCGATTTAACCATCAAGGGCGGCATGGGCGGTAAAGACGTTATCAAAATTCTTCAAAAAATAAATCCTCAAGTCAAAGCCATTGTTTCCAGCGGTTATTCCAATGATCCTGTAATGACTGATTTTGAAAAGTATGGTTTTGCAGGGGCCTTGCCAAAGCCCTATGCCAAAAAAGATTTGAAAGATATGTTGCAAAATATTTTATCGGAAAAGCGCAGCATATTTTTGCTTAAACAACTTTAAGCCAAGAGCGGATTTGAAACCATATCTTAGAGTTCCCCGGCCAGCCGGACGACCGCGGGCCAGCAATTTTCCTTGACATTACATCCAAAATTGATAAAATTACCTACAGAAATGAACATATGAAGGTAAATTTATCATGAATCCTCCAAATACTAAAAACCGTGGTTCCCGGTTCGACAGAGCAGTCGGTATCTTCAAGAAGCATGGCGGAATCCTTCGCACAGCGCAAGCACTTCGGGCAGGCATTCACCCCGGAACGCTCTATGCCATGCGAGATTCGGGGGCGCTGGATGCGGTAAGCCGCGGCGTGTATCGTCTTGCAAACAGCCTGCCCCTGAGCAACCCGGACCTAGTGACCGTTGGAACCCGGGTTCCGGGCGGTGTGATATGCCTCATTTCCGCACTGGCCTTTTACGAACTCACCACTCAGATACCCCACGAGGTGCATGTGGCGTTGCCGCGTGGCGCGGAAGAACCCCGCCTGGATTATCCGCCGATCAAGACTTACCGCTTTACCGGCGAGGCGTTTACGGAGGGCGTGGAAGCCCATAAACTCGACGGCGTAAGCGTGCGCATTTACAACCCAGAAAAGACGCTCGCCGACTGCTTCAAGTTCCGCAACCAGGTCGGCCTTGATACGGTAATGGAGGCGGTCCGCTTTTACCGCGAACGTAGAAGTATCAAGGTGGACGACCTTATGCACTATGCAGGGATTTGCCGCGTGAAAAAGATTATTCGTCCCTATCTCGAGGCAATTCTATAATTCGGATTCGGGGATGTGATCGTTCCAGGTCCAATCAAATTCGCGTATCCTGCGCTTCTTGATTTTCCTCCTCCTGAGTTGAACGGCTATACCAAGGAAAGCACTATCGCCGAGAAGTTCCAGGCTATGGTAAAGCTTGGAATCCTGAATAGCCGGATGAAAGATTTCTACGATATCTGGTTCTTAGCCCGCATGTTTGACTTCAGGGGCGAAACATTGGCCGAAGCGATTGAGAAAACATTCGAGAACCGAAACACGCCGGTCACAGTCAACCCTACGGTCTTTGATATTTCTTTTACGAAGGATGAGGATAAAAAGGTTCAGTGGTTGGGATTCATCAAGAAGGCTAAGATTGCCGACGCACCGGGGTCCTTTGAGGATGTTGCCGCAGCCGTCAAGGTTTTTCTTGAGCCTCTTGTAGCCTCTATTGTCGAGCGACAAACGTTTCACGGCTTCTGGACCGCACCTGGCCCCTGGCGATAGCAAAAATACCACCAATGGGTGGAGTATTGTCAATGGCCCCTCTGCTGAGATTTTCATGATAATATTCTCTTATGTTGTCCAAAGTTATATGATATAAAGCTTAAAATATAAGCCCGACTCAAACTGGACTTAATCCATGCGGTTAAAGGTTCTCGAGGTTTCGGCGGACAGGATGGCTTTTGATTGCTGTCGCAGTGCTCCATAAATAGATGGATGTCATTGACGGCTCAGGCAAGAGTGCCAACCCTGTCCGTCCGAACTCTTAATTATGGCTCCAAGGTACTCTGATCCTGGAAATATCCAGAAGTCTCGTCATACCAGCTTGCCAAAGTCGGGCACTATGGGCAGGGTTTACCACCTGTTACGCTGAACTTTGAATATCTGAAACTGGAATGGTTAAGACTGGTTCAATAGATTTTTTTAAAAAACCGGCCTGGACCGGCACAGGAGGAGTATTGCCTTTAAAAAGAGGAGAATTTTAGCTTGACTTTATCCTGGTACTCTTGCCTAAATGTACACTGGGGAATAAATCGAGTCAATAGCCGATAAGGAAACCCAATCAATCAAATTTTGGGCTTTGGTTTTTGTGACCGGACCACTTAGGCAGATCATCGTTTATATCGATAACCCGCATACCATAGAAGATATGGCACGTTGGTTTGAATTTCATTGGAACTTTTGATACACCCCCAAAATTAAAAAGTGATGGATACTGCTAAGCGAACGGCGCTATACAGTCCAATAAAAGAAGGGCTATTAAATTTTTGAAAAACAGCCTCGAAGCATCATCTTTTAGTTTTTACTCATATAGGAAAACTGCTGCCTCTGTTAAATGGCTGTTCATTGTTAAATGCTTGATGAAAGATACTGGTTTGACGATTCCTGAACCATGAATCTCTAAAATTGAAGATTCGGAACCAATATACTGAACGCCATCAATTAATTTAAACTCCGGCTATGTGATACCAAAAAATCATTCTTTATACATACTAAATTGTTGTGATATTTTCAATTACAGATGGGCAGGCGATAATGTGATATCCATTCCAAAGGTGGAAATATCAATCACTTCAAAAACCTTGGATATGTCTGATTATGTTGTGAGTGTGCCTAACCGGCTAAAATTATAAGAATATCCGGCA
>JACNIG010000078.1 GCA_014383215.1 Candidatus Desulfatibia vada | reverse complement strand
GTGCTCAACAGAGGCCGGATCATCGAAACCGGGACTCACAACGAACTGATGCAACGCCAGGGGTTTTATTTCAGGCTGTATCAACTGCACGATCCGCATTTAGCATAATAAATGCGGGCCAAAGGTCTCATGGTATCGGAAAAAAGCGCACAGTGATTAACCTTGATGATTTAGTAAATAGTCACGAATCTAACTATAGATAGCTAAGCAAAAAGGTTCATATACAAGACGTAGTATTGTTTCAGGAACGAGGCTATACATGTAGTATGCCGAGTCTGTAAAAATACTACAGCGTAACAGATGGAACTTGTTACGACGCCATCAATTTTTTATCTAAAAAATTAACATATTACTTGCTAAATAAGATTGTATGTGCTTTAAGGCATTTCTTAAGTTAACGGTAACATGCTGCCAGTGTTTTTATAAGTTCTTTTTCAGCATAAGTGCCTGTTGTTTTACCCTAAAAAAAGTAACTGGTCTATCAGGGTTCTTTATTTACACAGGAACCGTCAGATGGAATATATAGGGGTCAAAGCCCCGGGAAATAGATAAAGGGTAGGGAACCGTTCGTTAGATAGCACACTGAGTTCCCGTATCTTTTAACCTTAAATAGAGGAGGTTGAGTAGATGGCTTACAATGCGGTAGAAATGAAAGACTGGCAGATATCCGAAGCGGCCGAAGAGAACATGCCCACTCCCGATGAATGGGCGGAAAAACTCGGCATTCAAAAGGACGAAATTCTGCCCATGGGAAGATTGTGCAAGCTGGACTTCATGAAAATCATGAACCGGCTTAAGGACGAGCCGGACGGCAAGTACATTGAGGTAACTGCAATTACCCCTACACCGTTAGGTGAAGGTAAGAGCACCACCACCATAGGCCTCATGGAAGGTCTGGGCAAGCGGGGAAAGAATGTGGGCGGCTGTATTCGTCAACCATCCGGCGGGCCCACCATGAATATTAAGGGAAGTGCGGCCGGCGGCGGCAATGCCCTTATTATTCCCCTGACTGAATTTTCCATGGGTCTGACCGGTGACATCAACGACATCATGAACGCCCATAACCTGGCTATGGTGGCCTTGAACGCCAGAATGCAACATGAGCGCAACTACAATGACGAGCAGTTAGCCAGGCTTACCAAGATGCGACGCTTTGACATCGATCCCACCCGGGTGGAGATGGGCTGGATAATGGACCTTTGTGCCCAGGGCCTGAGAAACATCGTCATGGGCCTGGGTGGACGCATGGACGGCTTTACGATGCAATCCAGGTTTGGCATCGCGGTGAGTTCCGAACTGATGGCGATTCTTTCCATCGTGCGCGACTTACCCGACCTGCGGGAAAAATTGAACAACATTACCGTTGCCTTTGACAAGGCCGGCAATGTAGTAACCACCAAAGATCTGGAAGTGGGTAACGCCATGACCGCCTGGATGGTCAACACCATCAACCCCACCCTGTGCTCTACGGTAGAATATCAGCCACTTATGGTACATGCCGGGCCCTTTGCAAACATCGCCGTGGGCCAGTCTTCCATCATCGCCGACCGGGTCGGTCTCAAGATGTTTGACTACCACCTGACTGAGTCCGGTTTTGGTGCTGACATCGGTTTTGAAAAATTCTGGAACGTCAAATGCCGTTACAGCGGACTGAAGCCGCATGTGTCCGTGCTTACGACCACCATCAGGGCTCTGAAGATGCACGGCGGCGGTCCCAAAGTGGTTGCCGGTATAGCCCTGCCCGAAGAGTACATCAAGGAGGATCTGGGCTTGCTGGAAAACGGTGTTCAAAACATGGTGCACCACATCAATACCATCCGGATGTCCGGCATCAACCCGGTGGTTTGTATCAACTGCTTCCATAATGACACCAAGGACGAAATCGCCTTGGTTCGCAAGTATGCCGAGGAAGCAGGCGCACGCTGTGCCGTTTCCACACACTGGGCCGACGGCGGCGACGGCGCCCTGGAATTCGCTGATGTTGTTGCTGAGGCCTGCGAGGAAGAACCGGACTTCAAGTTCCTCTATCCCCTTGAAACCAAGCTGCGTGACCGTGTTGACCTCATCGCCAAAAACGTTTACGGCGCGGACGGCGTGGCCTGGGCTCCTGCGGCCGCAGCCAAGGCCAAGATGCTCGAAGCTGATTCCCAGTACGACGATTACACAACCATGATGGTCAAAACCCATCTGTCCCTGACCCACGATCCGTCGGTGAAAGGTACCCCCAAGGGATGGACGCTTCCGATTCAGGATGTGTTGATTTTCTCCGGTGCCAAGTTCCTTTGTCCGGTCTGTGGCGCCATAAGCCTGATGCCCGGAACCAGTTCCAATCCTGCCTTCAGAAATGTAGATGTGGATGTTAACACCGGCAAGGTAACGGGACTGTTCTAACAGCCTTACAGTTCGTTTCTTTTGTTTTACCCCATAGGGCCCGAATTTTTCGGGCCCTATTTTTTTTTGCTCATTAAAACTAAAATCAATTTAGCCACAGACACACACAGACGTTTACAGACCATCTAATTCAGGGGTTGGAAAGTTTTCGCAGTAAGACCGCTCAATGGACAATCATATTTTAAACCGTGTGAACTCGTGCATAAAGGCTCGTAAAGAAAGAACAGAAGCTTTTGCAATAAAATTAATTTGTTTTCCTTACTGTCGCGGATCTCTTGCGATGACAGTTTTTCTGAAGGTCGTCTGTTCTTTCTAACGAGCCTTAATACACTCAAACAGCACACACTTTAAAATCGGATCATCCATTTCGCTAATTCACAAAGCATTATGGAAAAAACTCTCCAATCTCTCATCCAATTACACTTCTTTCGCGAAGCGATGTGTAATTTTGCCCTGCGAATGTCCGCAGGGCAAAAGTCTGCGTGCGTCTGCGGTTATTAAGAAGGGTATGGGATATTTTTTTTTGAGAAATGCTTAGGGGCGCAGGCTTTCGTACAATGCTATGCCGACCGCGGTGGCAAGGTTCAGGCTGCGGATCTCGTCGGTAATGGGAATCTGGTAAGTGGCATGCTTATACCTGGATACGATTGTTTGGGGAAGTCCTCTGGTTTCCGAGCCGAAAACCAGAAAGAGCCTCGCAGGTGACGGCATGTCCCACAAAGGCTTGGCACCATTTTTGGTAAACAGAACCATCTCGTCTTTTTGCGGGTCCATTTTTTTCTCGAAACTTTCAAAATCTTCCCAGATCGTCAATTTTACCCGGTGCCAGTAATCCAACCCCGCCCGTTTCACATCCCGGTTTTCCAATGAAAAACCCAGAGGTTTTATCAAATGAAGATAGGCTTCGGCGCCCAGACAGGTCCGTCCGATACTGCCGGTGTTCCCGGGGATCTCCGGCGCAACCAGAACCACATGGCGCTCACATTGAGCACTTTGGTTATGCTTTAAAATATATGCCATTTAGTTTTAGGAGCAATGCCGACAATTAAAAACATTGGTAATGTCCGTTGATCGTTTTCTTCGTCCGTTGTCAGTGGTCCGTTGTACGTGGCCCGTTGTCAGTGGTCCGTTGTCAGTGGTCTGCTGTCAGTTATCCGCTGTCAGCAGTCTGTTGTCAGTGGTCAGTAGTTATTGACAATTCCAAATGAGTTAGCTCGTGTCCATCCATAAATGGTCTTTTTGCCCAAGCTTCCGTCTTCGCAATAGCCGCGACGGGACAAGCTGCGTTATGCGCAAAAAACAACCCCCGTAATATCAACTATATGTCTGTGGTTATTTTTTCCCCACGGACAACGGACAACTGTCAACGGACACCGATAGGCGGTTGTTAATTAAGTGTATATATTGTATAGAATTATCTGTAGTCAATAAAACGTTTTTTTTAGCGCGGAGCTATATCAATGGTCATCGATTTTCATACTCATATTTTCCCTAAAGCGATACGGGAAAATCGGGAAGCTTATTTTGCGTCTGAACCGGCTTTCAGGCTTTTATACAGCTTGCCCGGGTCAAAACTTGTCGGGGCCCAAGAGATCGTGGCTGCAATGGACCGGCAGGGGGTCGATAAATCCGTTATTTTTGGGTTCCCCTGGAAAAATTCGCAGACATTTATCAAGCACAATGACTATATCCTGGAAGCCGTGGCAAGATATCCCCAGCGTCTTATCGGCTTGTGCTGCCTGGATCCCTTCAGCCGGGACGCTGTCACAGAAGCCCGGCGCTGCCTGGAAGGAGGGCTTTCCGGTATAGGCGAACTTGCTTTTTATCAATCCGGTATCGATGATAAAACTCTTGATAAACTGGCCCCCCTGATGCAGATCTGCCGGGACAAGGATCTTCCGGTACTGATCCACACCAATGAACCGGTGGGCCATATGTACCCCGGAAAAACACCGCATACCCTGAAGCAGATATACGATCTGATTAAAAAATTTCCGGAAAATGTTATCGTGCTGGCTCACTGGGGCGGGGGGATTTTTTTCTTTGCCCTCCTTAAGAAGGAGGTAAAAGCAAGCCTTGGAAATGTTTATTTTGACACGGCGGCATCCCCGTTTCTTTATGCCCCGGAAATATACCGCTATGCCAAGGATATCGTCGGGCTGGATAAAATTCTTTTTGGCAGTGACTTTCCGCTTATAAAACCGGCCAGGTATTTTAAGGAGCTTGATATGTCCGGACTTTCCAAAGCTGAGATTGAATCAATCTGCGGCTTAAATGCTGCTCAATTATTTAAACTGTGAGAGCACCTGCCCTGGACAATCCAGAGCCATGAAATATTTGCCACAAAGGCACAAATGTCAGTTATCGGTTATCAGTAATCAGTTTGCTCTTACTGATCACTTCTCACTGATGACTGCTCACTTTTGACGGCCTTGGTGTCTTAGTGGCAATGGAATAAAATTTACCACAAAAAACACAAATCAACAATTAAGGAACTAAAGGATGACAAAATGACTAAACAAAGCGAAGCACCTGCAACAGGTTATGTAAAAAAAGAAACCATGCTCTGGGTAGCCACCATTACCCTGGTCGTGGGGTTTTTGCTGGGGGTGGTTGTAACCGTTTATAAATCAAGCAGCGGACTGCCGGTTCCTTCTGCACCGCCACAATCGCAACCACCACCGCCCCAGGCCGCTAAGCAGGGCCCTTCGGTCGAAACAGCCGCCAGGATTTTTGAGCTCGAAAAACTAACCAACCAGAACCCTAATGATGCCGAGGCTTGGACTCAACTGGGCAACCTCTACTTTGATAGCGAAAATCATGAAAAAGCCATTGATGCCTACCAGAAATCTCTGGCCCTGAAGCCCAACGATGCCAATGTCTTAACCGACATGGGGGTTATGTACCGTCGCAGCGGCAAACCCGCCGAAGCTATTAAGGCTTTTGACAAGGCCATTGCCGTTGATCCCCGCCACGAAGTTTCGCGCTTCAACAAGGGTATTGTTCTGATGCATGACCTGAACGATATCGCCGGTGCTGTGCGATCCTGGGAGGAACTGGTGGCCGTCAACCCGGCGGCTAAATCACCCACCGGGCAACTTGTTTCTGAGCTTGTTACACGCATGCAGCCACCCGGCAAACCTTGATGGCGTCGTAGAAAGTCCCATCTACTACGCCTTGTGTCCGTAGTCCATTGTCCGTGGTCAGTTGTATTCGCAGAATTTTCTATCCTATACTACGGACAACGGACAACTATCAACGGACATTACCCCGAAGTAACTCAATTGGAACAGATTTACGACAACCTCTATAGAGGACTGCACACAGGCAAGTTGTGCATGCATGCACAACTTGCCGAATTTATCTCGATCGTTTCATGGGGACTTGAATGTTATTGAGAGAGACGAGTATCGGCTTAACTTCATGCCGATGCTCCGGTGGTATCATCAGGACCTTAATCGGCCGGTTGGCGATCAGGCTGGTACCGGCGACCTTCAGTTTGCTGCTTTTATATTTTTGACGATTTTGCTCCTTTGCCATCACGCCCAGAACATCGCTTAGATTTCCCGTAAAGCCATGGGCATCGATGTGTTCGATATACTGCAGGCATACATTATTAAGTGTAAGCATCAAGGGGTCCATTTCAGCATAGCCGGCCTCTTGACAGTTTTGTTTTGAAACCATGCACCGGCAGCCGAAAGGTCTTTGCGCATAAATTATGCATTCGTCATTTTTCAATAGCGGACAGGGGCCCCAGGCCGGATTGCTAGACTCTGAGGGAAGATCCTTTTCCAGCGCACAGAGTTCTGCAAGTTCGTTGGTCGTTACCACGGGCTGAAAGCGCTTGCGGTTCAATGCCGGCTGCAGCTTTTCAAACGAATTCGACTGCCCGCTTGAAATCAGATGCCGGACAATTCTATAACCCTCAAGGGTTGTCAAGGTTACATTGCAGGTACAGCAATGGGCACAATATTTTTGGCATGCCAGGTCCAGCTTGCCGGTAAAATCATCGCACACTCTGTAAATTTGGTCCAAAACCGCCAGTTTGGTATTGATGTCCATTGCTCCTGCCTGGCCTTGCTCAAACACCTTGACTTTTTCAAAGGTCTCATAAATTATAGCAGTCACCGCTTACCAGTCTGAAAATAATAACACAAGATGAATCCGCTATACGGGGTAAACTAAACAGGGGGGATACTATGAAAAGCAATGTTTATTTTATCGATTTGCGAGCAACGCCTAAAGAGAGTCTGATTGGCAAGCTTGCACGGTTAATGCATACGGCCGGGCTTTCTGAAAAGATCAAAGCAAGAGATCTTGTTGCAGTGAAGCTCCACTTTGGTGAGTTGGGAAATACTGCTTTCATCCGGCCCGTATTTTTGCGTAAAGTTGTGGAAACCATCAAAAGCGCCGGCGGATTTCCATTTCTAACCGATGCCAATACGCTGTATGCGGGCGCTCGCAGCGACTCTCCGCAACATCTTGCAACAGCGATTCAAAACGGTTTTGCTTATGCTGTGGTGGATGCCCCTTTAATCATCGCAGACGGGCTTAGAGGCAAAAGCGAAACCGCTGTTCTTGTCAATCAAAAAAACTGTAAAAGGGTGTACATCGGATCAGAGATTGTCGCCGCCGATGCCCTTATATCGGTAGCCCACTTCAAAGGCCACGAGCTTTCCGGCTTCGGTGGAACTATTAAAAATCTGGGAATGGGCTGCGCGTCGCGCCGGGGAAAACTGGAACAGCATTCCACCGTGGCGCCCAAGGTTAATAAGAAAAAATGCGTCGGCTGTGGGGACTGCGTCAGCCACTGCTCTGTGCAGGCCCTTGCGTTGCAGCAGGAAAAGGCGGTGCTGGACTCCAAAAAGTGTATCGGCTGTGGAGAATGTATTCTGATCTGTCCTGAAAGCGCCATTGAAATCCAGTGGAATCAGGCCATACCCGTTTTTCTGGAAAAAATGGTGGAATACACCATGGGTGTTTTAAAAGATAAAGAAGGCAAGACCTTGTACCTGAATTTTATTAACAATGTCTCGCCGGCGTGCGACTGCTACGGTTATAACGATGCGCCCATCGTCAGGGATATCGGCATTGTTGCCGCCACTGATCCGGTGGCCATCGACCAGGCCTCTGTCGATCTTGTAAATCGCGAACAGGCCCTGCCGGACTCCTGCCTGAAAACCAACACACAAGGCGGTGAAGATAAGTTCAGGGGCGTTTATCCCGACATAGACTGGGAGATCCAGCTCGATTACGCCGAACAGATCGGCCTTGGAAGCCGCAAGTATGAACTAATCAAGATTTAACTCAAGTATTTTCATCGAGTTACTCCGGTCCTGTCATTTCCTTGAAGGACGATATGAATACCGCTATGGCGATGTGGCCTGATATTTGGAATGGTGTGATATCTTAATATATCGTGAGAGGCCGTGGAAGCCATCCCAAATATCGGGCCACGTGCAACGATATAGTATTCGATCAGCATATCGCCCTTCAAGAAAACGACAGGACCTCCGCAATGCAGCGAAGATTTATCCGCCTGGAGGATTCCGCTAATCGGGGATATCGGATATTTTCAAAAAATATTTTTTATCCAGCATCCAGCATCCAGCATCCAGTATCCAGCATCTGTGTGTTGTTTTAACCAAACTAGCATACCAGAATTTGACAACAACTTTAAAATTTTGGTCTTTATAGGCTGCTAAACAGACCGCCGTGGATAGCTGTGGCTGTCAAAATGCCGATGTGGAATCTGGTGGGAGGCAATATCCATACCTTCATATATCGGCAACGTTGCTTTACCGGAAAGTCCTATGACATCACTGCCGAAGAAATAGTTTAAAATAGCATTGAGCCGGGTCCGCAGGACGGAATACGAATAATGCCGGGCGGCAACTTTATAATTATAATTAACCATTTGTTTTCTGCGCTCGGGTTTTTCCAGAATTTCAACGACACTTTGGACGGTTTTCCTTGAGAGATATCCATCCATAACCGCTAAATCAAATCCCAGCGGCTCGATATCCCTGACAAAAGTGGCATAGCGATTGATCAATATCGGCTTTTTGAAGTAAATGGCTTCTAAAAAAGCATTGCCGAATCCTTCATAAAGGCTGGGATAGGTGATAAAGTCCGCAAAAGGGTAAACATCCCAGAGCGAATATTCGCACTCACCGTTGCCATTGTTGCTCAACGGATCTGCTATGCGGGTCGTGATTAGTCGCAGGTTGACATCATGTTCACGGGCATATTCTTGCAGCCATTCGGCGTATTCATAGCCTTCATCCCCGGCTTCATGGGATACTACCAGTTTATTGCAAGGATCTTTCAATTCCTTGACCAATTCAATGGCATATTCAATCCCTTTGCGCTGCACGATGCGAGTGGGTTGCAAAATCATCTTGTCATTCGGTTCCAGGCCGATGGCTTCCCGGAAAACACGGGCGGCTTCAATATCAGGCTTGGGCGGATTTTCAAAATCCAGAACATTGGGGATGATGATCGATGAAATCCCTGTGCGCAGAGCCAACTGCTCCTGAGCTTCGGAATTGATCACAATATGTTTGATATTGGGCAGGTTGGGTGGAAAGGCCATGCGGATATAGTCGCTCAGGGCATTCACGGAAAAACGGATCCTCTCCCATGAAAAATCGTGATGGTGGGCAATGGTGGGAATCTGTGTTTCAGCAATTGTTTCCGTCAATGCCAGCCCCAGTGGGACATGCATTGGAATACTGAGGACATTTTCCGCGATTAAAATATCCAGGTTAAAATCTTCGATAAACTGGTAAAGACAAGTTTTTAATTGCGATCGCAGAAAGTGAATTGCTTGGGTTACGGATGGCGTGCGTCCAATAGTGCCATCTACCTGAGAATTGATCCAGACATTTTTATCGTGTTGGAAATGGGCTTCAGGGACCAGCAAGCTTCTGTCAGCATTACGGTCTAATTTGCCGGCAAACCAGAAACATTTGTGTCCGCTGTTTTCAAAGACGTCCGCCCACTTGCTTGCTTCCAGAGTGACGCCGTCTGTGCCCGCAAAACGGGTGGAAACAAATCCGATATTCTTGCCCATATTATATTTACTTTCTAAATTGACGATCTTTAGTGTTTTCCACTCAAACTCAGCCAACCGGGCATGAATAATTAGTTTATTGCATTGATGCCAAGCAACAGTTTACAACCCATATATTAACATATTGTTGTCTGTCAATCAGAAAAATCAATATATTGTGTTTTTTTAGTTATAAATAATTTATTCCTTCCCTGCATGAAGGGATCTTTGATGGGCTGGGCTGTCTTGCATTGCGGGGGCTGGCAATGATTAGCTTTGTGTAGAGAGCTTTGCCGTGGAATGATGGTAGATTTAACTCTTCTGAAGTATAAGCGCGAACTTAATAATCAATAATCAATTGTTAATGGTGAACAATTAATGTCTTTCAGTCAATGATCGTGGGAAAACGATTTTGTCAGACGCGACAGCAGGTCTCCGATCACAAGGCACTCGAGCCCAAAAGGAAGGTAGCCGGCATACCCTAAAAGCGGCATTTCAAATATTTGAAAACGGTGGACAAAGGGTACGCTGTACTGCCACTTGGCAAGACTGTAGTAGTTCCACATCTCCCAAAACAGGCCGCAAAACAGTGCCGCAGCTGCCGAAGAAATCGCACCGCGCCAATCGCCTTTAAAGATGTCTGACAGCACATGCCTTTCTCGCATTAGGGCCTGCAGTGAAACGATGATCATCAGAGGCGATACCCACAGCAGGGGAAAAAGGTAATCCGGCCAGATGCCGATGCCGGTCAGGCCGCAAGCGGATATCACCAGAGCGGTCTGGGCTGCAATTTTGGGGTGTGAAAAGCCAAGAGGCAGAAAGTTTTTGAATCCCTGTCGCATCCAGGGAAAGCCGGCAATCCATTCCCGGGTCCCCAAAACCGCGGGTAGTACGGTTGAAAACGGTAGGGTAGCAAGGCAGAAATACTTCACGGCACCGTAATGGACACCCGTGTAGTGCCAGTTCTGAACAAACCGGTTCAAGTATTCAAAGAACCACCAGAATGCAGCGCTTGCCGGGAAAAGGAGCAGAAAATATCGCCTGCGGTTGATTAACATACAGCGTCCGGTTCGCCGATAACACAGAGCGTTGATGACCAGGATGTACGCAAGCCACAGTGGGGTGAAAGTATGCGGCTGCAGGCCGGCAAACCAGGAAAAGCGGGTCCAGGCCAGTATCCAAAAAAGCATGCCGATAATAACTCCCAGCCGGCCCCACCACGGAAAAGGAAAGACGGTCGCACTATCTGGTATGGTTCGCCGGATTGATCGAATCACCGGAATAAAGAGCGGCAGTAACACTGCAGTGATAAAAAGAGTGTAAGCAGTAAAAGCAACCCAGGAAAACGGTGCATGGGAAATGTACAGCGTTTCAGGAGGAAACTCCAGATATCTTAAAATCGGATATCCCGCCAGAACTATCCCCAGCATGGGCAGCCCCAACAGCATTGACGCCAGGATTAAAAATTTCAGCAAAACGTTTTTCACGCCACCCCCGGCAAGTTTTGATAAATTCGTAAAAAGTCGAATTCATCACGTTTTAGGTTTTACGATTATTTGCAAATACTTAAAACCTAAAACGTTCGTGAAAAGGAGATTTTTATTTTTTTGAGACCGTCAATTTTGGTTACAAAAATAATAAAAATCACAAAAAAAGGGCGTTCCTTTAAAATTAAATGGAACGCCCTTTTTTAATTCAAAAAATTAAACTAAGCTACAGTGACATTTACTGCAGCAGGACCTTTTTGCCCCTGCTCAATGTCAAAGGTAACCCGGTCGCCTTCATAGAGAGTCTTGAAACCGGTAGCATTGATCCCTGAATGATGAACAAATACGTCCGGGCCATCTTCCTGCTCAATAAAGCCATAACCTTTGCTGCTATTAAACCATTTTACAATTCCATTAGCCATAGTGACACGCTCCTTTCAAAAAAATTTCTCATAGTTCCAAACTGCAGGTTGCCGCTTTGACAAATGGATCTTGCCTTCAGAGCGAAACCGGCCCGCCAATTAAGAACAGGCCTTTATTGATTAATTTGTATTATATTATGTTTTTAAGAAAAATCAAGCTGATTATAGGGTCATTTTATAACATTGCGACCGTTAAGAATCGTGAGAGAATAGTCCTAAATGGATGGGTACTAATTAATCGAGCTTGGCCCACTTGTTCTGTGCTGTTAAACGGCCGCCGGTACCACACTTGGAGCATTCGACATCAAGGGGTCTTTCATCTGTTGGTATTTCGATAGAAGCTTTACATTTGGGGCATTTAATAGCCAGCCTCTTTAGGCCGGCGGCACTGCCGCCGATGAACGCCATGAGCGCTTTGCGAACAGACTCTCGGTCATCGTCACCGCCGGCAGCTTTTAATTTTTCGTATTCTTCTTTTGTTAGAACAAGCTTTATATCCAACGTGGTTGAGTTTTCCAGCGCGTTGTTAAGCTCCTCAAGGGCAGAGGCAAGATTTGAAAATTTCATATCACCTGCCTGTATTTTTTCCTGGATCATGTTAGTCAGATCTTCAGCAGACAGCCATTGGCTTTCTAAGTTGATTTTGGCCTCTTCTAAATTTATTGCAGTCATTCGACCCCCTTTATTGTATTTATGGATGGGCACTAACTCGAATCTAATAGCTTGAAAAAGAAGATAGTCAATTTCGCAATATGTTTAGTTCGTTGAGCATATTAATAAATAATTCAATTTTTGTCCACTATTATCGACTTTCCGGAAAAAAGCATACGCCGGTATATATTGCATGTCAGGAATTGAAATAATACAATATATTGTATTTGGAAGCGATTGATACCTTTGTGCTGGAATTCTGCTTGACAAATAGTTGTATCCTTATTAATTGTACCTTTTTGGTAAAATCGTAATGGTGTTTGCGAAGCCATTTATTTCAATAAAAACAGCGAAAGGAGAGAAAGACTTATGTCAAATTTAATTCCACCTCATGGCGGCAAGGGCTTAACTTGCTGCCTGCTTGAAGGCGCAGAACTGGAAGCGGAAAAGAAAAAGGCCGAAGGCCTTAAAAAGGTCTCTATCGCACCACGCGCAAAGGGTGACTTGATTATGATGGGGATCGGAGGATTCAGCCCTCTGACAGGTTTTATGACCAAGGCGGACTGGCAAGGTGTTTGTGATAATTTTCAACTTGCCGACGGGACGTTCTGGCCCATTCCGGTGACCCTGGATGCATCCAAAGAAGATGCTGACGGAATTAGTGCAGGCGATGAGATTGCACTTTACGACCCGGAAGGCGATGAAATCATGGCCACCATGAAGGTCACCGAGAAGTATGAAATGACTGAAGCCGACAAAAAGTTTGAATGCGAGAAGATTTTTATGGGGGAAGGAACCCCGACGGCCGAGGAATTCTGGAAAATTGCCAAAGACGATCACCCCGGCGTCCAGATGGTCATGGAACAGAATGATGTTAACCTCGCCGGTCCCGTCAAAGTGTTGAGTGAAGGTGAATACCCCGTCGAATTTGCAGGTATCTATATGCGGCCCGAAGAATCCCGCAAGATCTTCGACGATAAAGGCTGGACCGAGGTTGCCGCGCTGCAGCTCAGAAATCCCATGCATCGATCCCACGAATACCTGTGCAAGATTGCCGTTGAAGTTTGTGACGGTGTCTATATTCACTCGCTGGTCGGCAACCTGAAACCGGGTGATATTCCGGCCGATGTTCGCGTCAAATGCATCGCTGCCCTTGTAGAGGGCTACTTTGTGGAAAAGAACGTGGTTCAGGGCGGTTATCCCCTTGACATGCGCTATGCCGGTCCCAGAGAGGGCTTGCTGCATGCCACCTTCCGTCAGAACTACGGCTGCTCCCGCATGATTATCGGACGGGACCATGCCGGTGTGGGTGACTTTTACGGCATGTTCGAAGCCCAGACCATCTTTGACAAGCTTCCGACCTCTGATGATCCGGGCAAAATGCTGCTGTGCAAACCCTTAAAGATCGACTGGACCTTCTACTGCCACAAGTGTGACGGCATGGCATCCTTAAGGACTTGCCCCCACGGCAAAGAGGACCGGGTAATGCTTTCCGGAACCATGCTGCGCAAAATGCTCTCAGAAGGCCTCGCGCTTCCCGATCATTTTGGGCGGGATGAAGTTGTTGAAATTCTGCGAGCGTACTATGAAGGGCAGACTGAAAAAATTGAAATTAAGATGCACGGCGCTGCTACCGGCGAAAAATAGTTTTTCATAATCCTGATAACAAAATCAGCTAGATCTGATAAAAAAGGAGATGTCGCCTGACATCTCCTTTTTTATGCTTTCATCCAGTCAGGCTACGGCGAAATCGGTAATCGCAGATTTTAGGTGAAAAATAGGGATCACCTATGACCACACATAGACCGCTTCCACCCGATTGCCCCTGCCTTGGTGGGCAACCTTTTGGCATATAGATTTGACAAGCTGGATACCGCGGCCGCTTAATTCGATGTTATCAGCAAGCTGTGGATTCATTCTGTGGTAATCAAAACCGGGGCCGCTGTCCTCAACACAGACTGCAAACTCTCCGCCCTCATCATGAAAAGAATGTTCGAGAACGATTTGAATCGTACCGTTTTCAAGTTCTGCCAGCGCTTTTTCCCGCGCTGCGAAATATTGGGCAAAGCCTTGTGCGTCTTTTTTTAATTTGGAATCCAGCCCCAGCAGGCCGTGCTCCAGTGCGTTCGTAAAGAGCTCGGAAAGTATTAGATAGATGTTTTCCTTGTGCTGATAAAGTCTTTCATCCTCTGTCAGATAGTGAATAATCAGGGGCAAAGGGTCACACGTACGCAGGGTTGCGGGAGTTAAATCCATAATCACTTTCCAGTCCATCCTGTAAGACTTGTCCGGGACAAAGACGGTCTTCGGTTTGGGGGGCAATACCACCTCCTTGTCACAAATAATCTCACTTATTGTGATATCATCTTCTTGCGTTTTGCCGGTACAAAAAGTGCTAAAACCGTCCTGGATATCCTCAAACAGACCGTTGGGCGGCTGATTTCGTGCAAAGTATTCGTCGAGACGCTCTTGAGTGAACATTTCTCCATCCGGGCTGCGGGCCTCGATCAAGCCGTCGGAGTAAACATAGATGCGTTCGCCCTGGTCGATATCTTTAATCTCGACAATGCTCTCGAAAGTGTCTCTGCCGACCACGCCCAAAGGAATATTACGAGATTTCAAGCGATATTTGATGCCGCCTTCCCTGTTTAAGACCAATACATCCGGAATGGCACCGTTCCAGACGGTTAAAGAGCCTACGTTGCTGTCCAGATCCAGCATACAGGCACACAAAAACTGGTTGGCGGGAAGCATGGCATACAGCCTCGAGTTCAGCTCTAAAACAATCTCGCCAAGGTTGTACCCCTTGGCGGTCATGGCATAGAAGATATCAGAGACAGGAATAGCGCCAAAGGCGGCGGGGAGACCATGGCCTGTAAAATCTCCCAGCATAACATGCAGCCCGCCCGAGGGTTTTTGGGTCGCAAACAACACATCACCGTTAAAAAGTGCCAGGGGGGATATTAAATATTTTAGATTCGGGGCATCCAGGTAGCCGCGGTTTATCATAGTGGCAAATACCTTCTGGGCCATTTCCTGTTCCTGTTCCAAATGCGCAAATTGATCCATCAGTTGTCCTTTTTGTTCGGTCACAGTGCTGTAAAGCTGACTTATGCGGAGCAAGGCATCAATTTTGGCATTCAGAATAATCCGATATCTCAAAACGAATTTTGAGGCGGTCGTTATCGTTTGCGTCCAACTCAGCCTTGACGAATATCTCGCCCTGCTCGGTAAACTTCAGGGCATTGCCTGTCAGATTGGTAAGTATCTGCCTCAGCCGGGTGGGGTCGCCCATCAGACGCGAGGGAATATCGGGGGACAGAAAGGTGATCAACTCCAGCCCCTTTTGCTCCGCCTTAACGGCGACACTGCAGCCTACATCCTCTATCAGGGCTCTCAAGTCAAAGGGGATACATTTCTGTATCCCCTTTGTTGTCGGTAAGTGGTATTTTGGGGTT
>JACNIG010000279.1 GCA_014383215.1 Candidatus Desulfatibia vada | reverse complement strand
CTGCCATTTGCAATTCGACACGGTGCAGCAAATGATGGTCTCTAAAAACGGGGATAACCCGCTGGCTTCTGTGCTTTATCCGCAACTATTGGGGCTGTGTATGGGCATTGATGAAAAGACTTTGGGAATCGGGATGAATCAGCTCGATATAAGCGGTGTCACATCCTTTTTAGAATCAGGAGAAGAAAATGCCGAAAGATAAAACAGGTGCCGCAATGGTAGTGGGCGGCGGAATTGCCGGAATGCAGGCGGCTCTGGATCTGGCTGATTCCGGTTTTTATGTCTACCTTGTAGAAAGATCCGCCTCCATAGGCGGGATCATGGCTCAACTGGACAAGACCTTTCCCACCAATGACTGCTCCATGTGAATTATTTCACCCAAACTGGTCGAGGTCGGCCGGCATCTTAACATTGAATTGCTAACCTTGTCAGAGGTTCAGAACATTTCCGGGGAGCAAGGAAACTTTGAAATTAAGGTCTTGCAACACCCCCGGTATGTTGACATGGATAAATGTATTGCCTGCGGTCTGTGTGCCGAAAAGTGTCCCAAAAAGGTGACAAACGCATTCGACGCCGGGCTTGCCAAACGCAAAGCGATCTATGTTGAATACGAACAGGCAGTTCCTTTAAAATACGCCATTGATGAAAATTGCATCTATTTTAAAAATGGTAAATGCAAAGCATGTGAGAAATTCTGTCCCACCGGCGCCATTAATTTTGAAGACCAGCCCAAGGAATTAACCATCAATGCAGGAGCGGTGCTGATAGCCCCCGGCTGTGCGGTGTATGATCCTGGGCTTCACGATACGTATGGGTATAAAAAATCACCCGACATTGTAACCAGCCTCGAATTTGAACGGATACTTGCTGCTACCGGACCTTTCGGCGGGCATTTGGTAAGGCCTTCTGATCATAAAAAGCCGAAAAAAGTCGCCTGGATTCAATGCGTGGGCTCAAGGGACATGCACCCCGGATCACAGCCGTACTGTTCGGGAGTCTGCTGTACGTATGCCATCAAAGAGGCAATCATAGCCAAAGAGCACGAAAAAGGGGAACTGGATACAGCCATATTTTATATTGATATCCGAACCCACGGTAAAGATTTTGAGCGGTACTACAATCGGGCTCAAGAAGTGGGCGTGCGTTTTTTGAAATCAAAAATCAGCTCAATCCTGCCGTCCGAAACGGGGAATCTTCGCATCGATTATACGGATAAGGCCGGCATGAGGGTTGAAGAAGAGTTTGACATGGTGGTCCTTTCAGTGGGCTTCACGGCGTCACATAAAGCGCTGGACCTGGCCCAAAAACTCGGTGTTGAAACGGATCAATATCAGCATGCCTTAACAAGCAGCTTTAACCCGGTCCGGACCACAAAACCGGGAATATTTGTTTGCGGCACATTCGAAAGCCCTAAGGACATCCCTCAATCAGTTATTGAATCGAGCGCTGCTGCCGCGGAGATTGAATCTCTGCTGGCGGAGTCACGGGAATCCATGACGCTGATAAAAGAGACCCCCGAAGAAATTGACGTAACGGGAGATCCTCCGCGGATCGGCGTCTTTGTATGTAATTGCGGGACCAATATCGGCGGTTTCTTAGACGTTCCGGATGTGGTTGAATTTGCCAAAACCTTGCCCAGCGTGGTTTTTGCAGAGGACAATCTTTTTAGCTGCAGCCAGGACACCCAGGAACAAATCACCCAGGTGATTAAAGAGCAAAATTTGAATCGCGTTGTCGTGGCCGCATGCACGCCGCGCACCCACGAACCCCTTTTTCAAGAAACGGTGACAAATGCGGGCATAAACAAATACCTTTTTGAAATGGCCAACATCCGCAATCAATGTTCATGGGTGCACAGTAACGACAGTGCGGCAGCCACGGAAAAAGCCAAAGATCTTGTACGCATGTCCGTAGCCAGAGCGGGCCTGCTGGAACCGCTATACGACCCGGAAATGGAAGTGAACCAGTCTGCTCTGGTCATAGGCGGAGGCCTTGCCGGTATTACCACTGCCAATAATTTGGCACAGCAGGGATATGTCACACATCTGATCGAAAAAAGCGATGTCCTCGGCGGACAGGCCCTAAATCTTTATGAAACCTGGCAGGGCGAAGATGTTCAGAAAAAGCTGGCCGGACTTATTAAGGCGGCGGAAGCTGACAAAAACATCAATATACTGACCAACACCCAAATAAAAGAGGTGAGTGGTTTTGTCGGTAATTTTCAAACAACGGTTGAAACAGCGGGCAAAGAGCAGGTCATAGAACACGGTGTGGCAATCATTGCCACGGGCGCTCAAGAGTTCAAACCGGATCAATATCTTTATGGTGAAGATCAACGGGTTTTAACCGGTCTGGAACTGGATCGCAAATTGATTGATGATAATCTAGCGTTAAACGAGATCCGTACCGCCGTCTTCATCCAGTGTGTCGGCTCACGGATCGAAGAAAGACCGTATTGCTCCAAAGTGTGTTGTACCCATTCCGTAAAAAATGCACTTAAATTAAAACAGTTAAAGCCTGAAATGGATGTGTTTGTTATTTACAGGGATATGCGCACCTACGGACTGCGTGAGGACCTGTATCGTGAAGCCCGGGCTAAAGGCGTTGCCTTTATTCATTATGACTTTGACAAAGAATTAGCTGTTTCAAAAAATCAAAACGATCTTAATGTCAGGTGTACCAGCTATGTGCTGCAACGTGAAGTTGAGATAAGGCCGGACTTGCTGGTTCTTGCTACCCCGATTGTGCCGCCTCGGGAAAATCCCGTTGCCTCACTGTTCAAGGTGCCGCTGAACGATGATGGCTTTTTTGTCGAAGCCCATGTCAAACTCCAGCCCATAGACTTTGCCACAAAAGGGGTGTTTGTCTGTGGTCTGGCCCATTCGCCCAAGCCTGTTGATGAAGCCATCGCTCAAGGACTGGGGGCATCAGGCCGGGCCGCGACAATACTTGCAAAAGATACTGTCCAGATTTCTTCGCTGGTATCACAGGTGGATGTTGAAAAATGCATCGGGTGTGGCCTGTGTGATGAAATCTGTGCTTTCAATGCTATTATACTAGAAGACCCCGAAGGAAAAGGATATAAGGCAAAAAATATTCCGGCTTCCTGCAAGGGGTGCGGCATTTGCGCTGCTTCGTGCCCGCAGCTAGCTATTGACATGCTCCATTTCAGGGATCAGCAAATCGTTGCTTCGGTTTGTGCAGCAATGTAATTAGAAATTGATGATTTATGATTTGCGATTGATGATTGATGGAAGTCGCTTTCCTCCAGCATTTTGACATGGATATATTAAAATTTGGAAGAATTCATTCCATCAACAATCAACAATCGTTTTAAAATAATAAATTTAAACCCTAGCAGGAAATTTTAGCCAATAACCTGAAAACATAAGGTGGAAAAATGGCGGATTTTGAACCCAAAATAGTAGCTTTTCTGTGCAACTGGTGCGCCTATGCCGGGGCTGACCTGGCCGGTGTTTCGCGGTTGCAGTATCCATCCAATATGAGACCCCTGCGCGTTATGTGCTCCGGCAGGGTTGATCCCTTATTTATTATCAGGGCATTCAAAGAGGGCTGTGACGGCGTACTGGTGGCCGGGTGACATTTCGGTGATTGCCATTACCTGGAAGGTAATGTTCAGGCAGAAAAAAAGATTCGATTAACCCAAAAACTGCTCGATATCGCCGGCATCGGCAAAGACAGGCTCCATCTGGCCTGGGTATCGTCGGCCGAGGCTCAGCGGTTTGTCGAAGTGACCACCCGTACAATCGATATTGTAAAAGGTCTGGGGAAATTCGATCCCCAAGAGTTTGCTTCAGCGCTGTCGGCCGCCGAGATGACTTTGGGGGGTGAAGCCCTGCGGTGGCTGGTCGGCAAGGAGGTCAAGCTGACCACCAGTGGCGATGTCTATGGCCGCAAATGGGATACCGAGCGTTATGAATCTGTTATTGATGCCATGCTTGAAAGAGAGTATTACAAAAATCTGATTTACCAGGCAGTCAAAGAAGGTTGCACCTCTGTCAGAGATATCTGCAAAAAGGTCGGGCTGGAACTTAAAAAGGTTTCGTACCTTCTTGCTGATCTGGAAAAGACCAATCAAATTGAATTTAAGTGCATGGAAGATCGCAAGCCTGTTTTCGCAGCGTTATAGTCATTGGTCATTAGTAAGTGACAAATGACAAGTGACAAATGACGAATAAGGGGAGGAGAAATGACGAATATAAGCGGGTCGGTTTTGGTTGTGGGTGCCGGTATTGCCGGCATGCAGGCGTCACTTGATCTGGCCAATTCAGACTACAAGGTTTACCTGGTTGACAAATCACCGACCATCGGCGGAATGATGGCTCGGCTCGACAAGACCTTTCCGACCAATGATTGCACCATGTGAGTTATTTCACCCAAACTGGTCGAGGTCGGCCGGCATATGAACATCGAGTTAATTACTAACAGTGAAGTCAAAAGTGTTGAGGGTGAGCCCGGAAACTTTGAAGTTGCGCTTGTCAATCATCCTCGTTACGTGGATCCGGTCAAGTGCACCGGATGTGGCGAATGCGCCCGGCATTGTCCGGTGGCGGCCGTGAATGAAATTAACAAGGGTTTTGATGACAGAAGGGCCGCCTACATTGAATATGCCCAGGCGGTTCCGTTGGCCTACGCCATAGATGCTGACGCCTGTATCGGCTGCGGCCTGTGCGAAAACCTGTGTATTGCCAAGGCCGTAAAATATGATGATACCGAACGTGAAACCGCGCTCAAGGTCGGTTCTGTTGTTTTGTCAGCCGGAAGCCAGGGGTATGATCCCTCCGGTCTTGATTATCTGGGATACGGAAAATATCCCAATGTGATCACCAGCGAAGGCTTTGAAAGGATTCTGTCTGCCGGTGGTCCCTACTATGGCCATGTCATGCGACCCCTGGACCGGGAAGAACCTAAAAGCATCGCCTGGCTCCAGTGCATCGGATCAAGGGATACCAATCGGTGCGGTAATGGCTACTGCTCTTCAGTATGCTGCATGTACGCTGTAAAAGAGGCCATGATCGCCAAGGAGCATATTCACGGCGATCTTGATTGCGCTGTTTTTAACATGGACATGCGGACCGGCGGCAAGGATTATGAGAAATATTTCCTGCGCGGCAGAGATAAAGCAGGGATTCGGTTCGTCAAAGCCAGGGTTCATACCATCACTGAAGTTACCGAAACCGGCGATCTAAAGCTGCAGTATACCGATGAAACCGGTGTGATGCAGGAAGAAATTTTCAGTATGGTGGTGCTGTCGGTGGGTCTTCAGATTCCAGACTCATCTGTCGATCTCGCCAAACGTCTGGGAATAGAGCTCAACCAATACAACTTTGTGGCAACAAATCCCTTTGCACCGGTTACCACATCACGCCCGGGCATCTATACCTGCGGCGTATTTCAGGGCCCCAAGGATATTCCGGGCTCGGTTACCGAAGCCAGTGCGGCGGCCTGCCTGGCAGGGACGGATATTGCCGCAGCCAGAGGAAAGGATATCACCACCGTCGAGCTCCCCGCAGAGATCGATGTTACCCAACAGGAGCCTCGTATCGGTGTCTTTGTCTGTAACTGCGGTATCAACATCGGTGGGATTGTGGATGTCCCGGCTGTTGCGGAATATGCGGCCGCACTTCCACACGTGGTATTCACGGATCAGAATCTTTTTACCTGCAGCCAGGATACCCAGGAGCAGATAAAGGAGAAGATCGTCGAGCACAAACTCAACCGCCTGGTAGTGGCCTCCTGCAGCCCCAAAACCCATGAACAGATGTTTATGGAAACCCTTGAGGCCTGCGGTATCAACAGATATCTGTTTGAAATGGCCAACAT
Organism: Candidatus Desulfatibia vada; assembly: GCA_014383215.1. Taxonomy (GTDB): domain Bacteria; phylum Desulfobacterota; class Desulfobacteria; order Desulfobacterales; family UBA11574; genus Desulfatibia_A; species Desulfatibia_A vada. The sequence goes on along the minus strand of JACNIG010000279.1, from coordinate 9,636 downwards.
CCGCAACCAGAATTCGTGGATCCATTCCAATGATCCGGAGGCGGCGACGGCCAAGGCCAAAGACCTTGTACGCATGTCTGTGGCCAGAGCCGCCCGATTAAAGACACTGAAAGAGAAAATTGTTCCGATTAACAAGCAGGGACTGGTTGTCGGCGGCGGTGTTGCCGGTATGAATGCGGCCTTGAGCCTTGCCCAACAGGGATTTGATGTCGTTCTGGTCGAAAAGGAAGCCCAACTCGGCGGGTTTGCACGCAAGCTGCACCATACCATCGAGGGAGAAGATGTTCAGGCCTATCTTGAAAAACTCGTCCAGGAAGTGACGGCCAACGCAAAGATCAAGGTCCTTACGGAGGCCCGCATTGCCGGGTTCGAAGGCTTCAAGGGCAACTTTGCAACCGATATTGAAGTCGGTCCCGCAAAGGAGCTACAGACCGTCAAACACGGCATTATCATTGTCGCCACCGGAGCAAAGGAGTATACACCCAAGGAATTTCTTTATGCGGACAGCGACCGGGTGGTCACCCAGGTGGAGTTGGGTGATCGGCTCGAGGAAAAAGGTGCCGCCGGCCTTGATAGCGTTGTCATGATCCAGTGTGTCGGCTCCCGTAACGACGAGCATGTCGAATGTTCGCGCATATGCTGCCAGAACGCGGTCAAGAATGCGCTGCACATCAAGACACTCAATCCGGATGCCCATGTGTATGTGTTGTACAGGGACATTCGTACCTATGGACTGCTTGAGGAGTATTATACTAAAGCAAGGGAAAAAGGGGTTATCTTTATCCGTTTTGACAGCGAAACACCTCCGGCCGTAAAACCCTCATCCGACGGTGATCTTCTCGTTACGATCAAGGATCATATTCTCCGGCGGGATGTGGAGATCCGGGCCGATCTTGTAACCTTGAGCGCGGGTATGGTGGCGGAAGATACCGACGAACTGAGCTCTATCATGAAACTGAACCGCAATCCGGACGGTTACTTCATCGAAGCGCACGTGAAGCTCCGACCGGTTGATATGCCGGGGGAAGGAATTTTTCTGTGCGGTAGTGCCCACGGACCTAAGCTGATTTCAGAAGCCATTTCCCAGGCCCAGGCGGCCGCATCGAGAGCCATGACGTTTCTGGCCAAGTCGGAGATCAAGCTTTCAGCCATTACGGCCAAGGTCGACACCGATAATTGCGTCAAGTGTTTGACCTGCGTGCGGATGTGCCCGTTTGATGTGCCGGCCTTCAACACAAAGGAAGAGGTCATAGAGATCAACGAAGCCATCTGCCATGGATGTGGCGTGTGTGCGTGTGTCTGCCCGCGGCAGACCATTCAGTTAAGTTATTACGAAGACGATCAAATAATGAGTAAAATTGATGCGTTGCTTGCGGAGGGGATGTGATGGCCGATTTTGAGCCGAGGATTATTGCGTTTTGTTGTGATTATTGAGGGTATTCAGCTGCGGACCTGGCAGGTTCCATGCGACTCGATTACCCTGCGAACATTAAAATAATACGGGTTCCCTGTACCGGAAAGGTCGACGTGATGCATCTTTTAAGGTCGATCCAGCAAGGTGCCGACGGCGCATATGTTGTCGGCTGCCTGGAAGGGAACTGTCACTACAATGAAGGCAACTTCAGGGCCCGTGAACGTGTCGAGCACGTTAGTATATTGCTCGAGGAGGTCGGCTTAGAGGGTGACAGGGTAAGGATGTATAACCTATCTTCAGGCGAAGGCCCCACTTTTGCGGCCTATGCAAAGGAAATGACCGATCATATAAGGTCTCTGGGACCCAACCCGTTAAACAAATTGGCAAAGGTCTAACAACGGAGGATATGCTATGGCTGAAGAAGCAATCAAACTTGGAGGCAAAAAGAAAAGCATTTTTCTGGACAAGGTCAAGGAGCTTCTCCCGGATGGCGGGAATCTGAACCTTTGTCTGACGTGTGGTGCATGTTCTTCCGGCTGCCCCGCTACGGGCCTGGAAAATATGGATCCCAGAAAATTTCTGCGTATGGCGGCTTTGGGCATGGACGAAGAACTCAAAAGTTCGCTCTGGACGTGGATGTGTACCATGTGCCAGCGGTGTGTTTATGTTTGCCCCATGAAGATCGACATTCCCCAGCTGGTCTTTAACGTCCGGGCATCTTGGCCCCGGGAAGAACGGCCCAAGGGTATCCTCGGTTCGTGTGATATGGCATTAAGGAATGATACCTGCAGCGCCATGGGTACTTCCGAAGAAGACTTTATATTCGTTGTTGAAGACGTTTTGGAAGAGTACCAGGAATCCCAGCCGGAGTTTGCGGATATGACAGCATCCGTTAACCGGGAGGGGGCGGAATTCTTTTTAAACCAGAACTCCCGAGAGCCGGTCACCGAGCCGGATGAAATGGTGCCGCTATGGAAGATACTGCACCTTGTGGGAGCTGACTGGACCTATGGGAGCAAGGGATGGGCGGCTGAAAACTATTGTTTGTTTCTGGCCGACAACGAGAACTGGAAGCACATTGTCCAGGTCAAAGCCAAGGCCGTGGATGATCTCAAATGCAAGGTCTGGCTCAATACCGAGTGAGGGCACGAACTTTTTGCAGTCCGGGCCGGACTGAAAAAATTCAACATCGATTACAATTTTGAGATCAAAAGTATCATTCAGTATTATGCCCAGTGGATCAAGGAAGGCAAGCTCAAGGTCAATTCCGACTGGAACAAGGACTTGAAAATTAAATTTACGGTACAAGATCCCTGCCAGCTGGTCCGCAAGACTTTTGGAGATCCGGTGGCCGAAGACTTAAGGTATACCGTGAAAGCGGTTGTGGGTGAAGAAAATTTTATTGACATGCAGCCGAACTTTTCGAACAACTACTGTTGCGGCGGCGGCGGCGGCTTTCTCCAAGCAGGATATCCTGAAGAACGCCGGGCCTATGGCAAACTGAAAGCAGACCAGATTCTGGAAACAAAGGCCGATTACTGTATTACACCATGCCATAACTGCCATGCACAGGTTCACGATTTGTCAGACGAGCGCGATCATGCCTGGCAGACCGTTCATTTGTGGACGTTGATCTGTTTGTCATTAGGGATCCTGGGTCCCAATGAACGTGAATACCTGGGAGATGATCTTAAAGAGGTTTTGCCCTTTCACCCTGAGTCGGCGATGTAACACCGGGACTTTACTGATTGCGGATTTTGGATTGTGTTTGAAGGAGTGATCTGAAATCCAAAATTCAAAATCAAATTTGGAGGAGAATATGATAGTTGCCGAGAGGAAACCCTTTGAAGAGATAAAGGATATGCTCAAGGGCTACAAGAAGGTTCTGAATGTAGGTTGCGGAACCTGCGTGGCAGTGTGTTTGACGGGCGGCGAGAAAGAAGTTGCGGTGTTGAACGCCGAACTGGACATGGCCCGCAGGCTGGAAGATGATCCCATCGAGCTGGGTGCCTGCACGGTGGAGCGCCAGTGTGACCGTGAGTATTTGGAGGTCTTGGATGACCAGGTAAAGGAGTATGACGCGCTTTTGTCCATGGCCTGCGGTGCCGGAATTCAGTTTTTGGCGGAAAGGTTTCCGGGCAAGGTGGTGTTGCCGGCGGTGGATACTGTTTTTATAGGTGTCAACCAGGACGTGGGCTGGTACGAGGAGCGCTGTCGTTCATGCAGCAGCTGCGTACTGGCGATGACCGGTGGTATTTGTCCGGTAACCATGTGTGCCAAGGGTCTTTATAACGGTCCTTGCGGCGGCACCGACAACGGTAAATGTGAGATCAGTCAGGACCAGCCGTGTGCCTGGTTTCAGATATACGAGCGTCTGGCCTTGCAGGACCGCCTGGATTTGATCAAGCGTTATAAGCCGATCGTGGCGTGGCAGAACCAGGTTCCGCGGACTTTGCTGCAGCCGGGTTATAAGAAGCCTGAGAAAGCCGATTGATTGGTTGAATGGTAGATTGGTTAATTAGTGTAACATGTAAGGGAAGATTTTTTGAAATACCATTAAACCATTTAACGAATAATCGATTTAACGAGATAGAGGATGGGATTTGCTATGAGTACAGATAACGGTTTGAAATCAGGAAGTAATTTGGAGAAGGTGTTAAACGCCGGTCATTTTGCATTTACGGGCGAACTGGGTCCGCCCCGGGGTACCACGGTCAAGGAGGTTGTCGAGAAGTGCCAGCATTTGAAAGGTATGGTGGATGCGGTCAACATCACTGACAATCAGACGGCGGTGGTGCGGATGTCGAGCTGGGCGGCCTGCCTGATATTGATCAAAGAGGGATTGGAGCCCAATTTTCAGATGGTATGCCGCGACCGCAACCGTTTGGCGATGCAGGGCGATATATTGGGCGCCTATGCCCACGGTGTGCGCAACATGCTGTGTTTAAGCGGTGATCACTGCCAGTTTGGCGACCATCCGGATGCCATGGGTGTCTTTGATATTGATTCGATGCAGCTGATCAACATGGTCAAGACCATGCGTGATGAAGGCAAATTTCAGGCCGGAACGGAGATAGAGGATCCACCGCAGATGTTTATTGGAGCGGCGGTCAATCCTTTTGCGGAACCCTTTGATTGGCGGGTGCACCGATTGGCCAAAAAGATCGAGGCCGGCGTTGATTTTCTGCAGACCCAGTGTATTTATAACATGGATAAGTTTCGTGAGTTTATCAAGCGCGCCAATGACATGGGTTTGACGGAAAAGGCTTATATTTTAGCGGGCGTGACGCCCATGAAGAACGTTGGTATGGCCCGGTACATGCAAAAGAGAGTTCCGGGCATAGAGGTGCCGGAAGAGTGGATCGATCGTTTAAAGGGCGTTGACAAGAAGAAGGTGGCCGACGAGGGCATCAAGATGGCCTGTGAACAGATTGAAGAGTTCAAGGAGATGAAGGGTGTACACGGTGTGCACATGATGGCGATCGAGTGGGAACACATGGTCCCCCGGATCGCCGAAGAGGCCAAGGTGCTGCCCAGACCCGTTATGGAATAAAGCACAGAGGACAGAGCACTGAGGGCACAATATATAATTTTTTAGTTCTAATTCAATATTTGGACTAACCCGCAATTCTCATGAAGAACAACAAACCCCCGATCTTAACAAAAAGGCCGGGGGTTTTTCTTGAGACCTTTAGTTTTTTGTTGTGAAGCTACGAATTGTAAGGTTGTTTGTGCCGTTCCTTCCACAGTCGTTCCAGCCAAAAGAAGTTATAAATATAGACTCCGAAAATACTCCCGAGTATATCCGCCATAACATCCATAACGTCCGCATTTCTGTATGGAACATAATACTGGTGAATTTCGTCGCTGATTCCATAAAGCGAAGACAATGTTATGCTGAGTATCATGACCAGCCTTAAATTATCTTTTATCCGTAAGGTTTTCATAGCCCTCAATAAAAGGGCGCCCAAAAAGGCATAGGCCGCGAAATGTAGGACCTTGTCTATATAGGGTAGTGGGGGGATTTTTTCAGGTGAAGGATGCGAAGACTGGATATAGATTAATAGGCAGTAAATAAAAATCGGAAGCCAGTAATATATGATTTTTTTCAATTTGTCTTGTTGGTTAAATTACATACCTTTGGATTCATAATACATTAAAACCGTCAAGAGTCATTTGTTTAGTTATAGCAGCAACAAGCAAATGACCAATGACCAATGGCAAATGACGTTATCATGCGTTGTCGGTCTAAGGCTGATAAGGTTTGCCGATAGGTTTTGAAAACAGTCAGTCCAATCTGGTTACAATCCGGTGGTTGGCCGCCTTTCCCCGAAAGCGTCTTCACAGGGCGCGTTTTTGGTTACATGTTTTTTCAGTTTTTCGCACCAGAGGGATTGAAAGGTTCGACAGCTTCCGTCTAAAGCATCTAGTTTGGCAAAGCCGGCATATTCACAGCGCAGATCACACCATTTGATTTTGTGGGTAGTAACGCCTGCATTATCTGTCATTTTCGCTCAATTAGGGCATAACTTAAATTGATGGTCACGTGAAAGTCGATAAATCGACCTCTTTGCGAAAGTATTTTGTATTTGGTGTTGAGTGTTTGGTTATTTAACAAGCTGGTATGTTGGTATCTATTTCAAACAAAACACTAAATACGAAAAACCAAACACATGATGAATTCAATCTTTTGCGAATTCATCATACTTGTCATTCAAAAATATTAAGGTCCGGTTTTCTATTTTTGATGTGTTCAAGTACCCTGGCTAAAAACTCCTCATGGGAGATGCCGAATCTGACCTTGCCGTCCAAGGTTCTTACGGAGAGGTTGCCGGATGACTTTTCCTTGTTGCCGATGGTCAGGATAAGCGGAATATTGCCGATCTGGGCATCACGAATTTTTTTGTTAAGACTTTCGGTTCGGCTGTCCATTTCTGTGCGCAGGCCCGCGTCTTCAAAAGTCTGTTGCACCTGGACGGCGTAAGGTACAAGATCGTCGTTGATGGCCAGTAATGCAATTTGTACCGGAGCCATCCATAAAGGAAATTTTCCGGCAAAGTGTTCCACCAGGATCCCGAAAAATCGTTCGATGGAGCCGTAAACGACCCTGTGAATCATTAAAGGGCGTTGTTTTTCATTATTACTGTCAATGTACGCCAGGTTAAAGCGTTCCGGCAGCGACATATCGAGCTGGATTGTACCGCACTGCCAGGTCCGGCCGAGGGCATCTTTGATATGCACATCGATTTTGGGGCCGTAAAAGGCGCCGTCACCTTCGTTGATCTTATAATCACGGCCGTAAGAATCTAAGGCTGATTGTAAACCTTGTGTGGTCGTTTCCCACTGCGCATCGGTTCCGATAGACTTGTCAGGGCGGGTTGAAAGTTCCAGATGAAATCCGAGACCAAAAGTGCTGTAAATCCGTTCGGTCAGTTGCAACACCCCCAGGATTTCATCTTTAATCTGCTCAGGCGTCATGAAAATGTGGGCATCGTCCTGATGAAAGGCTCGTACCCTGAAAAGGCCGGCCAGCACCCCGCTTAATTCGTGGCGATGGACTAATCCGATTTCTGCAGCCCGAACCGGCAACTCCCTGTATGAGTGGGGTCTTCTGCCGAACAGGAGCATTCCGCCGGGGCAGTTCATGGGCTTAATGGCATATTCGTCGTCATCAATTGTGGAGGTGTACATATTTTCGCGATAATTTTCCCAGTGACCGCTTTTTTCCCAGAGGCTACGCTGGAGCATGATCGGGGTTTTTGTTTCCACATAGCCTGCTGCCCGGTGTTCAAGGCGCCAGTAATCGAGCAGGCAGTTCCAGATACTTATCCCCTTGGCATGAAAAAACGGCATTCCGGGAGCTTCATCGTAAAAGCTGAAAAGATCGAGAGCTTGACCGATTTTGCGGTGGTTTCTCTTTTTGGCCTCTTCGATAAAATAAAGGTATGCTTTCAGTTCTTTTTTATTGAAAAAAGCCGTGCCGTAAATTCTCTGGAGCTGGGCATTCTTCTGGTCTGCACGCCAGTAAGCGCCGGACACTTTCGTAAGCTTAAAGGCTTTGATAAGTCCGGTATGGGGGACATGCGGTCCGCGGCACAAATCCGTAAAGTCGCCGTGCTTGTATAGCGATATGGTTTCATCTTGGAGTTCCGAAATCAATTCAAGTTTATAGGGCTCGTTTTTATAAAATTTCATTGCATCGGATTTTGAAACCTCGGTGCGTTCAAAAGGTATTTTGGCTTTGATGAGCTTTTGAATTTCGGCCTCTATTTTCGGAAAATCGTCTTCAGAAAGAGGCTGCATGTCGATGTCATAATAGAAGCCGTCTTCCACAACGGGACCGATAGTCAATTGGGCATCCTGGTAAAGACGCAGCACGGCATCGGCCATAACATGTGCCGCGCTGTGGCGCATAATCTCGAGCCCTTCCGCGTCCCGGGTTGTGATCAGCCTGATTTTGGAGTCCCAGGTGATTTGTGTTTTTAAATCGACAATCTTGTCGTTTAGCTCCATGGCAACGCAATCACGCGCCAGACCCTCTGAAATACTTTTGGCTACATCCAACCCTGTTGGATTATTTTCAAAACCCTTTATATTACCATCAGGAAATGTTATGTTTATCATTATCTCATCACCATTAAGATTGATGAATTCGTGAAATATCGAATTCATCACGTTTTAGGTTTAAAGTTTTAGGTGTTAGGTTGTATTTTTCAAAGGTCTCAAAACTTAAAACAGAACACCTGATTGGGTTTTAACGCAATTAGGTTAATATACTATTTAGCTATTCAACGAATCAACCAAAATTCAATAATTTAGGGTAAATGTAACGTCGGGTCAAGCAAAAATTATACTATAGCAGAATGTATTACCTCAATTGAGCGGTTAATATGCAAGTGAACTACCAATTCATCGATACACTCACCGGACTTGAAGATTTTGCCAAATCCCTTGAAGGAGTTACGTCTGTTGCCGTTGATCTGGAAGCCGACTCCATGTACCATTTTCAGGAAAAGGTATGCCTGCTTCAAATGTCTTCCGGGACTGCCAGTGTTGTTATTGATCCCATACAGATAAAAGACATGTCTTCTCTGAAACCTCTTTTTTTCAATCGGAAAATCAAAAAAATTTTTCACGGAGCTGATTATGATGTTCGCAGTCTCTACAGAGACTTTAACATTCAGATAAACAACCTTTTTGACACCCAGGCTGCATGCATGTTTTTAGGTTATAAGGAGACAGGGTTGAATGCGGTTCTTAAACAAAAGTTTGGTGTCAGTTTGAACAAGAAGTATCAGAAGAAAGACTGGTCTGTACGCCCTTTGCCGGAAAAAATGATAGAGTATGCCGTCGCGGATGCGGCCTATTTAATTCCCCTGGCGGAAATGCTTGAAAAAGAGCTTGAAAAAAAGGGGCGTCTTTATTGGGTACATGAAGAAAATAAAATTTTAAGCGAGGTGAGGACGGTTTCAAATGATGATAATCCGCTCTATCTGAAATTCAAAGGTGCCGGAAAGCTTGATCGCAGAAGTCTGGCAGTACTTGAAGCCCTGCTTGGGTTCCGGATGCACCTTGCGGAAAGAAAAGATAAACCGCTTTTCAAGGTTTTTAGTAATAATGCTTTAATGAAAGTTGCTTTAAAAAAGCCGGTTGACTTGCCGAGCCTGAAAAAGGCAGAGGCCTTCAGTCCGAAACAGATTAAAATGTATGATAATCACGTTATTGATATGGTAGCCGGCGCTCTACAAATACCTCAAAATGAACTTCCGCTTTACCCGAAAAAACGGGCACCGCGGGTGGACGCTTCCGTTGCAGCAAGGGTTAAAGCCCTTAAATCCTGGAGGGATTCAAAATCTCAGATGCTGGAAATCGATCCCGGACTCCTTTGCAATAACTTGCTGATCAGCGCTGTTGCCGTCCAGAACCCTTTAAATGCCAAAGCACTTGAAAAAATAGAAGAATTGAAAAACTGGCAACGCAAGGAATTCGGCCGGGAAATCATAGCGCTCTTAAGAAAAGCAGCAACAGTTCAGCCACTAAGGCACACAGGCACAAAGAAAGAGTCTGGATTATAAACCTTAATGATTCAGTTTTATTGGTTAAATTGGTTCCATTGGTTTGGTTGGTTAACAAATAAAACTAATTAAACCAATAAAACCAATCGGACAATTTAAATTAGTATTATAATCTTAGAGGCTTGGTGTCTTGGTGGCTGAACTATT
>JACNIG010000204.1 GCA_014383215.1 Candidatus Desulfatibia vada | reverse complement strand
CGCCGGATTGGGACCCGAGCAAGGGACCGCCACCCGGGGAATATGGTATGTATCCGCCCGGAAATTATCCGCCGGGGATGCAGCCACCGGACTGGGACCCGAGCAAGGGACCGCCGCCCGGGGAATATGGAATGTATCCGCCTGGTGAGCATCCGCCCGGTATGTATCCGCCCGGAGATTACCCGCCAGGGGATTATCCGCCTGAATACGGCATGTATCCACCCGGAGATCGTCCACCGGGTATGTATCCGCCAGGAGATCGTCCACCGGGAGATTACCCGCCTGAATACGGCATGTATCCGCCACCGGGAGATTACCCGCCAGGGGAATATGGTATGTATCCGCCCGGAGATCGTCCACCGGGAGATTACCCGCCTGAATACGGCATGTATCCATCACCGGGAAATTACCCGCCGGGGGATTATCCGCCCGAATACGGCATGTACCCGCCGCCCGGCGATTACCCGCCGGGGGATTATCCACCGGAATACGGCATGTACCCGTCACCGGGAGACTATCCGCCCGGAGATTATCCGCCTGAATACGGCATGTATCCGCCGCCGGGGGATTATCCGCCCGGAGATTATCCTCCTGAATACGGTATGTATCCGCCGCCGCCAGGGGATTATCCGCCGCCGGACGAATATGGAATGTATCCGCCGCCGGATGAATATGCGATGTACCCGCCGCCGGGGGATTATGTCGATGACCCGTATTATGACCCCTATTATGACCCCTATTATGACCCCTATTATGACCCCTATTATGACCCCTATTATGACCCCTATTATGACCCCTATTATGACCCCTATTATGATCCCTATTATGACCCTGTGTACAGCGCCTGCGCCGGCGCCGACCCCTGCGATTGGAACTGTGACGGGGTTGTAGATGAGTACGAACTCAGAGAGTGTACCGCTCAGGGTATCGACACAGGGGCAGATGACGGTTACGATAGCTGCGATTATAACCACGACGGGGTTGTAGATTCTTATGAGCTCAACTACTGCGGTAATTACGACCCAGATAGTGAGTCGGCTGCTACAGCGTGTGACAACATTATGGATGGCGGAAGCCTCGACGTAGCTAAGTTAACAAGCTGTTTTGATCTGGCCGACCACAACAATGACGGCATAATAGATGATGCAGAAGGCGATTATGCTGGAATTACAGACTTTAATAATCTCGATGCAGACCATAGTCATTCGTTAGATTATAATGAAGTTAAGGATGTTCTCGACAATTGTGATATAAATCCTGCTGACGGGATAATTAGTGAGGCAGAATCTGCTGACTGCGTAACTATTTTATCTGGTTGGTATACGGATCAGTGCCCTTAAGCACCAGCTTTGATGAAGACCTAAAATGGATTAAAACTCCCTTAGCTTGCTGGAGCATAGCGGAAATCCCGTTTCAGAAGGCTGCAGGGAGTTTTAATCCATTTTTTCCAACCCCATAATAGTCCTCTCGAAACCTTTGAAAATTGACATTAAAAAATGGCCTTATAATGAAGGGGGCACAATGAAATTGCCGGCCAGAACTTGCACGCTTTTTTTGGCAATGATGAAAAAGAAGTTAAAATGATCGAAAAAGCCCTTAACGATACCGGGAACGCTATTGGCAACGCTGAAAAGCAATTTGTTGAGGCTGATCGAATCGTTAAGCAAGTTCATGATATGGCCGCAAGGCATGATATGGAAGCCATCCGGCACGCGGCTGAAGCCGTCCAGAAGATCGATGGTGATGTCCGCAAGATGTATATGGATATGAACGAAGATACGAAAAATATGTTTAAGGAGATGGGATTTGTCCCGCCCGTACCGGGGATGCATCCGCCGCCGCCTGGCTGGAACCCAAGCAAGGGACAGCCGCGGAATTGGGACCCGAGCAAGGAGCCGCCGCAGGGCTGGGACCCGAGGATGGGACCGCCACCAGGGGAATATGGCATGTACCCGCCCGGGATGCAGCCGCCGCAGGGCTGGGACCCGAGGATGGGACCGCCGCCGGATTGGGACCCGAGCAAAGGACCGCCACCAGGGGAATATGGAATGTATCCGCCCGGGATGCAGCCGCCGCAGGGCTGGGACCCGAGGATTGGACCGCCGCCGGGGGATTACCCGCCGGGGGATTATCCGCCCGAATACGGCATGTATCCGCCGCCGGGGGATTACCCGCCCGGAGAGTATCCACCGGAATACGGCATGTATCCGCCGCCGGGAGATTACCCGCCCGGAGAGTATCCACCCGAATACGGCATGTATCCGCCGCCGGGAGATTATCCACCCGAATACGGCATGTACCCGCCGCCGGGGGATTATGTCGATGACCCGTATTACGATCCCTATTATAGTGACCCCTATCATGATGACTATTATGACCAATTTTATAACGCCTGTGCCGGCTCCGACCCCTGCGATTGGAACTGTGACGGGGTTGTAGATTCTTATGAGCTCAGAGAATGTTCCGATCAGAATATCGACTACTTCACAGATGACGGTTACAATCAATGCGATTTTAACCGTGACGGAATTGTAGATGGGGATGAATTCGACTACTGCAACAAATACGACCCATATTACGTGCAGACTTCCAAGTTGTGTGACAACGTTTGGATTTCTCCCGGAAACCTCAACTATAGTGTTTTATCAAGCTGTTTTAATACGTTCGACCTGAACAGTGACGGTATAATAGATTCGTATGAAGCCTGGCAGGCTAAGATTGCAGATTTTCCTTATCTCAATAAAATCGATGATGGTTTGTTATCTCTGGCTGAAGCTACGGAAGTTCTCGAAAATTGTGATATAAATCCTGCTGACGGGGAAATTAGTGCGGCAGAAGCTTCTGTCTGCGATACTTATCTACCTTCGTATATAGATGCGTATCATTAAGCACAAGCTTGGATCCATTTTCTCATAACCCAAATTACCTTCCAAATAGCCATTTTAGCAGCAAAGATGGTAGAAAATTGTCTGAATATCGTGTATATTCAGACAATTAAAACCACTTCTTAATGATTTTTTGCTACCTTAAAAACGATTTAGGTACAACTGCATTACAAAATCTTCATTTCATATGATTTTAGGTGGTTGCGTAACCATCTTACTTCTGTTATACTTTAAGAACTAATCAGATAGTACTCTTTTCTCCAAATTATTTTGGAGAGTTGTGCAAACATCTTACTCTGTATTCCCATGGAAAGGAGAACCGCATGATGAAAAAAGGAATTTTCATTTCCGTAGCCCTGGCAACCATTTTGGTTCTTTTGTCTTCACCTGTGATGGCCCGGGGGGGCAAGATCCGGATGGGGAATCTAAAAATCGTTCCGAGCCTCGGGCTCGAAGCTATAGCGGATGACAACATCTTTTTAGGCAATGGATCCAACACCACCGACGAGCTAAAAGAGTCGGACTCGATTGCGCATGTTAAGCCGGGGCTTTCCTTTGATTATACCATGGAAGAACGCGGTACGGTCAGCCTTGGCTATGAAGGTGATTTCGCGTATTATAACAAGAACGACAAAAATGACTGGAAATCACACAAAGGGCTTTTTAAGCTCGACTACGAGGCCCCCGGCGGCCTGATAGCTAAAATTGACAATACCTATACGGAGACCCAAGACCCTTTCGGGGGTTACGCCGAATACAATTTAGGTAAAAAAACCGAGCGCTGGTCCGATGATCTGAAAAATGAATTCGGCTATAAGCTGGGAAGCAGGTTCAAAGCTTTTTTATACTACAATTATTATAAACAGGACTATAAGGCTGATGCGGACTTTGCCCAGGATTTCTATTCCCATGAAGCCGGGACCGGGGTAGAGATGCAATTCCTGCCCAAGACCTGGGGATTTGTCCGCTATTATTACGGACTGCAGGATTACGATTCCAGCGGTGCTATAGGTGGTCAAACAACAGACGAGTCCAATGATTCCGACTTCACCTGGCACAAGATCGATGCAGGCCTTACCTGGGACACCGGGACCAAAATCAGCGGAGAATTGAATTTCGGCTACCAGGATAAAAAGTACGACAATGACTTTAACTATAAGGGTGATAAATATAATGATAATAATACCTGGGTCGCCGCAACATCGATCTTCTATGATGTGGCAACCGCAGAAGACGGAACTATGATAACCCAGCTTGGGCTTACCATTGACAGGTCGCAGAATCAGACATCGTCGAACACGACCAGCTATTATGAGGACACCGGGGCCGGCATAAGCTTTAAGCAGAAACTGCTGACCAAGATTACCCTCGAGGGGTCCTTTTCCTATAACTTTCATGACTATTTTGAGACGGATCGGTTGCCAATGAGACAGGATGATAATTACGAAGCCGGTCTCAGTGTCGACTACCAGGCCAGAGACTGGCTGTCGGCCGGTGCCGGCTATACCTATAAAGAAAAACATTCAAACTACGATGCCAATAATTTTGAGGATAACAAATTCAATTTTAAGATTACTGCTGAATATTAACTATGTATAACTTGCCGATATCGTCTTACCTAAAATCTTTAAATGCTGATTTGGCCGCAACAGCAAAACGCTGGAGTTTAATAATAGTTGCAGTAGCAGTTTATGCTGTAGCGGCCTGCGTTACTACGGGCGATGTTGTTAAGGTTGAAGTCGTAACAGAGGACGCTTATAAAGATCTAAAGGAATCCGAGCGTACCGCATTAGAGGAAATCCGGAAATCATCGGCAGCCAAAAAGGTCGATAGCAAGCTTACCAATGTCATCGATAAGACCCCCCAGCTTTCGGTGACCGAGTATCTTGAAAAGTATCCTGAAACCTCCGCCTGGGTTTCCAAAAATTACCGGGTAGGAGGATATGATGTCCTCAATATTATGATTTACGAAGAAGAGGATCTTTCCAGAAATGCCTTGCAGGTTTCAGCCGACGGCTATATCACCTTTCCCTTGATCGGCCGGCTCAAGGTCGACACACTGACGACCGCAGAAATCGGAAAGCTGATCGCGAGCCGGCTGGCCCAGGAGCAATTCCTGCTGGATGCCCACGTTTCGGTTATGGTGGCCGATTATAAAAGCAAGCGGGTTTTAGTTTTAGGGACCGTCAATAATCCGGGCAGTTATGCTCTGCAGGCCCGCGAGCGGGTTCTGGATGCTCTTTCCAAGGCCGGCGGCATCTGGCGGCGCACAGGGATTTCCTCTAAAAGCAGTGGCAGTGCCGGCAAAAAAGGCCTGATCATCCGCACACAGAACCCGGATACACCCGAAGAGAGTAAGATAGTCATCAACATATATCTGAAGGGGCTTTTAGAAGACGGCGATCAGACAGCGAACCTTTATATGCAGGACAAGGATGTTCTGTTTATCCCCGCTGCCGAGAATTTTTATATCATCGGTCAGGTAAAAGAACCTGGATCATTTGCCCTTACAGACAGGGAAATCACCCTGGTGGAAGCCATCAGCAGGGCCGGAGGGTTTACACCCATTGCTGCGCGCAACCGCGCCAGGATTATCCGGGTAGAAAAAGGTGTTGAAAAAATCATCACCGTCAACGTAGACGCCATTACCGATGCCGGCAAAAAAATACAGGATGTCATCATTCAGCCCAATGATGTGATAGTAGTCCCCGAAAGCTTTTTCTAATTCGACAAAAAAATGACATATACCTGCCATGGATTGACATGATCTAAGTTTCTCCTTTTCTATTCCGCCTACCAAATATATTATTTAATCTATTAATATCAAGCTATTATTCAGTTGTTACCGCCGGGCGATTTTTCTGGCATAATATTTGAATATAAGTAACTGATGAATTCGCAAGAGATCGAATTCATCCGGTGGTTAGTGTTTTGTTACAATTACATACTGATATACCAGCTCGTTCAATAGCCAAATATTAAACACAAAATACTCTCAAAAAAAACCGTTTTGCAAAGGCATCTGACGGGATCTACGCTTCGTTAATTTGCGGGACATTCCAAGGAAAAAAGAATGGATCTACCAACAACCGAACAAATAAACATCAGGGACTATCTGCGGGTGATTTTAAAACGTCGCTGGGCAATCATTGCTGTCTTTGCGGTGGTCGTGGTCAGCGTAACGATCTATGTCTATACCGCCACGCCCATCTACAAGGCTACCTCCCGCCTGATCATCGACAAAGAAAATCCTAACGTGATGTCGATTCAGGAAGTTATGGCAGTGGACGCCTCCGGTACCGACTATTACCAGACCCAGTACAAAATCATCGAAAGCCGCAATGTTGCCCGGGCGGTCATCAAGCGTCTAAGTCTGGATAAAAGTGAAGAATTTGTCCCCAAACCCCGGGACACTTTTTTGGCCAACTTGAAACATTCGGTGCAAAAGACCGCTGCCGCCTTTGAAAAGGCCGTGGTTGCACTGCTGCGAACCCGTGAAATCAGCAGTTCCCAAGCTCTGAAAGAACATGATCTGGATTACAAACTGGTATCCGCTTTTATCAATAGAATAAAGGTCAATCCAATTAGCAACAGCCGTCTGGTGGATGTGGGCTTTGAGGCTAAAGATCCGGTACTGGCCGCCAAGATTACCAACACACTGGCCCAGGCCTATATTGAGCAAAATTTAGATACTAAGCTCAAAGCGGTCAAAGGAGCGGTTCGCTGGCTTAACAACCGGGTTGTGGCAGAGCGGGAAAAGGTTGAAAAATCCGAGCAGGCGCTGCTGGCCTATAAGAGCAGGCACAGTATCGTTACTGATTTTACCAGCGATGTTGAGAAGATTACGGCCCAGAAGCTGGCCCATCTTAATACGCAGATAGTGGAAGCCGAGTCGGTGCGTGTAGAGGCCGAGACACGCTACAAACAGGCCCTGGCGTTGAAGCAAACGCCCGATATGCTCGACTCGATTCCCGAAGTGCTCAAAAACGAGCTGATCCAGCAGATCAAGTCCATGGAGGTGGAGCTTTATAAACGCATATCCGAGCTTTCCAAGAAATACGGACAGAAACACCCCCAGATGGTAGCTATCCAAGCCGAACTGCAAACCCTCCAGAAACGAAAAACTTACGAGGTCAAACGGGTAGTCAACTCGCTAAACAACGAATACCGGGTGGTCCGGGCGAAGGAAGAGTCCCTCAAAACGGCCCTGACCAAACAGAGGAAAGAGTCTCTCGATCTGAACCAAAAGGCGATTGAATACGGCGTTTTGCAGCGGGAGGTCGAAAGTGCCCGGCAGATGTATCAACTGTTGATCAACCGCTTTAAAGAGACCTCCCTGACCGAGGATATGAAAGCCGGCAACATCCGGATCCTTGACCGGGCCGAAGTCCCCAAAAGTCCTGTCAAACCACGCAAGCAACGTAATATTTTAATGGCTGTTCTTTTCGGCCTGGCCGGCGGCCTGGGACTGGCCTTCTTTCTTGAATATCTTGACAATACCATCAAAGATCCCGAAGACATTAAGCGGTATTTAAATATTCCGTATTTGGGGCCGGTACCGGTCATTGTCCCAAACGATAACCCGGGCAAAGACTTCCCGCCGGAGATGGTGGTTCTTAACTCGCCTAAATCAACGGCCAGTGAAGCCTACCGGGGAATCCGGACCAACATACTGTTTTCATCGGCCGAATTCGAACCGCAAGTAATTATGGTTACCAGCTCCGGTCCCCAGGAGGGTAAGACCATCACATCGTCTAACCTGGCCATTACCATGGCCCAGTCCGGAAACAAAGTCGTTTTGCTGGACTGCGACATGCGGCGACCCAGGGTGAATAAACTGTTCGGCATTTCCCGTAATCGAGGGATGACCAACCTTTTAGTCGAGAAAACCGATTTAAAACTGACGGTCTTTAATACTTCGATACCCAACCTGCATGTGATACCATCAGGTCCTATCCCGCCCAATCCTTCTGAAATCCTGGGTTCAAAGCGCATGGAGGAACTGATCGAAGTGCTGCGCAAAAATTTTACCCGTATTATTATCGATACCCCTCCGATTACAGCGGTCACCGATGCGGCCTTGCTGGGAAAACTTTCAGACGGTGTGGTTCTGGTTGTACGTGCCAACAGAACGGTCAGGGATATGGCCAAAACCGGGTTGGAGCAGCTCACGGCTGTGGGCGCCAAACTGCTGGGCGTAGTGTTAAACGGGGTCAGTATGGGCCGGGGCAGTTACTATTATTATCAATATTATTACTACTATGGAGATGAAGGCTATCAGGAGAAAAAGTCGAGCCGCAAGAAAAAAACAAAGAGCACCAATGTTGAAGATGCTCAACCACAAATTTCATAAACTAAAAATTGATGGCGTCGTAAAAAGCTATTAGAACCCCAATTGAATTAAAACCCAATTGGGGTTTATTTTTTTCTTGTGGGGGGAATATAACCTTGGGCGGCGGCTAAAAAGCATGTTGCTCCCTGGCTCCTGCAATGACGAAGAACCAGGGAACATGCTATTGAAAGCTGATTAGGTTTCTTCTACCGTAATTGCACCGGGCTCACAGACCTCAACACAACTTTCACACCCCAGGCATTCATCAGCATTGACCGGCACCGATTTGTCGTTTTCCATTTCAAAGACCTCAACCGGACAGACATCAACACATTCTTCACAGCCCTCACATTTTTCTGCATCAACTGTAGGAATAAAAGCCATTTAAAGAGCCTCCTTTCTTATAAAAATTAAGCCGTGGTGGTTTACCATCCACCTTTATGCCGTTATCGGAAAAATTTCATATACCAATTGATACAGGGAGTCAAGCCTTCTTGTATTTTTTATATTATTAAATTACAAAAGGATTTTATAGCTCGACAATACCGATCAGAGTATTTTTAAATCTCAATCTTTCGGTCTCAAGTCCGGCCTGCGGCGAGTTATCGCCCACACAGCGGACAAAAAAATCATATGGTGTTTCCCCGGCAACGATATAGAGTTTGATCGCAACGTTTTCATCGCCTCCGCTTACCACCGGCGCCTCAAACATACCGTCCGTTGATACGGGCCAGGCACTCGTCAGTAATGTGTTGAGGCTTGCAAGCAAGCCATCCTGCCATTTTTCGACAGTTTCATCCCGGCTTGCATGCATCGGTATTGAATCAAAGTCAATTACCATTTCTATTTCAGGCGCTTTATCCAGCAATTCATCCAAAACAGACCGGCTGGTGGTAATATATAATCCGGACGGTTCCCGATCGTGTTGCATAAGTTTAGTCCAGGCTTTGAGCCGCTCTGCCACCATGTAAAAACCAGGATCACTAATTGGAAACCTTTTTTTTGCTGCCGCTCCCGGGTTCAAAGCATCATCTTCACCTTTAAGATTCTTCATGAGATCTTGCTCCATGGCATCAAACAATTTCAGATCCTGGTTCAATCCATTGTTTTGCAAATCGAAATTCTGGGCAATGTGAAGAAATAATCTGGCCCTGAAAATATCTTCGGGTTCTTTTAGGGATTGGCCGGCGCTGCTTTGCTTTTTGATATCTGCCCGTATTTGTGATGAAAAAGTTTCATCAAAAAAGGGGATTTTACCTTCCCAGGCCTTAAAAAAGTCCAGAGTGCCTCCCTGATGCAGGTTGGCCCAAGCATTATAATCTTTCAAAATTGCCTCTAATTTATTTTCATCACCGGCAATCGGTACCCTTAGGTCAATTATACCGCTATCAGCCCACATTTGGTTCTCTGGCGGTATATTGTGCCTTGACGGTTGATAAACAACCGTCTGTTTAAAACAGGCCGCAAGGGCTGCGGCTATTGGTCTGGAAACATACGTAAACGGAAAGTATATCGGTTTCATTTATTTAACCACCCGGGAAATTTTTGTATAGCTTGTTTTATCAGCGCAATGGATGATCATATTTTAAAACGTGTGCTGTTTGAGTATATTAAGAATCGTTAGAAAGAACAGACACATTGCAAAACTCTATCATCGCAAGAAATCACCGGTCGTTTAGCAAACCAACTGATTTTATTGCTGGGCCTCTGTTCTTTTTTACGAGCCTTTATATACGAGTTCACACGGTTTGAAATATGATTATCCATGTAGCGGATAAACAGCGAAAACGTCTCGACCCTGAATTATGAAACTACCCTCCGGTCTTTGACGTTGATATCCAGGCCTCTTAACTGATCACGAATCTTATCGGCAAGATCCCAGTTCTTTTCCAGCCTGGCTTTATCTCTTTCTTTTATCAGACGCTGCACCTCGGGATCATAAACTTCATCCTCGAAGTTGAATATTTTCAACACTGTATCTATATTGCGGAACCCATCTACAACTTTCAAGGCGCCATCCCGATCCAATCTGTTTTCCAGAGTCAGAACATTTATTCTTTTGACAATCTTGAAGATTGAAGCCATGGCTGCTGATATATTCAAATCATCGTCCATGGCGCTGACAAAACCGTGCTTTAGATCGTACAGTAGCTGATCAAGCTCGGGATAAGGTAAAGCGTCCGCCCTTACATTATGTAAGGTATGAATACACGTATCGAGCCGTTCCAGGGAACGACCGGCATTTTCGAGCCGCTTTTTGGTAAAAGTAACCGGTTTCCTGTAATGCGCCGAAAGCAGCCAGCACCTGATCACCCGGTTGGAATATCCGAAGCTCGCCAAATCGCTGAGAGTCAGTCCGCTTCCATGTTCATCTACTTTTTTGCCCTCAACCAGGACGCGATCGCAATGGACCCAATACTTGGCTAAAGGCTTTCCGGTCACGGCACCGGCAATTGCTATCTCATTTTCGTTGTGAGGAAATACAAGCTCCCGGCTGCTGGTGTGAATATCATAGCTTTCCCCAAGGTACTTCATGGCCATCGCCACACTCTGAATGTGCCACGAAGGACGCACATTGCCCCATTCGGTCTTGGTGTATATCCCCCTTTTCAGCTCTGAAAGCCTCGATCTTTTCAACAATGTGAAATCCCTGGGATTGTCCTTTTCGTATTCATCCAGATCTACAGTGGCACCAAGCCTTATTTTATCAATATCTATACCGGACAGCTTACCGTAATCCGGAAATCTGGAAATGTCAAAATACAGGCTGCGAAGTTTTTCGTAGGCAAACCCTTTTTTTAACAGTTTTTCAGCCAGCAGGACCATGTCATCAACATGCTGGCTCGCCAGAGGATATTGCGCAGGCTTGATTCCCAGGGCATCCAGATCCTTCTTAAACCCTTCGATATTCTTTGCGGTAAATTCGCCTATTTCCAGTCTTGCTTTTTCTGAACCGTCAATAGTCTTGTCATCCAGATCGGTAATATTCATAACATGCGTTACCGCATATCCCCTATATTCAAGGTAGCTGCACAAAAGGTCTGAAAAAACAAAACGCCGGCATTCACTCACGTGCAGGCGTGCGTGCGCTGTGGGCCCGCATGAAAACATGGCGACTTTTCCCTCATGCAGCGGTTCAAAAGACTCCTTACTTCGGCTCATGGTATTGAACAGTTGCAGATCGACCTTTTCGCGTACTGCAAAAAGCGGTGTGCTGAGGTAACGTTCCCCACCATCCGGTAATATCACCACAATCGTACCTTCCGGTAAGGTTTCCGCCTGCTTACAAGCAATCACCATAGCGGCTCCGCTGCTCATTCCTACAAAGAGGCCTTCTTCTTTGGCAAGGCGCCTCGTCATTTCAAAGGCTTCTTCATCATCAATATTTATGATAGCATCGAGGCGTTTCTTATCAAAAATTTCGGGACGATAAGCTTCCTTCATATTTTTTAGGCCCTGAATTTTGTGGCCGAGGTAAGGCTCAACAGCAACGATTCTGATAGCGGGATTAAGTTCTTTCAGCCGCCTTGAAATGCCCATAACAGTCCCGCTGGTACCCAGAGTGGCAACGACCATAGTAACCTTGCCGTCTGTTTGCTCCCAGATTTCTTGGGCTGTTCCGTAATAATGCGCCTTCCAGTTGGCAGCGTTGTTGAATTGGTCGGCCATGAAATAGGACTCCGGATTTTCCCGGGCCAGATTATAAACCTCTTCGATGGCACCGTCAGTTCCAAGATGACCGGGCGTGAGAAAAATCTCGGCGCCGCGGGCCTTCAAAATCTTCTGCCGTTCAACACTGACTGCCTCTGACATTGTCAACAGCAGTTTATAACCCTTGACCCCACATACCATCGCAAGACCGATACCCGTGTTTCCGCTGGTAGCTTCGATCACTGTCTTCTCAGGTGTAAGCTCACCGGATTTTTCACCGGCCTCAATCATGGAAAGGGCGATCCGATCCTTGACCGAACCGCCTGGATTAAAATACTCCGTCTTTGCCAGAATTCTCACTTTCGGATTTGGATTGAGGCTTTTAATTTCAACCAGGGGTGTGTTGCCAATGGTGTCCAGAATAGAATAACTCATCTTTTCAACATTCCGTATTTTGTTAACTTAAAACCCAATCCGGACAAACCGGAACCAAAAACATTTGCCACAAAGACACTAAGACACTAATGATGCATCAGAGAAGAAGATAATATACTGAGAATCTCCTTCCGAACCTGACTTTCACTCTTGGATGCATCTATCACACGAAATCTCTCCGGCTCCAGGCGTGCAAGCTCAAGATAGCCTGATCTTACCTTTTCATGAAATGCAAGGGTCTCTTTTTCAAACCGGCTTTCAATACCTGTTCTGCTACCGTTGTTAATCTGTTTCCAGGCACGGGCAAGGCCCTTTGCAGGGGGCAGATCAAGCAGGATGGTTATATCAGGTTTTAAGTCTTTTAGTATCAGTTTGTGTAAGCTGCGGATTAACCCGGTATCAAGTCCTCTGGCATAACCCTGATAAACGACGGTAGCGTCATAATAGCGATCACACAGCACAGTTTTACCTGCCGACAGTAAAGGCATAATGAATTGTTTAACATGCTGGACGCGATCAGCGGTGTACAAAAGGAGCTCCGCCATGGGATCCATATCGCTGCTTTCAGGATCCAGCAGCAGCGCCCGTATCTTCTTCCCGAGCCTGGTTCCCCCTGGTTCCCTTGTGGCCTCACATGTATGTCCCTTACTTTGAAGAAACTCAACAATAGATCTAATCTGGGTCGTTTTTCCTGAGCCTTCAATGCCCTCAAGCGTGATAAACATAATGATTCGATTTGCGTTAATGTTTTTAGGTGAAAAGTCTAACACCTCGATCGAAATTTCATGGATTTTAATTCGTTGATACTTGATTCTGGATACTGGATAGACAGAATTGTCGCCAATCGCAAATAACATATCCAGTATCGAGTATCCAGCATCTATTTGGAACGGAGCACCAACTCTCTTTCAACATCAATTTATCCTTCAAAATCCTTTTTCTGAACTCCTATGGTTTCCCCACGTAAAAATGACGACCTAAAAGCCTGTGAAAGGATGTCCAAGTCTCATTTGAATCTTGCATGGCGATAAAATCACGCACAGCCTTAACCTTGGAGTCCATCTCGTCAATATAGTTGAGCAAAACAGCCTCGATTGTTTTGGGCGGCTCGGGTGATCCGAATTCCTGGGTTCCATGGTGGCTCACAATCAGGTGTTTGAGTAAAAGCTTCTGCTCTTGAGGAAAATCCTCGATTTGGCCCAGTTTCTCTTCGATCATCTCCAAGCCAATAACGATATGGCTTAAGAATCGACCTTCGTCGGAATAGTCTATCTTGAGTTCATATTCCAGTTCTCTGGTCTTGCCAATGTCATGCAGGATGGCGCCGGCTATCAGCAAATCCCTGTCAATTCCGCTGTAATGCCCGGCAATTTTGTCTGCCAAAGTTGCCATTGACAAGGTATGTTCCAACAGGCCTCCAATATAAGCATGGTGCATCTTTTTGGCTGCAGGTGCGGTTTTGAATTTGCGGACAAACTCCTTGTCGTTCCAAAACGCATCTAAAAGCGCTTTTAAGTAATCGTCTTTAAAAGAAGCCGTAACCGTTAAGAGGCGCTGGAGCATGCTGTCGATATTAAGCCGGGTCGCTGGTAAAAATACTGACGGATCAAACACTTCGGCAGAACATGCCTCCATATTTTTGATGACAAGTTGGGCAACGCCCCTGTATTCATTAACGCCGGCCTGGATACGTACGACATCACCGGAGGCCGGACCGCTGGCGATGCGACCTACATCATCCCACACCACACCTTTAATGCTACCGGTTTTATCAGAAAGGACAACATTTAAATAATTTTTTCCATCTTTTTTCTGAGCAACTGTTTTTTCAGATAACACAAAGATATCATCAACAAAATCCCCGGGCTTGAGATCATTTATATATTGCTTTTTCATGCCGTAATCCTTGATAGTCTCGTAAAAAGTCAAGAAAAGCGACTTTTATACGAGAGTGTTTTGTATTTTGTGTTTAGTGTTTGGTAATATAGCAAGCGAGTATATCGACATAAAATTCAAACAAAATACTAAACACCAAACACTATATCAATTCGATATTTTTTTGGAGTTCATCAATTCATAATTTTGGTTGCCTTGCATCAAGATTGCGATTTTTTCTTGCCTATCCCCCACCCCTTTAATTCCTCCAACAGGCTGTAATCTGTCATATCGCACTTAATCGGAGTAATGGAGATATAATTTCTATCCAGAGCGACAGCATCAGCATCGGGACTATTAAGAGAAGTTGTAGGAACGTGTCCATGCCAGTAGTATGTGCGGTTGCGGGGATCGACCCTTTTTTCTAAATATTCGGTATACAGCTCGATTGCCTGTCTGCTTATGCGGGTGCCGACAACTTCTTCCATGGGGATATCAGGGATATTTACATTAAGAATGGTTCCTGAAGGGAGCCCTTTTTTAAACACCTGTTCGGCCAGATGTGCTGTAAAACGAGCGGCTTCATCGTATTCCATAAGATCGTCTCCTTTTACCGAGACAGCAATTGCCGGCACTTTGTATATAGCTGCTTCCCTGGCAGCAGCAACAGTGCCGGAATAGTTGATATTAATTCCCACGTTGGCCCCCAGATTGATCCCTGAGATTACCAGATCCGGCCTTTTATCGAGGATTTTCATCAATCCCATTTTGATGCAGTCGACCGGTGTTCCACTGACAGCATATCCGCAAAGCCCGTCACCGACCTCAATCTTTGTTTGTCGAAGCGGTTTATAAAGTGTTATACCATGCCCCACGGCACTCCGCTCTCTGTCAGGAGCCACTACGGTTACTGCATGCTGCGGGGCAAATCTTTTATAAAGCGCCCACAGGCCTTCAGCATAGATACCGTCATCGTTGGTTAAAAGTATGTTCTTTGTCATAATACTCTAATTGCGTTTATTTAAATAGCCGGCTAATAAACAAAAAAGTGACATGTTAGCCTTTTGAAAATAAAAGTGGTTGTCTGCGGTAATTATTCAATACATTAACTTGCAATCTTTTGAAAGCAAATATTACCCTAAGTACATCTTGACATTTTCCAATTAAATAGCTTTATACTTAATATTTTAATCGTATTCAAGGTGTTATTATTAGTGCCCATCCATAAATACATTTGAGCACTAAGTAGTTTCCAATTCATAAATGAGATATTTTTTCGATGAGCAAGGCCGCACAAGGGTT
>JACNIG010000303.1 GCA_014383215.1 Candidatus Desulfatibia vada | reverse complement strand
AGGCTTCGCCGACAGATTTACAGTCTGTTCCCTTTGACCACTCGGGAACCCCACCAGTGTGATATATAGCAATCTGGAGCCAGAGACAGGAGTTGAACCCGCGACGTCCTCATTACAAGTGAGGTGCTCTACCAACTGAGCTACTCTGGCAGCTCTCCTTAATGTTATGTTATTATAATGTTTATATAATGTTTATGATTTGCAAACAGGTCTTCCTCTTAGAAATAACCTCTGTATTTAACTATCTTTAAAATAAATATCAACCTTTATTTTTATCGATTAGACCTAAATATTTCAAAATATACCCAACTTTTCCCTGTTTTTTGTCTGATATCGTCTCTTTTTATTGTTTTATACTTTTTTAGAGATACAGAATGGTAGCTGATGTTCTCTCAAGTAACGAATAACGAACAACAAACAACTTCCGGTTGAGCCTTATCGCTCACTTGAGGTACTAATTACCGACGCTGCAACACCTGTATATGGTATACTCTGCAATTGACAAATACAATATCCTGTGATAAAAGGCCTCATAACAATAAAAGACTGTATTTCTAAACCCTTTTTACCTATTATAGTCAATCTGTTTTTGAAAGGAAACTGATTTGAGAAGTTTACCTATTCTTTTTTTGCCGGTTATGCTGCTGTTACTGTCGAACGGATGCGTGCAGTCCTTACAGTTTTTATATAAAACACCCGTAGCCCAGGATGGTAATAATGTACAGTCTGATAACAGTGTTGCGCCAGTAACGGAATCATCCGCCGAAACCGGAGCCCAAAACAAGCAGCCCGCACAGGCTGATGCTCCTTTCGAAGCAGACAACAGCGCAGTTTCCGAACAAAATGATATTGAAAAGTTTTCAAACAATACAAAAGGGCTTGCTGATCAAGAAAAATCGATCCAGACCGTCCTGGATGAAGCCCTCGATTTCTGCAATGTCTCTCAGGATTTCTGGCAAAAAGGAGAGCTTGAAAACGCCTTGGAAGCCCTGGATCAGGCCTACTCTTTAATCTTGAAAATCGATACGTTTGACGACCCCAAGCTAATCCAGCAGAAAGAAGATCTGCGTTTTATGATCTCAAAACGTATCCTTGAGATTTACGCATCCCGCAATATTGTCGTCAATGGAGGCCATAACGCCATTCCTCTGGTGATGAATAAACACGTCCAGGCCGAAATCGACCGCTTTACCAAAAACAATGAGAAAAGTTTTTTCATTGAATCGTATAAACGCTCCGGCAGATATCGCCCCATGATCGTTGCATCTCTGAAAAAAGCCGGTCTTCCGGTTGAATTGTCCTGGCTGCCGCTGATCGAGAGCGGGTTCAAGGTTAATGCACTTTCAAGAGCTCGCGCCCTGGGTCTATGGCAATTTATTCCCTCAACCGGATACAAGTTCGGCCTTAAACGCAATCAATTCATCGACGAACGCATTGATCCGGTTAAAGCAACCCAGGCTGCCATCTCTTATTTAAAGGAATTGCATCAAATTTTCGGAGACTGGTCCACCGTACTGGCAGGTTATAACTGTGGGGAAGGCCAGGTCCTGCGAGTCATCCGGAGCCAGAACATCAATTATCTTGACAACTTCTGGGACTTATATGAGCGTCTTCCCCTGGAAACCGCAAGGTATGTCCCCAGGTACTTGGCCACCCTTCACATCGTCAAGAATCTTAAGAAATACGGTTTCGATTCATTAGCGTTAGATCCGCCCTGGAACTATAAAGTCGTATCGATATCCAAGCAGGTTCATCTGCGGGATGTTGCCCAAGCAATCGGCACAACTGAAACAATACTAAAGGATTTGAATCCCGAACTCCGTTACTACATACTGCCCCCGGAAGAATACCCTTTGAGGGTTCCACCGGGCAAAGGTAAAATACTTATAGCGCAGCTGGATAATATCCCTGTATCCAATCCGCCCCAGCTTGCTTATATTTATCACCGTGTTAAACGCGGCGAGAGCCTTTCAACGATTGCTAAAAAATACCACACCAGTGTTAATAGCATCGCGCGGGCCAATAATATTAGCAGACGGCACTTTATCGTTGCCGGCAAGAAGCTAAAAATACCGCGGAAAGGTACCGTCGTCTACAGATCTAAAAAATACGATATACCCTTGCCCGGACACCCGTCAGTTCATATTGTAAAGAGCGGTGACTCACTCTGGATAATTGCCAAGCAGTATGGCACAACTACCAAAACAATTCAGGGGCTCAACAACCTGAAGACCACAAAACTTTCCATCGGCCAAGCCTTAAAAATCCCCGGGTTCAAGGATGAACTTCCCGCCGGTGAGACCTTAAAGACCTACGCGGTCAAACGCGGAGACAGCCCTTTTCAGATCGCCCAGAGCCATAAAATGTCTCTGGAACGCTTCCTGCGTATCAATCGCCTGACACCCAGAAGCAAAATATATCCGGGCCAGACACTATACGTAGAATAAAATCGTCTTACGATTTTATATTTCATTTGAATCCCCCGCTGCAGGCAGCGGGGGATTCAAATTTAAAGAACCGCCTTAATTTCTTCGGCAATGCGATTGGCAGTATCCCGCGGGGTCTTTGAATCCCTGATGGGCCGCCCTATCACCAGATAATCCGATCCGTTTTTAACAGCCTGGGCCGGTGTGGTAATGCGTTGCTGATCATCTTTCGACATACCGTCCCAAGCAGGCCGTATCCCGGGGGTTACGGCCAAAAAGTCTTTGCCTAAAGCTTTCTTGATCATTTTCACTTCCAGCCCGGAACAGATAATCCCTTTGCAGCCGGCTGCTTTGGCCATAGCGGCCCTTTTCAACACCAGCTTTGATATGTCAGCAGAAAATTCTTCCACAAATCCGGCCGCAGCAATGTCTTTACTTGCAACGCTTGTAAGTACCGTAACCCCTAAAACGCCGACTTTCCCGCCGCTGCCGGCAACCGCAGCTTCCAGCATCCTTTGGGACTCTCCACAATGTACGGTTGCAAAATCCACACCCAAACCGGCAACGCTTTCCATGGCCCGCGAAATCGTTGCCGGGATATCATGAAGCTTCAGATCAAGAAATACGCCGGCAGCAGAAGATGTTTTGATGAAATTGATGATTTCAGGTCCTGACCGGATAAAAAGTTCAAGGCCGACCTTGAACATACCCACCGATTCTGAAAGCATTTCAACATATTGCTTTGCCGACTCTAAAGACGGTACATCCAGCGGGAAAATGATATAATCTTTGGCTTGTTTCATCTATAACCTCACTAATTTTCATATATCCCATATTTTAATATCCATAAAGTCTTTTTTAGTAACTTATCAATAACCTCGGGGAAAAGGGCTTCAGCACGGCAGAGCCGCTTCATATAAAATCGCTTTAGCGATTTTATATTTTAAAATAAATCTATTGATATAATTGACTTTAAAATGATATGAGTTCATTTCAATAAAATCAATAAAATCGTGTCACGATTTTATGAAACGCGGCTAGGCCGCTCTGTTTGGCGAAAGGCTAAAATTCCTATCCCAATTTGAATTTATCCCGCGCTGCAAGCAGCGGGATAAATTCAAATTTTAAAACCATTGATAACCACTCTGGATGCGACAAAAAAATGAATGAAAATGAAAAACAGCAGGTCCTGCTTAGAATGCTTCCCGGCGTAGACCATGTGCTTGAACTGGCAAAGCCGGACCCTTTTTTTGAAAATATTCCCAAGTCTGTTCTGGTACGTTGTATCCGCTCTGCTGTTGAAAACTTTCGCAAGGCTATTCTTGACGGCGATCCGGACGTAACGGAAGGCGACCTGGCCGATTCCGTGTTCCTTGAGAAGGTAAAAAGCAGCGTGCATGCGGCTGTCAGGCCCAACCTGCGGCAACTCATTAATGCCACCGGCGTGGTTGTGCATACCAACCTTGGGCGCTCGCTGCTTCCTGTCGATGCCATTGAAAATATTTTGACCATTGCAAGCCGTTATTCCAATCTGGAATTTGATATGTCAAAAGGGGTTCGCGGCTCAAGGTACAGCATTGTTGAAGATATTTTATGTGAATTAAGCGGTGCTGAAAGCGCTATGGTGGTAAACAATAATGCCGGAGCGGTCCTGCTCTGTTTGGACACCGTCGCCAAGGACAAAAAAGTGATTGTGTCCAGGGGTGAACTTATCGAAATCGGCGGATCATTCAGAATCCCTGAAGTAATGGCCAAAAGCGGCGGGATCCTAAAGGAAGTCGGCACCACCAACCGCACCCACCTCAAAGACTACGAAAACGCCGTTGAAAATGACACCGGCCTGCTGCTAAAGGTCCATACCAGCAATTACAGCGTTGTCGGTTTTACAGCTGAAGTCTCTTTGAAGGAATTGGTTGACCTGGGAAAAAAATATAAGGTTCCGGTCATGGAGGATCTCGGCAGTGGAACGTTTATCGATTTTTCCAGGTATGGCCTGATAAAAGAGCCCACCGTGCAGGAATCTGTGGCAGCAGGCGCCGATCTGATCACCTTCAGCGGGGACAAGCTCCTGGGGGGGCCCCAGGCGGGGATCATCGTCGGAAAACAGGAAATACTCAATAAAATCAAAACCAATCCCATGACCCGGGCTCTTCGGATCGACAAGCTGACCCTGGCCGCTCTGGAACTCACCCTGCGCCACTATAGAGACCCGGACAAGGCTATTGATTCCATTCCGACTTTGCGCATGTTAACACTCCCTTTTGGTTACATTGAAACCAAAGCTAAGCAGCTTGTCTCCGTTCTGGAAAATATCGGCGACAGCCGCCTTAAAATTCAGCTTGTCAACATCACCTCCACGGCCGGCGGCGGTGCCCTTCCGCTTTTGAACCTTCCCAGTAAAGGTGTGGGAATCAAGATTAAAGGAATCTCGCCGAACGCCATGGAAAGACACCTGCGCGAAAACGTCCCCCCCATTATCGGCAGGATTGAAGAAGATATTTTTATCATGGATTTAAGAACCATACAGGATGATGAATTGGTGGCCATAAAGGATGCATTTGAGCATATATTGAATCTCAATTGAGCGCAAGCGCCCAATTGAAAGGACCAAAACATGACCCAGGATCAAAAAGGATTGTTTAGCAGTCGCCAATGTAGCCAGGAATTTCTGTTTTACCAGACAGATGCAACACATAAAGATGCCCCTTCAGAGGACGCAGTACCTGCCGAATCGACTGAACTGCTAAAAGCTTTTCCCAAGATGCTTGCCGGAAAAGCATTCCTTGATCATGCCATGGCCAGGCTTGATGGTACACCCAAATTTGCGGCCTTAGCGGTGCGGATTGACGATTTTAATGTAAAAGAGAATGCCGGCAAAAGCGATTCTGATGCTGACGTGCGGGTTGATGTTGCCAGAGCAATCGACACCATATGTCAAAACGAAGCCGGAATATGGGGGCAACTTGATCAAGACATGCTGGGATGCTTGTTTTTTGAAACCGACGAAACTTCAGCAACGAAACTTGCCGAAAGTATCAAAAGCAGTCTGGCAGCACATCGTCCTGAAACCGTTTCCATAGCAATCGCTGTCTATCCCTTAATCGACTTTCTTAAAAACGAGATCTTTGACAACACACGTAAAGCACTGGATCATGCTGCCTTCTTCGGCCCTGACAGTTCAGTTGTATTTGATGCCGTCAGTTTAAATATAAGCGGCGATAAGCTTTACCAAAAAGGAGATATCAACGGGGCTGTCAATGAGTTCAAAAAGGCCCTTCGTCTCGATCCGTCAAATGTAAATGTCCACAACAGCCTCGGAGTGTGTTACGGTATCTTGGATAATTTCAAAGACGCCAAATTAGAATTTAGAGAAACCATCCGTCTCGATCCGGAAGAGACCATGGCGGTATACAACCTCGGCCTGGTGTATCTGCTTTCTGAGAACAAGGAGAAGGCGTTGGAACACTTCCTGGAGGCAGCGGGGCAAGCAGAGGACATCTTTGAGGTGGTGTTGCAAACCGGAAAAACATATCTGGAAACCGGACAACCTGAAAAAAGCAAATTTTATTTAGAAAAAGCCGTCGATCTTAAACCGGAATCACCGGTCGCCTATCGCCTCCTGGGTGAATACTGTGCTGCCATGAACCTGACAGATGAAGCGGTTGCGGCCTATAAAAAAGCCATCCGGCACAACCCCAATGATTCCGACTCACTTTCCGCTTTGGGGTATCTGTTTGATCTTCAAGGTGAAAATCCTGAAATCACTACCATATTCTGTCAACAAAGCGTAGATATTTCACCTGAAAACGGCCTGTTCAGGCACAGACTCGGCAGTCTCTATTTAAAACAAAATTTGCTTAAAGAGGCCCTGGAACAGTTTCAAAAGGCAGATGAAATGGGGCATGACTCTAAAGAGATCATTATAAAGATCGAAAAGTTGATGCAGGACGTTTGACACTATTTACGGGTTACGGGTTGCGGGTTACGGGTTGCGGGTTTCACTATTTTATTAATTCAGCAGTCTGGGAGTTTTTTTATATAATACTGGTAGAATTAGCGAAATGGATGATCAGATTTTAAAGCGTGTGCTGTTTGAGCATATTAAGGATCGTTAGAAAGAATAGCCATATTGCCAAAAGCTGCCATCGCAAGCGATTACCGATCGTTCAGCAAAACTATCAATATTATTGCGAAAGCTTCTATTCTTTCTTTACGAACCTTTATATGCGAGTTCACACGGTTTAAAATATGATTATCCATTGAGCGGTCTTACAGTGAAAACTCCCCGACCCCTCAATTTATTAACCAAATCGATCATGGATCGTGGATCATGAAAAAAATGGCGGCATTAACAATGGAAGAGATAATTCTAAATATCCTTCAAGACAGTCTTGAAACCAAGGAACAGTTCATTAAAGACAACCTCGACCTTATTCAACGGGGGGCCGACAGCTTTGCGACCTGCATAACATCCGGCCACAAAATTATGATTTTCGGCAATGGCGGAAGTGCCGCTGATTCTCAGCATATTGCTGCGGAATTTGTTAACCGATTTCAAGTTGAACGGGCGCCCCTTGCGGCCCTCGCCTTAACCACTGATACATCGGTAATTACCAGCATTGCAAATGACTATCACTTTGATCAAATTTTCTCAAAGCAAATTCAAGCACTGGGAAGAAAGGATGATATCGCCATAGGTATCAGCACCAGCGGCAGCTCCAAAAACGTCATTCAAGCCATCCATGCTGCCAAAGATATCGGCATGTTTACCATGGGCTTAATGGGCCGCGGAGGTGAACTGGCGCAGTGTACTGATCTGGCATTTAGGGTGGAATCGGACATCACTGCAAGGATTCAGGAAGCTCATATCACCTTGGGACATATTTTGTGTGACCTTGCAGAACGGATACTGTTCCCGGAAGCATTCTAATGCTTTAAGAGCGCTTCGCTTGAGGAGCACTTCGTTTGAGGAGCGACCTGGCAGCCTTAATAAATATCCTGGCCCAGAGGACCAGGCTTTGGGTTACCCCTGGAAGGGGATGTTTTACTGCAAATTGAACAAGTGCGAAGTGACTAAAGTGAGCTAAAGTGCCTAAAGTTATGGAGTCGCTTCGCTCAACTGATTTTATATATTTGGCAGAATTCCTTAACTTTAGATCACTTTAGATCACTTCAAACTTTAGGCACTTTTAAGGTTTTCGGCAGAGCCATAAGCCTCTGACCTGGCCCAGAGGACCAGGTTTTTCAGGACCAAGATAAATATTGATAGAAAGAATTTTTGCCCTCAAGCGAAGCGCTCTTCAAACGAAGTGCTCATCAAGCGAAGCGCTCTAATGAATTTCGCATTTTGCTAATAATCTAAAACTCTAAACAAGACTATTTAGAATATAGCCATGGTTAAAAAATTTGAGCCTATTGATCTTGGCCGGGTGAAAACTTACCCGCTTTCAGAACGAAAAAGCAAAGTATCTACAACCAATTTTGCCAAAACCTGGCAAAAGGGAGCCGGTTTTAAGGATTTTTTAAACAGTCTGCCCGACATACTTGCCGGCAGCCACCTCAAGAATGTTGTAGCTGCCATGGCAACAGCCTTTCAAAAGCAAAAAACAATTGTTTTTGCAATGGGAGCCCATGTGACTAAAGTGGGCCTAAACCCGATTGTTATAGACCTTATGCAACGCGGCGTTATTACCGCGGTAGCTATGAACGGCGCCGGTATTATTCACGATCTTGAACTGGCCATGGTAGGTCAGACGTCCGAAGATGTAGCCGCATCCATCGGCAACGGCCGTTTTGGAATGGTACGCGAAACCTGTGCCTTTTTGAATGACGCCGTTCATCAGGCCGCACAAAATTCCGCCGGCCTGGGCGAAGCCGTCGGCCAGTCCATCATTGACAAAAATCTTCCCCTTGCAAACCAAAGCATCCTGGCCACAGGAGCGCGCCTGGGAATACCTGTCACGGTCCACGTTGCCATCGGAACGGATATCATTCATATGCATCCCGGTTTTGATGCCCAAGCGACCGGCAGAGCATCCCACAGGGATTTCCGGACGTTTGCCGCCGTTATCGCCAGCCTTCAAGAAGGTGTTTACCTGAACGTAGGGTCAGCGGTAATACTCCCTGAAGTTTTCCTGAAAGCAGTTACACTTGTCCGCAATCTGGATCACAAGCTTACCAAATTCACCACGGTCAACATGGATTTCATCCAGCATTACCGCCCCGTAACCAACGTCGTTCACCGGCCCACGGCTCAAGGCGGACAGGGTTTTAACCTTACCGGTCACCATGAAATCATGCTGCCGCTGATTGCAGCCGGAATTATCGAACAAATAACGGGTTGATTTAAAGGTATTGATGTTTATTTTTGTTCCAACCATGCGTGTGGGTTTTAAAATAACCCTAATCGAGCGAAACGCTCGATGTCCGTTGTTCGTTGTCTGTTGTCCGTGGCTAATTTAACCCTAATCGAGCCAAAACTTGATCAGGTGTCTTTGGTCAGTTGTCCGTAGTCAGTGGTTTTACAGGTTCTTTGGGCCTCTTTTTGTGTTTCACCTGTAGTTGAAATATAATTTCGCTTCTTATTGCTTAGCAACGGACGACGGACAAAGGACAATTGACACCCAATTGAGCATTTTCGCTCAATTGAGGTTTTAATTTGTTGACATGCATGCTCACTTTTGGATAAAAACTCGCTTATTTTTTGAAGGAGAAATAAATAATGCCGATTTATGAGTATCAATGTGGTAAATGTGGCAAAGAATTTGAGTATCTTGTTTTTAAAAGTAGCGAAGTACCGGATTGCCCTGCATGCCAAAGTCAGAAAGTAACCAAACTGATGTCCGCCTCCACTTTTTTCAGTAAAAGCGCAAGCGGTATGACCGAAAGCTCTTCTGCAGCGGCATCATCCTGCAGCGGATGTGCAGCGACAAGCTGCGGGAGCTGTACGCCATAATGAACAAAACGATTAAAATCGGAACACGCGGCAGCAAACTGGCGCTCTGGCAGGCCAACTGGGTCAAGTCGGTACTTGAAGCCCAACACCCTGCCCTTACGGTCGAACTTGTCATCATAAAAACTAAAGGGGATAAGATATTAGATGTACCCCTTGCCAAGGTTGGCGGTAAGGGGCTTTTTGTCAAAGAGATCGAGGATGCGCTGTTGAATGGCCACGTTGATATTGCCGTCCACAGCATGAAAGATATGCCGGCTGAAATACCCCAAGGTTTATGTATCGGCGCGATTCCCGAACGTGAAACTCCGCAAGATGTTCTGATCTCCAAAAATGGACATCAGTTGTCTGAACTCGGCCCAGGAGCTCATATTGGTACCAGTAGTCTGCGGCGGGCATCTCAGATTCTGCATGCAAGGCCGGATCTGGTTATCAAATCCTTGAGGGGCAACCTCGACACTCGCCTTAAAAAACTCGAGACGGAAAACCTCGATGCCATCATTTTGGCGGCCGCCGGCGTAAAGCGTCTGGGTCTCGAAGACCGCATCACCGAATATCTGGATGAAACCATCATGCTTCCGGCTGTGGGTCAGGGAGCCCTTTGTATAGAAATCAGACAAAATGACCCCATCATCGAGCCGCTGGTTGCTCCCCTTGAACATCCTCAGACAAGAACCGTGGTGATGGGCGAACGCGCTTTCTTAAATCGCCTTGAAGGCGGTTGCCAGGTCCCCATGGCCGCCTACGGCAGAGTTGAAAATAACACCTTCACCCTATACGGACTGGTGGCAACCCTCGACGGAGCTACCGTAATCAAAGACACCCTCTCAGGACCTGCAGACTCATCCGAACAAATAGGCCTGGACCTTGCCGAGCGCTTGGTTTCAATGGGGGCTCAAAAAATCTTAGAAAGCCTTAAAGAGGATTTACATATAAATCATGAAGGGTAAAGTATATCTGGTCGGTGCCGGACCCGGCGATCCGGGATTGATTACAGTAAAGGGATTGGAATGTATACAAAAAGCCGACGTTATCATCAATGATTATCTGGCATCGCCTATCCTTTTGACTTACAGCCCAAAACACGCCGAGATTATTTATGTCGGCAAAAAAGCAGGCGATCACACCTTTACTCAAGACCAAATTAACGCCCTGATGGTGGAAAAAGCCCGGGAGGGTGCAACGGTGGTCCGTCTTAAGGGCGGCGATCCCTTTGTCTTTGGGCGCGGTGGTGAGGAGGCCGAGGCCCTGATGAAGGCCGACGTCTGTTGTGAAATCGTCCCCGGTGTTACTTCAGCCGTTGCCGTGCCGGCCTACGCCGGCATACCGCTGACTCACAGAAAATACACGTCCACCTTTGCCATTGTAACCGGCCATGAAGATCCAAACAAAAAAGAATCAAAAGTAGATTGGGCAGCACTTGCCAAGGGGATCGGCACCATTGTATTTTTAATGGGAGTTAAAAACCTGCCACGGATTGCACACCAGTTGATCCGCCACGGCAAGCGGCCCGATACACCTGTGGCGGTGATTCGCTGGGGCACCACACCCAAACAGGTAACGGTTACCGGCACCCTTGAAACGATTGCCGAACGGGTTGCCGCCGCCGGTCTCAAGGCGCCCGCCATTATTGTCGTGGGCGATGTAGTGGAACTCAGACAAACCTTGAAATGGTGTGAAAACAGACCTTTATTAGGTAAGACGATTGTAGTTACCAGAGCACGCCAGCAGGCCAGCGAGCTTGTCAATCGCCTGACCGAACTGGGCGCAAAATGTCTGGAGTGCCCGACCATTGAAGTGGTACCGCCCGATGATGCCCAGCCCTTAGAGTCTGCTATCGAAAGGCTTGCGACCTATGACTGGTTGGTCTTTACCAGTGTAAACGCCGTCAACTTTTTTTTCGATCGGCTTTTCAAAGTCGGCAAGGATGTGCGGGCGTTGCACCATATTCGTACAGCGGTCGTCGGCCCTGCCACTGAAAAAAGGCTTTTTGATTTCGGAATAAAAAGCGACATCGTTCCCGACAGCTACCACGCCGAATCGGTCGTCAAGGCATTTACCGGTCAAGATGTAAACGGCAAAAAGATCCTTCTGCCGCGGGCAAAAAAAGCCCGGCCTGTTCTGCCGGCAGAATTGGCAAAAATGGGCGCTGTGGTCGACGATATCACGGTATATGAAACGCAAGCGGTTGATGACGCTGCCCACACCCTAATAACCAAACTTAAAGAAGGTTCCGTAGATCTAATCACTTTTACAAGTTCGTCGACCGTTAAAAACTTTTGTGCTCTCCTGCCTCCCGACTCGCTCGAAACCCTGATGAAAGATGTATCTATAGCCAGCATCGGACCCATCACCGCTGACACCGCCAGGGATTTGGGCTTCAAGGTCGCCATCATTGCCGAATCGTATACCATACCAGGGTTATGTGAAGCCATCCAGCAATACTATAATGATTGACCTCATCCTATGTTTCGATGTATTCTTATATTGTTTTGAAAATAATTGAGGCCCCATGCATTCCCGCCAAAGCGGGATTGAAGTTTAAAAACAATTCTGCAGGAAACCGGTATGGACCAATATCTCGATAAACTACCCGACTTTGTCAAAGCCGTCAAATCAATCCAAGAGACCATCATTACCAATATTGTATTGATCGGCCAGATACCTTCGCCTACATTTAAGGAAAAAAGACGGGCTCAGGTTGTGATGGAAAGACTGGCCGAATTTCAGGTCGATGAATGTTCCACAGACGGCTATCGGAATCCCATCGGAATCATCCGAGGTACCTCTGAGTCCAAACCGCCTATTTTTGTCGTTGCCAACCTTGATACTGTTTTTGCAAGAGATGTTGATCACTATTATACCATTAAAGAAAACTCCATTACAGGAGCCGGCATCCTGGACAACTCCCTTGCCGTTGGTGTTCTGGTATCACTGCCCGAGATATTCAGAATATTGAATCTGCGTTTCGAATCGGACATTGTTCTGGCAGGCGTTATCCAGTCTATCGGCAAAGGCAACCTGAGAGGCATCCGTCATCTTTTAAAAACCTGGCACACCCCCATTAGAGGTGCTGTCTGCATAGAGAGTTCTGAACTGGGCCGACTCCACTATTACACTGACGGCATGATCAGGTGTGAAGTGGAGTGTAACATTTCGACAGTCGAAGGATGGGAACACAAGTTCAAACCGAATGCAATTCTGGTCATTAATGAGGTTATCAATCAGATCCTGAAGCTGCGCTTGCCTCAGAAGCCACGATCAAGAGTAATCTTTGGTAAAACTTCCGCTGGTTTCAAGCATGGCATGATCGCCTATGATGCCATGCTCGGTTTTGAAATCCAAAGTGACTCCGACAGAATGGTAAAATCAATTTTCAACGATATTAAAGATATCATTGAGGGTATCAGTCATGAATATGAGGTCGACCTGAAGCTAAAAACCATCAGCAGCCTCAATGCGGCCAGATTAAAGTTCAACCACCCTTTGGTAAAAAGCACCGTGGCGGTAATGAAAAAACTGGAAATAGAACCGATCAGTGCACCCAGCGAGTCGGAGCTTTCGATCTTTCTTGCCAATAAAATACCGGCGGTGACCCTCGGTGTTACCCGGGGAGAAAACCATCACCAAGCAAACGCCAAGGTAGAAATTGAACCCATTTACAAAGGAATCACCCAAATCATCGGCGTAATGATGGCCATTGACCAAGGGGTGTGCGATGAAAAACGACTGGCTTAAAAAAAATACTTTTCATTATTCTGACTTTAACGATTTGGGTCGACTGGTAGATCAAAAAAGAAAGAAAAATCTTAAAATATCTCTGTGCCTTCCGACCTTAAATGAAGAAAAAACCATCGCCAAAGAAATTTTGATCATGAAGTCCGAGCTGATGACCCGCTACCCGCTGCTGGATGAGATTGTTGTTGTAGACTCCGGCTCGACCGATAAAACCAGAGAGATTGCCCGCGCATTTGGCGCCGACGTTTATGAAGCAAAAGATATTCTCCCAGGCCTTGAGAACTTCAAAGGCAAAGGTGAAAACCTCTGGAAGGCCCTTTACGTCACAGAGGGTGATATCATTGTATATCTTGACGCAGACATCAAAAATATCCACTACAGGTTTGCCTATGCTCTCATCGCCCCTTTGCTCTTTTATGATAATGTCAAATACGTTAAGGCTTTTTACGACAGGCCGATTGCCATTGGTAAAAATAAAATCAGGCCGACCGGCGGCGGGCGGGTCACGGAGCTCGTCATCCGTCCGCTATTCTCTTTATATTTTCCGGAGCTCACGCAGATCCTGCAGCCGTTGTCGGGTGAATATGCCGGTTCCAGGGAAGTATTTGAAGCCATACCGTTTCCAATCGGATACGGCGTTGAGACCAGCATGATTCTCGATATCTACGAAAAATGGGGGCTTGATGTCATCGCCCAGGTCGATCTGGACAAACGCATTCACAGAAACCAGGATACAAGGGCTTTAGGGAAAATGGCCTTTGTGATTATGATGACGTTTATCAATCGCCAAAAAAATCTCGGATTGATAAAATTAAAAAATGATCTTTTCCGTGAAATGATCCAATACAATCTTGTAAAAGATGAATACAGTCCTGATATTTTTAAAATAGAAGGGCATGAAAGGCCGCCGATCATAGAGATCCCTGAATACCGGCATAAGTTTAACAAAAACTAAAACCCAACCCGGATAAACCGGAAAGAATAGCCACAAAGGCACAAAGAATAACTGTTTATTATAATTTAACTTCGTGTCTTGGTGTCTTAGTGGCGAAAATATTTGCTAAAAAATGAAGCGGCGGTCTGAGGAAATCTTAACGTTGAAGAATTCAATATTAATCGACAACTACAACCGCAAACTTAACTATTTGCGCATTTCTATTACCGACCGCTGCAATCTAAAATGCATGTACTGCGTCCCTCCTGATAGTATTCCAAAGATTCCCCACAAAGAGATATTAAGATATGAAGAAATTCTAAGAATTGTCCGGGTCAGCGTAAGCTTAGGTGTTTCCAAAGTTCGGATCACCGGAGGAGAACCGCTTTTTAGAAAAGGAGTATACGATTTTCTGGAACAGCTGACTCAAATTGAGGGGCTTTCCGATGTGTCGATGACGACCAACGGTGTTCTTTTAAAAGACAACATATACAAAATAAAATCC
The DNA here is from genome assembly GCA_014383215.1 of Candidatus Desulfatibia vada. Taxonomy (GTDB): domain Bacteria; phylum Desulfobacterota; class Desulfobacteria; order Desulfobacterales; family UBA11574; genus Desulfatibia_A; species Desulfatibia_A vada. The sequence goes on along the minus strand of JACNIG010000303.1, from coordinate 947 downwards.
ACGGGCATCAAAAGAATCAATGTCAGCCTGGATACCTTAAAACCAAAAAAGTTTCAAAAAATTACCGGCTACGATTGCTTTGATCAGATCTGGGAAGGTATAGAACTGGCGCAGCAACTCGGTTTTGATCCCATCAAACTTAATGTGGTACCCCTGCCGGGAGTTAACGATGATGAATTAACAGACTTCGCCCGGCTGTCATTCACACATCCTTTTCACATCCGGTTTATCGAATATATGCCCATGGGCAACATACAGATGCAAACCGGACGGCGCCTGCTTGCCCCTGAAATAAAAAGGCGCATCAGCACCCTTGGAGAGTTGATCCCGGTCGAAAAAAACACAACCGACGGCCCGGCCGAACGGTTTAAGTTTGAAACGGCCCCTGGAGAAATCGGATTTATCCGGCCGATCAGCCGGCATTTTTGCAATGCATGTAACCGCTTAAGGTTAACAGCCAGCGGACAACTCAGACTGTGCCTCTTATCGGATCGTCAGGAAGATCTGAAAGCAGCGCTTAGAAAAGGGTGTTCCGACAGCCAGCTGGCAGAAATCTTTATTCAGGCCGTCCGCCGCAAGCCGTCCGAACACAATCTGGAGGCCGGTCATCCCAACAAAGTTTCAGGGCAGATGTGCGCCATCGGCGGTTAACCCGGGTTTGGGGCCAATAAAAAAGGCCTGGGCCGTATCAGTGGGAGGCTACATTTTCTCGCACAGATCATCAGTATACGGCCCAGGCTTTTGAGACTACTTTAATCTAAAATGTTTTTTAGCTTGCTACCAGAATTTAAATAACGAATCAAGCTTTTTTTTCAAAAAATATACTTTTTTTTCTCCCCTAACCCGAACTTCATCTCCAATTGAGCGATATTGCGCAATTGAGCGATAATGTTCAATTGAGGTTCATGATCTGCTTTTGCGTCTTTCTTTTAAGGTATAAATTATAA
>JACNIG010000347.1 GCA_014383215.1 Candidatus Desulfatibia vada | reverse complement strand
GTCGACCGCCGTAAATGTACCGAATTTTTTGGTGACGGAATTAAGTGCAATCATATTAGGGTCTTCTCCAATTTAGTTGGATAAGAGGGTCCAAGGTCAAGGACGGCGATCCGCCTCAGGCGGATTAACCACCCCGTACGATCTTCCGGACCTACGGGGCAGGCAGGAGTACCTGGAGTATTTTGAGGATAGAGCTAAAGCTCCACTTCGTGCAAAATGTTGAGCCTGACCCCAGAGGAATAGGCTCTGCATTCCACGGGGCAGGCGCCGAAATTGGGCAAAAGGGGGCGTTTTGAAACGGGCTCGGTCGACAATGAAACAGCACACATTTTTTATTGATGCTTTTTCTTTTCCTGCTTCTCCTTGCGTTTTTCTTTAATGCTTTTTGCCGGTTTCTTTTTCACATCCTTTTTGGAGTCTCTTGGCTTTCCCATTTTTTTCCTCCTGAGTAAAGCATTAACGTATCAGCCCGGAAATTGCACGGGTTTGGAGCGTTCATTTACAGGGCAGCAGGAGCAAAGCTGTTGTGAACCTCTGCAAGCCCATGATTACAATGTAGATAGATTATCATCGGCTTCCCCAAATGGCAAATAAAACGATTGTTTTGAGGTCGGGCCACGGTAACCGACTATAATAACAGTAAATGAAGCTTAAAATAGGCTCTAAAATCATTATTTGACGTATTTTTAAAACGTTTTATCTATTATATCAAGATGTTTCTGTGGACACTATTTAGGCGGTTTTGGAATTGTCGCCGGCGGCCTGATAGGTTCCTGGCCAGGAGGCACATAGGCCGGTGCAGGTTTACCGCTTGGGCCAAGATATCGAATAAACTGATAAATAGCCTGAAGATCTTCATTGCTCATTGCATTAAGGATGACGTGGGGCATCGGGGGCCGAGTCGCAAGGACCTTTGACTTTTCTACCCATTCAGCTTCTGTAAGGGAGTCGATTAAAAGCCGAAGATTTGCTCCGTAGGTCGTTCCCAACGGTCCGCGCCATCCTAACGATTCACCCGTCAACCATTGGTCCTCGGGCATGTTCCCTTTTGATTGTAAATATCCGGCAGTATGGCAATCGTTACACTCAAAAGTTTTTACCAGGGAGCGCCCTTTTTCTACTATTTTCATTTTAAAGTAAAAGCCGGGTTTGACGTTTAACGGTTTAGTTGTATCAGACTGTGCTTCATTCCAAAAAAAGAGCCCCAAAAAAATAAAACTTATGAGAATGATATTAGTAAGATTAGATTTCATTGGCATTACTTCCTTTAAGCTAGTGTGACTTTATTTATAAGATGCCTATCGTTATTCGCTTTGTGCCTGGCACATATAAACAGGCGAAAGTGTACATTCCTTGTCATAATTTTCGGAGTACATATCACAAACCGGGCGGTAAATCAAAGAGAGCTCTTTCAATGGATGTCCCGCAAAACCTCTCAAAATCAAACCAAATGAGTCAAGAGCAAACTTGACCCCTTAATCCTAATAGTTTATTACTTTTACAGATACAGCCGGATCATTCTCACCTGGTTTTAAGGACCTGGACATGCATGCCGTATTTAAAGGAAACATCTATGAGCGCTAACGTTATCGCAACCAAAAGTTTTGCAACCTCCGGGCCGCCGGTCACAATGGTCGGGCTTGGCGGTGAAGGCATTCTGCGAACCCACAAAAGAGACGCCCGGGCCCGCGAGGTGATTAAAACGGCCGTCAAACAGGGCATCACCTATTTTGACTGCGCCCGGGTGTATGCCGACAGCGAGGTCTACTACGGATCCTTGTGGCGTGAACATCCCAAGACACGCTCCGGTATTTTTCAGGCCAGCAAATCAGCCCGGCGGGATAAAGACGGTGCCCTGGCAGACCTTGCAGAGACCTTCGAGCGGTTGGGGACCGATTATCTCGATCTGTGGCAAATCCACGATGTCCGCACAGACGATGATCTTAAGGTGATTGCGGGTCCCGGAGGTGCTTTGGAAGCATTCGTTGACGCCAAATCAGCCGGGAAAGTCCGTTATATAGGCGTTACCGGCCACCATGACCCCGCAATCCTGACCCGGGCCGTAGAGCAGTGGCCCGTGGATGCGGTGATGATGCCCGTCAACCCCGTCGAAGGTGTTATGGGCGGTTTTTTGACAAGCACGATGCCGACGGCCCGGGCCAAGGGCATGGCGATCATCGCAATGAAAATTATGGGGGCCGGGCACTACATTCATTTGGAATCCGGGCTAACCCCGGAACTGCTGATCCGGTATGCATTATCCCACTACATTACCGTTGCCATTGTGGGGTGTTCATCCGCCGAGGAAGTCGATACCCTGGCGGATACCGGACGTAATTTCAAACCGCTGTCTGAAGAAGAAAGATCACAGCTTCTAAATGTATTCGAGCCGCATGCCAAGCGCCTGGCGTATTACCGCGGAGTCCTTTAGTCCGGTGGTGAGAAAGTCTGGACCCTGGTATTCTGCAACTCACTGTAAGATTTACAGGGTACAAACGACTAATTTACAAAAGCAGTGTAATTTTATGGAAAGGGGATATTTGACATATCCTTTTTAGAAAAAATGAAAACGATTTTAAAATATATCAAAACAGTTTCTCTTGGCCTTCTAACGTTGTCTCTGATAACCGGCTGCTTTTCTTTTCGCGGGCAAACGCTTTCTCGGGACGCAGATCTCGTTCGACTGACGGGCAGTGTCCAGCGGGCCGTCGTCAAAATAACCGTTTATGATGTGGAAAAGAAACCGGTCGGTATCGGCAGCGGCTTTTTCGTTGATAAAAGCGGGCATTTGGTTACCAACTATCATGTCCTTAAGGGGGCTTACACGGCCGAGGTTACAACCTATGACGGGCACAAATATCCTGTTCAAGAGATTTTGGCACAAAACGAAGCCGCTGATCTGATCAAGGTAAAAGTAAAGATTCCGGAGAAAGGGGTTTACCGGGTAACGGTGATCCCCGATGTTCCCGCCGTAGCCGAGCGGATCATCGTGGTCGGCAGCCCTCTTGGGCTTGATCAAACCGTCAGCGAGGGCATTGTTTCTGCGGTACGTGAATTTCCCGGCATCGGTAGAACCTTTCAGATGTCCGCGCCTGTGTCCATGGGCTCCAGCGGCAGTCCGGTAATCAATATGCACGGAAAGGTTATCGGGGTCGTCTCCTTTATTTCAATATCCGGTCAAAATTTAAACTTTGCAGTTGCCGGTCAAAGTGTAATGAACTTAAAGGCTGAAAAAACCACAAAGACCTTGTCGGAGTGGACTTACAGTGCCAGCAGACAAAAGCCCAGGCTGGCGGCAGAGCTTTGTAAAAAAGGCTTCGAATTCTCTATCCAGGGAAAATATAAAAAAGCGCTGGAGTATTACAAGGAGGCTGCTGCAAAAAGCCCGGACGACGCCGAAGCCTGGTTAGGTCTGGGAAGCTGTTATGTGGGACTCGAACAGCCGTCCGCAGCCATCGAGGCGTTTAAAGAGGCCACTCGATTCAATCCGAACAAGACACAGGCGCACTACTATCTTGGAAGATACTATCAAGGACTGGGCCGCCACAAAGAGGCGCTTGAATCATATCAAACGGCGGTCAGCATCGACCGGGACTACGGACCGGCCTACCTGGGTCTGGCTGAAATATACAGCGAGCAGAAGCGATTAGACGACGAGAAAGAAGCTTTTGAACAGCTGTTGCGGATTTGGCCGGATTATGCAGCCTCGCACTATAATATGGGAATCATCTACGCCAAGCTAAAGAGGTATCAGGACGCTATCAATGCCTATAAACGGGCACTGGCAATCGATCCCGAAATACCTTATACATATTATAACATGGGGGTTACGTACGGGATTATGGGCAAATCAAAGGAGGAACTCGCGGCATACAAGCAGTCAATTCGAATCGATCCTGATTTCGCACCGGCCCACTTTAACATCGGTATTTTATATATCTATTCAGGCCAAAAAGATGCCGCCCTTGAAGAATATAAAATACTCAAGAGATTGGATAAAGATAACGCTGATAAACTATTTGATCTGATCTACAAATAATCTCACCGCGGGTGAAGGGGCCTCCTGGAGGTGAACCCGAACTGGCTTCGTTTCTATGTTTATTTTACAGTATTGAACCCATTATTAAAAAATATATGTTATGCTATGACCTGAATTGTTGAAATTGGCTCTGCCGTACATGCATAAGCACCGCTATGGAACAACTTTTGAAAGATTCCTTTACAAAATTAAGAAGCGATATTCCCCGAATCGCCGACAGCCTTTTCTGTCCAAACCGCCAAGACATCGCGGCCTGGTCCGGCATTATCGACGGCAAGCTGCTGACGCGTCTGTCTCCGGATTTTCCGACGATGGCAACTATTTGTGGTGGAGGATCATCAGGCAAATCAACTCTGTTCAACTCCCTTGTTGGAGAGAAGCTGTCACCGGTCGGGGGAAGGGCGGGGATGAACCGCCGCGCGCTTGTATCCGCCCATTCAGCCCTTTTCAACCAGACCGAATTTGTTGCCGCCCTTTTTGAGCCGTTTGGATGCCTGCCCGAACCCCTTAAAGACCAACAGGATCTCACTGTTGCTGGCGGTCCGTTTTATGTGGCCAGCGATGCTCTTCCTCAAAACCTTATCCTGGTGGACACACCGGATTTCGATACAGGCTCTCAAGGAATCTACACCAATCGGGAGGTTGCCCGGCAGGCCCTGGAAGCGTCCGACATCCTGATTTATGTGTTCACCAATTCCAATTACAACAATCGCGAAAACACCGATTATATCTCCCGGATGCTGACGAGTATCGGTATGCGAAAATGCTTTCTGGTCTATCGGGTTTATCCCAGTTTTGATGAAGCCGAGGTCCTGGAACACGCCGCCACCGTTGCCCGAAACTTATACGGCCGTGATTCCGATCATTGTGTGCTGGGAGTTTATCGTACGGATGAAGACAATGAGGTCGCCGCCGGCAGGCAGCACATGAATCTGAGGCCCGTGCGCAACAAAGATCTTTCGATGATGAATGCTTTGGGGGCGCTTGACTCCCGTAAGCTCCGATTGGAGCTGCTCGCTTCGATAATGGAAGATGTGCTGATCAAGGCGCGGGAGTTTCTGCAGCAGGCCAAAATTTCCCGCGACGAGCTGGGCCTGTATCTCAATGCAATGCAATTGGCCCAGAGTCAATGTGTTCAAGAAGCCTTGCAGCACTTCCCCACAGATCGGGTGATAAAGCGTTTTGCTGAAATCTGGATGTCCAAGGATCCTCCCCACGTAAGGGCGATGCGCACGGCCGGCAGAATTATCGATCTACCCTTTAGAATTCTGTTCAGCGCCGCCCGACAAATAATAAAAAAGCCCCCTGATCCTGCCGGGGTAGAACCGCAGATCGATTTCAGCGACAAGGTCAAGGAGGATCTTCTGCAAGCGCTCAACAGTATGTACTACCGGGCCGTGGGGTCGGAAATTAGCGTGTCTTCAACCCTGAAGAACCCGCTGGCCAGGCTATTGTTTAAAACCGTTGAGCAGATAAGGGCCGGCAAAGATAACCGCCAAAGGCCTTTTGTTGAAACCGTTAATGCCCAGGGAGCCTTGAAAATCTTTGTCAGCGCCCATCCGGTTGTTGCCGATGAACAGGAAAAATTGCAACGCCGGGAGTGGAAATCTGTGTTGCAGTCGATCCTTTCACGACAGGAGGTGATCTTTGAACTGTCAGAAGGTATTGAAAAGGAGCTGAACGATCTGGCCGACCGTTTTCGCGACCAAATGGATTTTATGAGCAAAATCCGCGAGACATTTTCCGCTTTTTTAAACGTGGTGCCGGCAACGGCGGCGATAACCTATATTCTGTCCACCGGCGATCCCGTGGGCGCGGCCGGCATCAAAGTGAAGCTGACCGGCATGTTCGGACTGCATGACCTGTATGCGCTGGTTGCGATTCCGGCGACATCAGGGTTGAAAAAGGCGGACCAGAATCAGCTGGATGCTATGCTGGGGCCCATCGTTCAGACATGGCTAAGCAACAAACTGGCAGACATTCATACTCTGTTTGAGCAAGAGATCACCGGTGGTATCATCCGCGCAGCCACCGATGCTCTGGCCAGTTCTCAGGACTTGATCGGTCAGATCGAAATCAATTTAGATTCTTGCGAAAAGGCGATGAAACCATGATGATTTCTAAGCGGCGGTCGAATTCAATCAAAGCACTGGGAAAAATCGAAGGCTTCAAACAGGATGTTAGAATGCTGCGGTCAATGATCGCTCAGGCCCCCCTGTGGCGGCCGTCGACACCCCTTGCGAAGCAGTGCGATGAGGTGCTGCGCATGATCAGTGAGCTTGAAGCCCGGTTCGACCGCAAACTGGTAGTGACCATTATCGGACCGTGCGGTTCAGGCAAGTCAACCCTGCTCAATGCCCTGGCCGGTGTCGACGACCTGTCCGAGTATGGAAACCGTCGCCCGACCACCAGAAGCGTCGTCGTTTTTTGCCACGAGGCCGGTGATGCCGACCAGCTGAAACAGGAAATGGGAACAGACAGCGTCGAGATACGCGCAAGTTATGCCGCCGCATCCTTAGAGAATGTACTGCTGATCGACACCCCGGATACGGACAGCATTGAACAGGACAAACACATTCTAATGGTTCAGAAAGCCATCGTACTTTCAGATGTTCTCATCTGTGTATTTGATGCTGAAAACCCCAAAAGACGGGACCATGTCGATTTTCTGGCCCCGTACGTTCGCCTGTTTAACAAAGACTCCCTGGTGAGCGTAATTAACAAATCCGACCGCCAGGACCAAGATGAACTCAAAGAGAAAATATTACCGGAATTTATGGACTTCATCGCGACCGCCTGGAGCCGGCCGGTTCATACGTTTCTTTGCATCTCGGCTCGAAGCCATCTGCAAGACCCCCAATGGGACGCCGCCGCTCAACCCCGGCACAACTTCGATCAATTTCAAACTCTCAAGCAGATGATTTTTGAAACGTTCAACCGGCCTGGATTTGTAATTGACAGGCGGATGGAAAATGCCGAACATTTAAGGGATTTTGTTTACACGCAGTCAGTCTCCGAAGCTGAAATCGACCTGGAAAAACTTAAAGAGGCCCTTGATAATATAAAAAATACGGAAAACAGGGCCGTCAAAGAGGCCCTGTCCGCCTTCAAAGCCAACAGTTCCGGCCAGTTCCCCGGCGTTACCGTTCTTTTGTATCAGAAACTGGCCCAGCGCTGGCTGGGGCCGGTGGGGTGGATGATTGCCATTTGGTCCCGGATACTGATTTTCAGTACCGGCATTGTCGCCATGTTCAAGTACGGCGGCCCTTGGCGGCAGCTGCTGGGTATGGTTTCATCCCTCAAGCATGGTAAGGATTCCCCGCCGGCTTTGTCCGAAACCGAGAACTTTGAAGGCGTCGATTCAGCGCTGCGGGATTACCGCCTGGCGATCCTGCAGCAGTGGCCGGATATTGCCGAATCTTTGATTCAATGCCGTTTTGAGCCCTCGGTGCGCAAGTTTGAAAACATGCTCCCCGACCGGAACGATTTTCACCGGGATTTGACCGCCATGTGGCGCCATGCGCTGAACAGCGCGTTGAACAGATCCTCTAAAATGCTCAGCGGATTTATTCTTCAGCTTTTTTTCAACCTGCCGGCCATCGGAATCCTGGGGCACGTAGGCTGGATAACCATGCGTAATTACTTCAGTGACAACTATCTTAGCTCGGGCTTCTTTCTGCACACTTTTTTAATTATCGGTATTATATTGTTTTTGAGCTTTTTCATTTTGCAAGGCTGCATCCGCCTGTTCGCCGGATCTGAACGTATCACCGATTACGCCCTTGAAGAAGTGCAGCAGCAGGTTGAGCAAATCAAGCCCTTATCGCTGAACCCGGCAGGTCAACAGATAACTGTGGTTTTAGATCTGGCGTGCTTAAAACAAATTACACCCTGAATGAGCAAAAATGCTCAATGGAAGTTGTTTCCTGCTCCCTTAGCTAGTGTTCATCCACGAATCCAAATAGAACACGCTGTGTGTCCAATTCATAAATGAGCAATTTTTGTCCTGATCACGCGTGCGGCGAAGCCTTGGCGAAGACGTAAGGCCGCATCCGCCGTCGCCCGAAAAAGGGCTATGGCGGGACAAGCAAGGGTTTGCGGTGAGGCGTACGCCTGTACGCCGCAGCCGGAAACCCGCGGAGAACGCCGAGCAGGGCAAAAAGGGCCATTTATGGATGGACACTGGCTACCCGCCATCATATTCCTGGTAGATAATCTGGCCGCATGACTTGCAGTGGGAGGCATCCTCATCATGGTAGCGGAGTCCGCACTTCGGGCAGACAGCCTCCTTTTTCGTTGCCATGCGCATCCACTCTTTTACAATCTGGCTGATTTCCCACGGTATGAGGACAATGCCCGAAAGTATCATCAAAACGGTGACCCATTTACCCGCATCCGACAGGGGAATGATGTCACCAAATCCGACGGTCGTCAGCGCGACGACGGTAAAATAGAACGCATCGCCAAAATTCTTCACATTGGGGTTAAGGTCGCTTTCCACATAGAAAAAGAGTCCTGAAGAAATGAAAAATATCATCAGTATGGTGAGAAAGAGCCGCGTGACCTTGAGCAACTGCGGCGTTATGCTGCCGAAGAAAAAGTCACCGTCTGCCGCGAATCTTAAAAACCTGAATATCCTGAAGGTCCTGAAAGCCCGGATGAATCTGATAAAGCCAATGTCCAGGGTGATGCCGATTAGAGGCAAAAAGATCACTGAAAGTGTGGGCAGGATAGCGATGAGGTCGATGATGCTGTAAACATCCCCAAGCTGCCTGAGACGGTTCTGTGAGGCATAAAGCCTGGCCACATATTCAATGATGAAAAAAATGACAATGACCACCTCCAATTGCCAGAGCAGTTGTCGGGTTGCCTCGGAGACGGGATAGGTCTCGACCACCAGGATAAGGCAGATAAAAAGGTTCAGGAAGATGATGAAGATATCGATGATCTTGCCGAGGGCGGTTTTGCAGTCGATCAGATAAAACTGGAGTGTCTTCCGGAAGGTGTTCGGCATGGAGCTGTTTCCTTAGAAAGCAGGTAATCTTATAATTGTTCCAATTTCAGTTGCAAACAATCTCTGCACATCCCAATTCCTCCCAGACGCTTAAACCATTCCATTGCTTCGGATTCGATCTCTTCAGGTGACTTGGGCTTCCCATTGCCTGAACCTGGAAAGACCAAATATGCAATTCCACTACTAACCCCGCCATTTTTGGGATTGGAATTGACTCCCAGATTATCTGCAAGACGTATTGAACCTTCACCAATTGCATCACTAGGGCCGTTATCTGCGAATATAGCAGGGCTTAGCTTATGTGTTCGAAGGTTTATGACAACTCCCAAATCACCCAGCCGGGCTCCCCCGGAGCGTCCCTTCGGTAAGACGAAGTATGGCACAAAGCGCGAATCAATGTAGCGCTTCGTATCTATTCTCGGCCTGGTTGCATCAAATAAGGATGTGGTTGATATATAGAATCCGGGAAAGGGAGCTGAAGAATTTTGGACAACGGGTCTGCCGTCTTTGCGGCCGTTATCCGTTACTAACGCCCACCAATTTCCGGGCCTCCCGCCGTTTGAGAGAAAATCAATGCCTATATCTTCAGGATGGTAGGCGTTTGGTGCTCCATCTGCATCAATTGACATCTTTGAAATGATCAGTAAGGCTCTACCCCCCAAAACCTCCCAAACGGGCACGCCTGCCACCTCTAACTTTGTTGATTTAAGGCATGTCATCAATGGAGTTTTTGAAGGCATCGGCAAAGAACCTTTTGGGGAAGGGTTGTATGTATATGCAGATGCAAATATCGATAATAGCGACCCCAGCAGAATAACTATTACAACAGCGACTTTCGTCCTCATTTGATTCCTTCCCCAATGTCTAACATTCAGTATGTTGCAAGAGACAAAGCCTAAAATTGATTAGGACAATATATCTTGTATGTCAAGCATATAATAAATACCATATATAGTAATTGATCTATGTGCTATCGGACAATTATAAATGGAATTTAGGGCAGAAATAGATCTTGCAGCAAAAGAAATGATGATTTAGGTATCAAAGAAAAGGACTTGGAAAGGTTATCGGAACATTTTCAGGGGATGCAATATATGGTGATCTCGTAAAAAGTCACGAATTCAACTATGTTAAGAACGTACACAGTCTCTTTTTCTCGTTTTTTTCTCTTTTTCGGCAAATGTGGCACAGATTTTTCTGCCGTCCAATGTCACGCCTTTAAGGGATTTGAGGACTTTTTTTGCCACGCTTTTTTCAACATCAAAGAATGAAAACTCTCTTTTGAGTTCGATCCGGCCGAGTTTTTTGGATGATATGCCCGATTTGTCGCAGACCAGGCGGACGATGGCGCCTTCTTTGAGTTTGTCCAAACGGCCGACATTCATGAAAAATCGCTGGGTATTGCCTGCCAGGCGGTGTTCGGCTTTATCCGCCTTTGTTGGGCGTTTTTTGCCATTTACGTTTATGTCTGCGGCTCCGCGGTAGTAATCGAGAAAGCGGTTGAACTCGGCTGAGACGAATCGACGGATTAATTCTTCCTTGCTGAGAGCGGAAAGGGTTTCAAACACCGGGGGAAGGTAATTATCGATTTCTTTTTTGTTGACCTGGGTGGAGACCAGTCGTTCCACCATTGCGTAAAGCTGCTTCTCGCAAACGGCGCGGCCGCCGGGGATTTTTTTATACTCGAACCGAATGCCGCTTATAGATTCCAGTTCTTTGATCCGTCGGACTTCCCGGGTGTTTACCAAGACGATGGATACGCCTGATTTACCCATCCGGGCCGTTCGACCGCACCGATGGGTGTAACGTTCCGGTTCATCGGGGAGATTGTAATTGATGACGTGGGTGATGTCATCCACATCCAGACCCCGTGCGGCCACATCGGTGGCCACCAGCAGTTGGAGGGTCCGTTCCCTGAATTTTTTCATCACCTGGTTCCGTTGCATCTGGGACAGGTCGCCGTGCAGCGGTTCGGCATTGTAACCGTCTTTCATCAGTTTGTCGGCCACCGTCTGGGTTTCTATGCGCGTGCGGCAGAAAATGAGGCCGAAGATATCGGGGATATAGTCGATCATCCGCTTGAGGGCCGCGTACCGATCTTTTTGTTTGACGACATAACAGGCGTGAGAGATGTTTTCAGCGGCTGTGTTGGGCGCGCCGGCGGTGATGGTCACAGGACGGGTCATATAGGTGTCGGCGATTTTCGCTGCGGCAGCCGGCATGGTGGCTGAAAAAAGCCAGGTGCGCTTGTCAGCGGGGGTCCGTTCCAGAATGTTGTCGATATCTTCCTGAAACCCCATGTTGAGCATTTCATCGGCTTCATCCAGGACCGCATAGGCCACCTTTCCCAGTTTGACGGCTTTGCGGTTGATCAGATCCAACAGTCGGCCGGGTGTGGCCACGATGATCTGAGCACCTTTTTTTATCAGGGTGATCTGGTCCCGAATATCGGCTCCGCCGTAGACGGCGGCAATACGTGCGTTCGGGATGTGTCGGGCAAACAGTTTCAGGTCGCCGGTGATTTGAAGGCAGAGTTCCCGCGTGGGGCAGAGGATCAGCCCCTGGGGGGTTTTTGATTCAAAATCAACCAGCTGGATCAGGGGCAGGCCGTAGGCGGCGGTTTTCCCCGTGCCGGTCTGGGCCAGGCCGATGACATCGGTGTCGCCTGTTAGCATGCAGGGGATGGCCTTTACCTGAATCTGGGTGGCATGTTCAAATCCGAGTTGGTCAAGGGCCCGGATGATTTCGTGTTTTAATCCAAAAGAAGAAAAATTCATAAATACTTTCCTGATGAAGGCCGGGTTAAATCGTGGCCGGTTATGTCGCTTAAAATACACAAAAAGCCGTCTCGGCGCGTTTGCCGGACGGCTTTGTTTCGTTTTCGGTATTGAATCCGGAGATGTGGCCAAGGGATATTGCGATATCCGCCGGATCATTTTTTAATCTGGATGTTCAATATCGTTTGTTTTTAAATTAATCAATCTTTTTTATTGGTGCGAGTGGAATTAATCGAAAAGAACGATCCCAGTCCGGAAAGCCTCAATCATTTAAAAAAATGAATGACCGGATTATAGATTTATAGTTTTATGTCCCTTCCGCTGCCCCATACATCCTGTACGTCCACCAGATCAAGAGCTGCATGACAGCATGGAACAGCCGGCCCGGTTACGGGCCCAATCAGGGCGTTTTTTAGCAAAGTCTTCCTTGTCGGGTTGTTCGTCGTAGGGGTGGCGCAGTAACTCAAGCAATTCGTCGATCAGCGAAAAATCACCTTGTTCAGCCTTGTCGATGGCCAGTTGGGCCAGGTAGTTTCGCAGCACGTATTGGGGGTTAACAGCGTTCATGCGCCGGCGTCGTGTTTCATGAGATGTATTCTCCTTGCATACACGGCTCATATAATTGCGCAGCCAATAGCCCATGCGCGTTCGATACTCGCGTGTTAGCTGTTCAGGTACGTAATAAGCCTCCATCAGCGGGGTCATTAGTGTTTCGTCACTGATATCGTTTAAGGATTCGACATTTACATCAAGCATGGCAAGCCGGCGAAAAAAGATCGTCATATCCGTCTCGACCAGTGGCAAGATGGCGTGCAGTTCGGTGAATAACGCATCATCAGTGTCGGGCTCGAAGGTATTTAGGCCCAGTTTTTGGACCATCATTGTTTGCCAACCCTGCTGAAAGCTTTGGGTATAAACGTCCAGTGCTTGTTGCAGTGGCTCAACTTGTTCGATTAACGGATAGATGGCATTGGCCAGCTGAACGAGGTTCCAATGGGCAATTTGCGGCTGATTACCAAAACAATAGCGGCGACCGCCGGCGTCAGTGGTGTTAGGGGTCCAGTTGGGATCGTAATCTTCCAGCCAGCCGTAGGGGCCGTAATCAATGGTGAGGCCAAGAATGGACATATTGTCCGTGTTCATCACGCCATGGACAAAACCGACGCGCATCCAGTGTACGATCATGTCGGCGGTTGTGCGGCACACTTCCTCGAACCACTCAAGATAGACCTTTTGCGACGGCGCGCCCAAATGGGGGAAGTCGGTGCGGATGGTGTAATCCGCCAGTTGCTTCAATACCTCGGTTTCACCCCGTGAGGCGAATATCTGAAAACTGCCAAAACGTGTGAATGACGGCGCTACGCGGCAGACAACCGCACCCGGTTCCAGTTTGGGGTGGCCGTCATAAAACATGTCCCGCTCGACCTGTTCGCCGGTTAATGCCAGGCTTAAGGCCCGTGTAGTGGGCACGCCCAGATGAAACATGGCCTCGCTGCACAAAAACTCGCGCACTGATGAGCGTAACACTGCCAAACCGTCTGCTGTGCGTGCGTATGGCGTGGGGCCTGCGCCTTTGAGTTGCAGGGCCCAGCGTTCTGAACGCTGATTAATAATTTCACCCAGGTTAATGGCGCGGCCGTCACCAAGCTGCCCGGCCCAATTGCCGAACTGATGGCCGCCGTAACAAGTGGCGTAGGGCTCCATACCCGCCGGCAGATGATTACCGACGAACGCTTGGAGAAAATCGTCGGATTCACAGGTTTCAATTGAAAGGTCCAGCAGTGCCGCCGTTTCACGGGAATAGGCAACCAGTTGCGGCGCAGCGACCTTGGCCGGATGTACGAATGAGTAACACGCCTTTATCACCTGGCGACGCTGGTTGGTGGTTGCGGGATCAGCGGGCAGCTCTCGGGTAAAGCGATTGTCAAACGTCAATGACTCCAGCGTACCGCTGCCGTCCAATTCTTTTGCCGAAAGGCCGATAATAGCGTTTTGTACGGTATCGATGGCGCATTTTTCAGGTACATGCCCACCGTCGGCAAAACAGTTTTGATGTTTTTGAAGATTTATATTCAGGACCATGATGTCATCCTTTTTTTAAACAAGGTGCTTTTGCGTGTAAATGACAGGATGCCCGATCCTCATGGTTTCAATCCCCAGCAGTTATTTGCCCCTGCCTTGAGTTACTGTAAGCATCATTTTAATCCGCGCAACGGATCGTTTTAGCAGAGGGGAGGTTCATTTATAATGAAAGATTAGGATGGGGCCTGACAGGTGGCGCATGCAGACAACTTTATGCGGTCTTTATATGTCCGCAGGTGGGAAAAGTTATCGATGTATTGCTCCAGCACGTTTAGAGTCCTGTTTTAGCAGCACTACTAAAGGGGTTTGCTTATTTATGGATGTCCCGCAACTTCCAATTAAGGTAAAGGTTCATCTGTATATGCAATGTTAGCCTCTTCTGACTTATAGAGCGGCAACTGCTTTCCTGCTCGAATATCTTCCACCCAATTAGGATTTAATAAAATGGATTTTCCACTTAATGCTATATCTGCTTTTTATCCTTCAGCAAATCCTTCAGGTTCGCGAACGGCTTGTTGTCGCTACGCGGCTCTTGCCCGCCGGCCGGCGTCTTTGCGTCATACCATTCCGCAACCTGATCCCGCGAATGCTCATTGTCGTGACAGTAGATACACAGCAACTCCCAGTTGCTGCCGTCCGGCGGATTGTTATCGTGGTTGTGATCCTTATGATGGACCGTGAGTTCTCGAACTCTCTTGCCTGAAAATTCGCGTCCGCACAGCGCACAGATCCACGGAAACATCTTGAGCGCTCGCCCCCGATAGGTCTTCTCCCGACGCTCTCGGTCATGCCGAACCTCGGCCATGATATGATCCAGCCTGCCGGACTCAGTGCGCGTCTTTTTCGATGACATGTAGGTACCCTCCAGCCGTTCGGTATAGATTAAGTCTCAACTTTCGGGATTCGTCCCCCAGATGGAGCGAAAAGGATGATTTGATGGCGATTTGCGCTGTTTGAGCCACTTAGGATGCCTTACATCAGCGCCTATATAGCCGTCTATTAGAAAAGAACCGCTTCCGAAACCTCAAAACTTTTTAGAACATATGGCCTGCGCTGATGTTAGGCATCTTTAGAGGCGAGTTCGCAAAGCGACAGCAAATTATTTTTTCGCGGAAGCATGAATCCCGAAAGTTGAGTAAATAACCGTCGGCAATCGAAGTATATTTGCAATCAGTTGGAGATATCAAAGGTGAAGATCGCCTCATTTATCCAAAAAAGCACATGAACAAATGGGTAGAGGGAATGGAGACCTTCGAAATGAAAATGGCTTGATATTTACGGTACAAATTTGATATTTATCAAATCATTAAAGGCGCATTGCTTTATAAGGTGTCTGTGCCAAAATTTTTGTCAAAGTTTGAGGATTCAGTGATTCTGGAGAAAAAAAACAATCGTCGGCGGCAAACGTTTTTGAGTATGGTTATTTTATCCATTCTCATGGTTATCGCGGGGGGTATATTTATTACCCAATTCCACTTTAACCCGGGGGTATTGCATAAAGATGCGCTTTTACCGGAGCCAAACAAAGACAAACCATCTTCCCAATTCTCTCCGAACGCATCCTTTGTCCCCTTGCCTGAAGGCATACAGCCCCTCACATCAGCGGAGATATTTGATGCCCGCAATCTTTCCGATAAAATAAACGGCAAGGCGGAATTGTACTTGTCCGCCGGTTT
>JACNIG010000024.1 GCA_014383215.1 Candidatus Desulfatibia vada | reverse complement strand
AAATTTGGCCAAATAGTAAAATCTGAGAAATATCGGATTAATTCAAACCTCTCGATAAGATCTTGATTTTCTATACCCTTAAACTCTCAAAATTCTGGGTGTACTCTTTGCAAAAAAACAAAGGATCTCTTATTATTTCGCCTTCATACTTCTCTAAGACGATTTTTTGATTTTTATATTTTCGTGGAAGACCGGTGCATATTTTTTTTAAGCTGCATGATTTGCACGGGCCGTCTTGTTTGTAATAGTAGACCATCCTGAAACTCGAGATGATTTCATTAAAGAGTGTGTAGAAATTTTTTTGACCGTATCTGGGCGCTTTAAAAGGGTATATCAGGGCTCCACCTAAAAACGATAATAAAACCGCTAAAGGGCCTTTATTGAATTTAATATTGAAATAAGGGTCCCATTCCTGATCCTCATAAAGTTTCTGCCATTGCGTCCTGATATTTTTTTCATATCCTTTCAGAAAGCAGAAGGGAAGCCATCTGACGTTGATCGTTTTGAAATATTTTTGATACTTTTCGATAAAGTCTTTTATTTTACTCCCGACAATATGATAATCAACTATCTCTCCTTTTTCAGGAAATTCCGCTGTTGAGGGATTATAAACCAAAAGGTTTACGGCAGCCGGTTGAAACGGCTTTAAGACGTTATACAGCTGGTCCAGATGGCTATAATTCATATTGGAAATCACAGTATTTGTTCTGTAAGGGATTCCCAACGCTTCAACATTCTTAATCGATTGAATTACTTTTTTCCAACTGCCTTTTACGCCGGTCAACCAGTCATGTTCTTCACCTACAGGGGAGTGTAATGAGAACAGAAATTCATTCACCCCGGATTTTTGCAGTTTTTTGCAGAAATCAAAATCATGCGTTCTCAAACCATTCGTTATAACACAAACGATGCGAAAACCGGTTTGTCTTGCGTATTCAGCAATTTGAAAAATATCTTTTCGAATGGTCGGCTCACCTCCGGAAAGTTCAATCTGGTTTTTCCCAAATCTCCGGGCTTCCTCGAGCCGCTTTTTGACTTCGGAAAACGTTAAGTCCTTAACCTTCCCGGATGCGAGTTCTTCTTTGTAATAACAAAATTTGCATCTGGCATTACAAGAGAAACCGACCTGTAGAACAATTCTTTTGGTTACTAATCTTGTGAGCATAAATAATCGCTTACTTCTGGAAGATAGACCTTTGAAAAATGATTTTATATAAATTTACGGAGGTAGGTGAAGGTCTGTTCGACGACGTTGTCCCAGCTGTAGTCGCGACTCAGACTCAGGCAGCGTTCGGAAAGGTCGGCAAGTTTGTGGTTTGAGGCGAGGAATTCCTCCAGCATTCGAGCCAGGCTGCCAACGTTCGCCCGAACAAAGCGGGGGATGCCGCACTCGGGCAGGGCGTCTGAAATCAACGTCGGTGTCCCACAAGCGATCGCTTCCAGTATCACCAGCGTGATGGCGGATCCTTCATACAGCGAAGGAGAGACTAACAGATCCGCATCGTTATAAACAGCAGGGAGCCGGTCGTGGGCAACCGGGCCCACAAAATCAACGGGAACTGCAAGGGCGGCGGCCAACTTCGTCAGCCGGAGGCGTTCGCTCCCCTCGCCCACGATAACTAATTTTGCGTTCACTTTTTCCCGGACCTCTTTAAAGGCGCGGATTAGAACATTAATTCCCTTGCGCGCGTCCAGCCTACCCACGTAGAAGATCTTCTTCTCGGGCCTTTCAAAACGGCGCGGTGAAAGCGGTTTGAAGAGACGGGTGTCAACCCCTGTGGGAATGATGGCAAGCATCCCGGGGCGTCCATTAGTAGCGATGATTTCTTTAACCATTTTATCACAGAGTGCGATAACACCGTCCGCCTTTTGCATCAGGCCGCGATCAAATGGGATGTACAAACGATTTAAAAGAGCGTAAAAAGGCCTTCCATTCTCCCTGCAGCCGATGGTCTCTCCGTAACGGGTGGAGTGAAATCCTGCGACCAAGGGCCGTTCGATTCGACCGAAGAGGGGTGAGTAGTTGGAGTAAACCACATCGAATTGATGGTGGATTTTCTTCACCAGGCGGGAAGCGTAGAAACCGAAGGTGGGAAGCTGGGTCAGAAAGGCGGAGCCTAAGGACGGAACTCGGTAGAACTGCACGCCGTCGATCTTCTCCTGGCGGGTTCCAAATCCGGGGTGATTGGCTATGACAGTCATTTCGACCCCGAACCGACGGTGCTGTTTGACCATCTGTTCCACTATTTGACACATGCCCCCTTTAGGATAGGGGGGATATTCTCTGGTTATGAGCAAGAGTCGCATTATTATTAAACTCCGGTCAAGTTATAGTTAAAAGATACGAGACCTTTGAAAAACGATATGATCACCGTTTTAGTGCTTTTTCAGAGAGATGGAAAGATGGACCGCCATAATTGGCGAATGAACGCCCGTAAAAACACAACCGCCCATACATATGAGAAAGACGGCAGCCGGTTCCTGCGGCGTGCGCGTGCGACTTCCAGGTGCATAAGAAGGTTCTGGACGGTGCTAATTCCTCCGACCTGATGGCCGACGATTCTCACACCGTCGGCAAACAGGGCTTGTCCGTTTTTGAGCTCTCTGAGTAGAAATTCGTAGTCACCGGCGATTTTGAAGCTTTCATCAAACTGGCCGTGGATATCGAAAAGGCTGCGGTGATGCATTACTCCCGCATGGATCATCGGCATGCCATGCCGCATCAACCACCGGATTTTCCCCCAGGGCTTACCGACGGTTTTGATAACGCGGCCGTGACGGTTTACTTTTGCTGCCTGTCCGTATACGACCTTAATTCCGGCATCCGCGGCTTTTTTCAAGTGAGGCTCAACATCGGACAAAACGTCGCTGTTCCAAAAATAGTCGTCTGCGCCTAAAAAACAGATCCATTCACCTCGGGCATAATTCAAAGCCTTGTTCCACGCATTATAAATGCTACGGTCAGGTTTGGATTCCCAGAATGCAATGTTGTTTTCGTAGTTACGAATAACAGATACACTGCCATCAATGGACCCGCCGTCCATCACTATTAATTCCCAT
>JACNIG010000249.1 GCA_014383215.1 Candidatus Desulfatibia vada | reverse complement strand
AGGCTAATTTATTCTGGCAATCTTGGCTAACTGTCAAACGAAATCTGAAAATCTACAAAAGGACCGATTCATAGAATCTGCTTACTGAGACAAATAAGGCTGACCAACGGGTATTTGAGCTGCTGAGGGATAAGTTTCAGCTTTTTAGCGGTGTTTTCGGTGCATCTGATGAAGTTTTGGGTGTCATTGAGTCTGGTGTTGATTTTGAAAAAAGGATAGCTGCAATCTATCAGTCCTGCAGAACAAAAGACCAGATCCAGGAAGCCTTTGATAAACTTCAGGCAGAAATGGATGACAAGATCGCCGCTAATATGAAATCAACGCGTGAAAAGCTCTTTGATCATTTTGACGATGAAGTTGTCGAAAAGCTCAAGGTAACTCGACAGCACACCGAAGTATATCTTAATCGATATGAAAGGTGGTTGTGGGCCGTTACACAGCTCGGATTACAAAAACATGCTGATTTTAATAGCGCCGATCCTGTTTTTTATCTTAAAAGCAACCCTTTCAAAAACATCAAAATTCCTATAGGTACATATAAACTTCAGAAAAATGTCACGGATGCCCATACCTACCGTATAGGTCATCCTCTTGCGCAGGCGCTAATCAAAAAAACAAAAAATCTTGACACACCTAACAGACTGTTAGTCTTTGATTATACTAATGTTCATAACAGAATAGCCATTCTCGAAGACCTTGTCGGCCAAGAAGGTTTTCTCGCTGTATACAACCTCACTGTTTCAGCACTGGAGAGTGAAGATTATATTATCCATGTTGGACTTACTGGAGCCGGTGAAGAGCTTGATTCAGATCAATGTATGCGTCTTTTATCAATTCCAGTAAAATCTGAAAAGCCAGTTAATAGTTCATTAAATATTATGGACTTAGATAATATTCAGAAAAAGAAACAGGCAGAAATTTTGGATAACATTGCAACTAAAAATGCTGAATTCTTTGAAGAAGAGATGGACAAGCTTGATAAATGGGCAGAGGACAAGAGGAATTCGCTGAGGCTAAATCTCAAGGAGTTTGATGAAAATATTAAGGAAAATAAAAGGGAAGCGCGTATAGCAAGAAGCCTGCCTGAAAAACTTGCAGCGCAAAAGAAAATTCGTGAAATAGAAAAAAAGCGAGATGCAGCATGGCGTGAATATGATATAGCAGGTAGAGCAATAGAAAAACAGAAAGATGATCTGATAGATACTATTGAAAAGCAACTTAAACAAAATGTGTCGATTGAAAAACTATTTACCATAAAATGGAAGCTTATTTAGGAGATAAATATGCTGGATATTGAAAAACTCGATCTTCAGAGTAAAAACATAACAAAAGAGCAGAAAGCTGAATTTAGAAAGCTTTTCCCTGAAGTTTTCACAGAAGATAAAATTGATTTTAAAAAATTGCGTCTAACGCTTGGTGATGAAATTGATGACGGTGAAGAGCGGTTTGGTATGACATGGCCGGGCAAACGCGATTGCTTTAAGGTTATTCAGGAGCCAAGCATAGCAACGCTCAAACCATGCAAAGAGGAAAGTGTAAACTGGGATACAACAGAGAATCTGTTTATTGAAGGAGATAATTTAGAGGTGCTTAAACAGTTGCAAAAGTCTTATTACGGCAAGATTAAGATGATCTATATTGACCCACCTTATAATACAGGCAAGGAGTTTATCTATCCTGACAAATATTCCGAATCTCTTGAGACATATCTTGCTTATACCGGACAGATAGATGATGAAGGCAGGAAGTTTTCAACCAATACTGAGTCTGATGGACGATTTCATTCTAAATGGCTGAATATGATGTATCCGAGGCTTTTCTTGGCGAGGAATTTATTGGGAGAGGATGGTATTATTTTTGTCAGCATTGATGATAATGAAGTTAGTAGCTTGCGGCAACTAATGAATGAGATATTTGGGGAAAACAACTTTGTCGGGTCAATTGCGTGGAAAAATAAGTATGGTGCAGGAGCCAAAACAAAAGGGTTTATAGAGGTTCACGAATATATTCTCTGTTACTCAAAAGGAGATTTTAATTATATCGAATCAATACTATCTGAAGAACAAATAAAAGATTACGAAAAAATTAAAGATGACAAGTACCCAATTAGAGGTGGCTTTGTGACTCAACCTCTAATGACTAATAGCTTAGATGATAGAGAAAATTTGCAATATGATATCGAATACAATGGAGAAATCATCAAGCCAAGGAAGCAGTGGGTATGGGAGAAAAATAGACTCTTGAAGGCTATTGAGAATGATGAAATAGTTATTAAAAAGAAGAGGGATGGAGAATACAGCGTCCGTGCAAAAGCTTACCTCAAAGATGAAAATGGCATAATAAGGAAAGGTAAGCCATTATCATTACTAAATGGGCCATTTAATCAAGAAGGTACGAAAGAGGTTGCAGATTTAATTGGAAACGGGATATTTAGCTTTCCCAAACCATCTGAATTGGTCAAATATTTTGTGGGCTTTACGATTAACAATGTAGAAGATAAAGATGGCATTTATTTAGATTTTTTCGCTGGTTCGTGTGCTACAGCCCACGCCGTTCTCGAACTGAATAAAGTAGACGGGGGCAACCGTAAATTTATTATGGTTCAACTCCCTGAGCCATGTGATGAAAAAACAGAGGCATATAAAGCTGGCTACAATACTATTGCTGCTATAGGTAAAGAACGCATTCGACGCGTGATTAAAAAAATCAAGGAAGAATTTAATAGCGAAGATCCAATTTCACTACCAGAGCCGGATATTGATTTAGGTTTCAAAGTCTTTAAACTCGACAAATCAAACTTTAAAATCTGGGATGGCGATGTTGAAGAAAAGCCGATTCAGGAACAACTTGAACTTGCCATTGACCATATAGACCCAAACAGCAGTGAAGAGGATATACTTTGCGAAATTCTGCTTAAATCTGGTTTTGAGCTAACAACACCTATAGAAGAGTTCACACTTGAAGGCAAAAAGGTATATTCAATAGCTGAAGGAGCGCTACTGATCTGTCTTGAAAAGAAACTTACCAATGAGGTTATGCGAGCAATTGCCGAAAGAGAGCCTCACAGAGTTGTATGCCTAGATACAGGCTTTAAAGGAAATGACCGGCTGAAAACAAACGCTGTACAGATAATGAAATCGTTTAATGTCGAAAGTTTCAGGACAGTTTAGCCATGAAATTTAAATTTGACCCAAAACAGCAATATCAACTTGATGCCATAGATGCGGTCGTTGATCTTTTTGACGGCCAGCCTTTAAACAAGGGGGCGTTTGAACTTACTGTGAGTGAAAAATATGAGTTCATGGGGACTTCTCAAGTACAAACACATCTTGGTATTGGCAACAACTTTGAAATTAATGATGATGAAATTAACGGCAATCTGAAAAAAGTTCAAAGGCGAAACAACATTGCTCGGCGGACAGAAATTAAAACACAAGGGCTAAACTTTGCCGTTGATATGGAAACGGGTACCGGTAAGACTTATGTTTACCTGCGCACCTGTTTTGAACTTAATGAAAAATACGGTTTTAACAAATTCATTATTGTTGTTCCCTCTGTAGCCATACGAGAGGGTGTGCTTAAATCAATTGACATAATGAAGGAGCATTTTCAGGATCTTTACAATAATGTTCCGTTCAATCATTTTGTATATGATTCAAAAAGAGTTAATGAATTGCGTGGATTCGCTGCTGCCAATGAAACGCAGATAATGATAATAAACATCGATTCTTTTAACAAAAAGGCGAATAATATCATTCATGATTTTCGTGATAAACTTGGAGGCAGAAAGCCTATAGACTTTGTTCGTGCAACCAATCCAATCGTAGTTATGGATGAGCCGCAAAATATGGAGAGTGTAAAGGCAAAAGAAGCCATTGCATCATTAAAGCCTTTCTGTACCTTACGGTATTCCGCAACCCATAGAGATAAGTACAATCTAATTTATCATCTTGATCCTATTGATGCTTTTCAGATGCGGCTTCAATTCTGTCCGGTTAGACAAAGTTTAGCATTAACTGTTTGTTAATATAGTTCTTATTGCTATCAAGCGGAGGCGGTTCAAATAACTCCTCCAAAGTACATCTTCTAAAAAGGTTTAGCTGTATTACTCTTATTATATTTTGCAAGCTGGCAGGAACCTTTGATAAAAACTTGAACATACAAAGCAATAAATAGGCGATCAAGGCGACATATATCTGCGTCATTACAGCATTGCGAGAGTTACCGATGAACGATTTGATCTTCAGGTTCTGTTTGATCCAGCGAAAGAATATTTCGATCTGCCAGCGTTCTTTGTAAATATCGGCAATCGTTTTGGCTGATAGTTTGAAGTTGTTGGTGATAAACACGTAGTGTTTTTTTGTTGCAGGGTCCCTATAACCAATTCTTCTTATAGGATATGGGCACTGGTGGCCCTTGGTGCCGGTCAGTACGATGGTTTGATCTGAGGACAAACCCTGCTTTTTGTTTACGGCCCTGCGTTCAATGACACGGTACACCGCATTTGTTTTCTGCCGAGTCACAAAAAAGATGCCATTTTCCTGTAGCTTGGCGAACCATTTATAGTCAGTATATGCGCGGTCTTCAGCAACAATGGAGCCTTTAGCAAGATTGATTGAATTGGCCACCTTCGTTTCGTGGGTTTTTCCATCGGTAATCGAGACAAATGCTGGCAGATAGCCTGAATGATCTAAAAGTGTATGGATTTTAACCGCTGATTTGGTGCGGCGAAAAGACGCCCAAGGAAAAGCACCAAGGCTTAGATCAATCACCGAGGCATCCAGACTGTATAGCTTGTTTTTGAATTTGAACTTGTGCTTTGGAGATATCATGCGGCAGTGCTGGTAAACCTTCTCAAACAGCGCTTCGTACAAAGAGGCCGGTCGTTTGTTGTTGGCGTCGGCAAAGGTGGAGCGCGATACGGGTTTTGCGCCCATGTGGTAAAGGTTTCTGATCCTTGAGTTTATAGATTGAATGCCATCTCGGAGGCTTGCCCGGCCAGTGAGTTGCATAAACATCAGATGGACAAACTGGTTCCATCGGCTGAATTTTCTAGGTTTTCGCCCTGTGCTGTGCCGGCTTTCAAGGGCCTCAAATTGATGTCTCGGAATAAATTTTAGCATCGAATGAAAGATTGTGTTATAATGCGCCATGGCTTGAATCTCCTTTTGTTAATAATGTGTTATGGACAAACCCATTATAACAAAATATGAGGTTCAAGCCTATTCTTTTTACTTCCTTAACCGGACACAACTGATGCGGCTTGTAAAAAAAATATCAGTTGCTCCCGTTCTTGCTGAAAGCGATGCAAATTCAGCATTTATCAAAATAAATAAAATTACAAACATAAATGGCAAATTCCGTGTTAATTTGACTATCCATAAAAATACTAACGACGGCCCTAAAAATGTAAAAGTTACTGTCAAACAGGATGATGATCTTTTTATAAAATCCAATGAGCGAGAAATGTACAGACATGGTTTTATCGTAACAGAAATTAATGCCCGTCCTGGAATGGAGTATGTGAAGTTTTCTAATGGAATCAGGCTGAGACTTGGTGAAGAACAGGGAGGTTTCCGTGATGATATTATTAAAGAACAGATCAAGGAAACGATAAAAGCACATTTTGAAAAAGAAGCTCAAGTTAAGGATATGGGGATTAAAGTGCTTTCTCTGTTTTTCCTTGATAGGGTTGCAAACTATCGAGTTTATACAGAAAGTGGATATGAAAACGGGCCTTATGCAGAATGGTTTGAAGAAATATATTCAGAAGTTGCTGAAGATTATCGGACTTTATTCAATAATGAGATCTTGCCAGCCAATAAAGTTCATAATGGATATTTTTCCAAAGATAAAAAAGGAGAAAAGGGAAAGTTTACTGATACATCAGGAAAAACATTAAAAGATGAAGACACCTATAGCCTCATTATGAAAGATAAGGAGAAGCTACTTAGCTTTACAAGTCCCTTAAAATTCATCTTCTCACACTCTGCACTCCGTGAAGGCTGGGACAATCCAAATGTTTTTCAGATATGCACACTTAGTAACACGACATCATTAATAAAGAAAAGGCAGGAAATAGGCCGCGGTATGCGGTTACCTGTAAATCAGAATGGAGATCGGATACTTGATGAATATGTTAATAATCTTGTTGTTGTGGCAAATGAAAGTTATGATGAATTTGCCGCTTCGCTTCAGAGGGAATTCGAAGAGGACTGCGGAGTTGTATTTGGCAAACTTCCATTAGATGCATTTGTCGGAATAAAGTTTTCCCGTGATGATGAAGAGATCGTTATAGATAAAAACCAGTCTGAAAAAATCTGGAACCAACTAAAAGAACATGGCCTTATAGAAGATGATGGGTTCATCAAAAATGAGTTTAATGAAGCTATTGAAAATATGACTTTTGAAGTTGATGAAGAATTCAAACCTGTCACGCTTGAAATCGTAAAAGCAATTGAAAAGTATCAGATTGAAAATCATATTGATAATCACAGTAAAAAAATAAAAGGCAAAATAAATGAAAAAGTGTTGCTTGATCCTGAATTTGAGCAGTTCTGGAACACAATAAATACAAGAACAATATACTCCGTAAACTATTCTACCACAAAGCTAATTGAAAAAGTTTCTACCGCCATTATGAAGATGGATAAAGTTGAGCCTCCGAAAATACGCACTTCAATGGCTGATATTGATGTTTCAAGTAAAGGTGTAAGCGCAACACTTGTAAGAACCCCAACGACTGCTTATGTCGCACAATTTACACGCGTCCCAGATATTCTTACTTATATTCAGGGAAAAACAGAGTTAACCCGTAGCACAATTTATGAAATTCTTGTCAAGTCAAAAAGGCTTGATGATTTTCAGATAAACCCCCAGCAGTTTATGGATGCCGTTGTTAAGGAGATAAGAGATGTGCTTAATCACCTGATTATTGAAGGTATCAAGTACGAAAAACTTGAAGGCGTTACATATGAGATGTCGAGGCTAAGGGAGGATGCACACAAACTGAACTTTTCACAAGAGCGAATAGTTCCGACGAAAAAGTCAGTATATGATTATATTTTATACGAGTCTGGGGTTGAGAAAAAATTTGCCGAGGGCCTTGAAGCAATAAAAGATATTAAATATTTCATTAAACTTCCAGGGTGGTTCCAGGTTACCACACCTGTTGGAAACTATAATCCTGACTGGGCCATATTGAGAAAAAACGGTGATATCATTTATATGATAAGGGAAACAAAAGCTACAAAAGATCAGTTAAAACTACGCGGCTTTGAAAGTGCAAAAATTCGTTGCGGTGCTCGGCATTTTGAAACAATTGGTGTTGATTATGATGTTGTTACATCAATTGCGGATGCAAACTTATAAATAATTTATTTGAATTTGGTTAGATAGTCTTGTTTTCGAATTTCAGAGAGTGAGTGGGGTCAAATCTTGATCAGTGATTAGTGCAAATTATCATTCGATATCAAGATGTTGATGACCACGTTTGCCTAGTTTTCATCCGTTAAATGGAGGTTGCAAATTGCAACTTCCAACCAAACTTTCTGATCTTCAAAATGTGACCGTTGGAACTTCCGGGAGCCACAAAAAGATAAAGCCCTTCTTGGCATTCTTGCGTAAAGAAGGGCTTTTATTATTTGTAGAGCCATGGGGCACCTTGGGTAAGATGTTTAGATCGCTCCGTGCCGGAAATTTAATGCCTGACCTTAAATGAAATGTTTAAAAAAATCAATGGGAAATGCTGGATACTGGATTAGCGCATGATCTAATTATTATGATTACAGACAAACTCATCATAGAAACTGATCGTTCCAGATATCCATCCAAACCCTCAGAGTATCAGCTGGTCGAAAAACCTGCGATATGTCTGACATTGCGGGCATCGTATGCGATGGTATCAAACACCCAGACAATCTCTTAGCTTGTGAACGGCCGTTTGATGTTTTGTGGGATCCATTCTTGAAATATTCAAAAGCTTCCATTTTACGGCAGGTAAATTCTGGATTCCTTCAAGTTCGAGAAGGTCCCAAACGGGTTGGCCCTGCTTAATTGATACAATGAATTGCCTTTCATCAGGTGTCAACTCTTCTTGAAGTATCGCAACCAGTTCATGTCTCGTCGTTTCCAGCGCCTCGAATGTGATGCTTTCGGCTATCATACCTTTGAATTCCTTTTCAAATATCTCGCTTATATCTTTCTGCCGGGGACTTATAAGCTCAGCCATGGGCCTAGGGTGACTGACAAGATAGACAACGAAGGCCTTCCTTATTTCGGACGTAAGGCCTTCGTTTTTTAAAAGTAAACGAACATCGAAGAGATCCCTTGGGTGCTGACGGTCAAGGGCAGCACAGATCTTGCCGGCGTACAAATCATATGTTGACAGGGTGCGGCTTTGAAGAGACAACTCGAAGAGGTCTTGAGCCTTTTTCGATAGCGTTTTTCTCTCGGGCGGATACACAGCCCCTCTGAGAACCAGGTTTGGCTCTATCTTAACTGTTACACCCTCGCGGTCGACAATCAGGCCTCTTACGATCTCGGTCCCATGAATTCTCTTCGGGATGACTCCTGTACCCGGTATCCTCTTCTTGATTCCCTCGGATATCAGTAACAAAATGCTACGGATTTCATTCAGGGCAAAATCCCTGTCATTTACAGGAAGGTACGTCAGATCGATGTCCACGGATAGGCGAGGGAGGTCCCGTACGAAAAAGTTGATTGCAGTACCTCCTTTCAAGGCAAACACTTCTTCTTTGTATATCAACGGCAGAATTCTTAAAAGCAATTCCGCCTGTTTGAAGAAGACCGTGTCTTTCATCCCTCCCCCTCTTCGTAATAGTCTCTGGGGACGGTGATCTGGTATTTTTTATCAAACCTCCCCTTTGGGACGATCATTCGCTTTCCTTTGCCCAGATCAAGCCGTGCAACGTCCAAGTCGGATACCCATGGATGGTCATGCTTTTCCGCCATAAACATGAAAAGCCTCCTGACCTTGATGGACCGGCACATGACCAACAGTCTCTGGACTATTTCCGATCGGAGGGTAGCAAGGTTTTCCATGATCAGAAATGCTTCGTCAAAACCGACCTTTCCCGGTACCAGGTGAAGCATCTCCATGGCTGCCCTTTCAGAGGAAGAGATCCTTATGGAAAAGTCCCTTTCCTTGAATTCGGATAGGCCCTCCTGATCGTTCTCCGGGAAAAGATTGGTCCGAGTCATGGCGATATCTACCCCTAAACGCTCCTCTTTGAACCAACTTGGCAGAACCTGACCTTGTTTCCCATACAGAAATACCTTTCTTTTACCAGTGGGTAGGTAATGGGCGTATCCTTTTAGCTCAAGGGCAGTCTTTCCCCCAGGGTGTACGTTCAGGCCCAATTGGGTTTGAAGGACATAAAGGGCTCCGGGCCATTCCACTTTATCTCCGTAGAGGATATAGGCACCTCTTCCGAAGGGCTGAATCCAGCCGCTCTTTTTGTATCTCGTAAGGAGATCATGGCTGAAGCCCTCTGTGTTCAAATAGGATGCGGCAGCGGGCGTCCCTCTCGGCCACTGACTGACAAGGCGGTTTATTTTTGATTTTGTTTCATTGCCCATGGTTATTAAAAAGCCATATTTTTAAACTAAAGTCAAGAAATGGTTTAGATATATTCCTGTTTAACAACTTAGAGTAATCGAATTGTGATAGTTTCTAAACCAGGGAAAGAAGTGCCATGCGTAGAGCTGCGGGACGCAGTTGACAAGGTTGAATAATCAAATGTGGACGGACCGCAGGAACATTTTGATATAACGATCAAAACGGTTATAAAATGGCTCGAATAAGGGCTTAGTAGGCCCTTTTCAAAAAGGGCTGTTGAAGTCAACTTGGCGAGACTTCTGGTACATAAAATTATATGTTTCTGTCTTAATCTTTGATTTGTTTGGTAAATATGACTTCATTTTCATTGTATTAATTTGAAAGCATCCCCATCAACCGGTTTTATTCAACTGACATCATCTGTATTCTCTGTTGCGGTGGTCAGGTTTTGCCTCCAGCCGTTTCCGCGCCAATTTAACCGCTTTGTGAAGTTTTTGCTCCAGCAGTTCGCGTTTCGGTAGTTCGGTCATGTATTCGGCGACCCGGATACCGCTCTTATCCAGTTGCAACAGCTCGATTTGTTCGCTGGCTTTTCCTGCACAGAGGATTAAGCCCAGCGGTGTTTCTTCATCGGGTTCTTTCTCATATTTTTCGAGCCAGCGCAAATAGAGTTCCATCTGGCCTTTGTGGGCTGCCTTGAACTTACTGAGTTTTAATTCAATGGCAATGAGCCGTTTGATTTTGCGGTGAAAAAAGAGCAGATCAAGATAATAATCCTCATCATCAATGGCCATCCTCTTTTGGCGGGCAACAAATGAAAAGCCGGCTCCAAGCTCCAGGATAAAGCTCTCCATTTCCCGCAGGATAGCTGTTTCAAGATCTTTTTCGCTAAAAGTATCTTTCAAGCCCAAAAATTCGAGGAAATAAGGATCCCTGAAAACCAGGTCCGGTGTTAACCTATCCTCCTCCCGCAAGGCGGCAAGATCTTTCTCGATTAGTTTTTCAGGCTTCTTTGATATAGCGGTACGTTCATAAAGCATTCCATCAATTTTTTTCCGCAATGTCCGGACGCTCCACCGCTCCAACCGGCACATCTCGGCATAGAAATCACGTTGAAGGTCATCTTTGAGAGGGATAAGGGCGATAAAATGGGTCCAACTCAATTGTCGTATCAGTGATACGACAATTTCTTTGTCTGGAAAGACTTCAGCAAATTGGATCATCCTTCGAAGATTTTTTTCAATGAATTACCCCGCAGCAAGCTACGGGGTATCTAACCAAAGGAGTGCCCCGTTTTAGCGCTGCAAGCAGCGGGGAATTAAACCCTAAAAGAGATTAAAAAATACCAATTTTTCAGGATGCGGATAAGATTTTTCAAGCGGCTAACAGGCGTGTTCCAACGAAGACAGGAATCCAATTACAGAGCAACTGCAGCGGCATCCTGAGCCAGAAAGAAATTTTGGTTAACGAATAATTGTGCTCGTGACTTTTGGAAAAAGTATCTCAAATTCCAATAATAACGAGATGTTTCGCACTATCACAATAAAAGCCGATTGTAAAGGGAAAGGTTATAAAGAATTGTTACAATACTCATCAAAAGACGCCTCTTTTCAGGGCGTCTTTTTTTACCCCTTGAAATTATCCCCAATCCCTAAACATTCCTTATAAACTCCAACAACACTTTTTTACCATGTCCAGTGATAAAACATTATTACTATAAAGGGATCAAGTCTGCTCTTGATTCTTTATCCGTCCAACAAACAAAAAATATTGCTAAACAAATAATATTGTGCTATCAAATGTATGCACAATTAATAATGAGGGGCTATTATGGAACAGCTTGATGTTTTTACAGTTCGTGAGCTGCGCCAGCGCACCGGTGATCTTCTCAGAAATGCAGAAGAGGGACGTCTTGCTTTGATTACCAAACATGGCCGTCCTGCTTTTCTTGCAGTTCCCTTTGATGAACGTTTGCTGAAACATGGCGTAAATAAGGCTTTAGCGCTCCATTTATTCCAAGCAAGGCATGTCACGCTTTCTCAAGCAGCACGAATTTCATTCTTGTCGATAGATGATTTTTTGGATCTTTTGAGCGAATTCGAAATTCCGGCTGTTGATTATCCACCTGAAGATTTGGATGGGGAGTTGGAGGCTTAACGGTGTCGAGTTTAGTCGTTGCAGATGCCGGTCCTTTGATTGGAATGGCCCGGACCGGGCATCTCTTTATACTTAAAAACCTGTACAATTCAATATCCATTTCTTCACGTGTTTTTGAAGAACTCAAGGTTTCGAGTCACAAACCAGGCACCATGGCGTTATCTGAGGCCATAAATGCCGGCTGGATCAAAATTGTCGAGCTTAATAAATCTAGCGACTCTTCTGTTTTACGTTTACTAATAGATGCAGGAGAGGCAGAAGCTATTCAACTTGCAATGGAAAAAAACGCCCGTCTGTTAATCATTGATGACAGAAAAGGACGGAAAATTGCTAAAAGTAGGGGTATTAAAGTAATTGGAACCGGTGGTATTTTAATATTGGCTAAAAGAGCAGGAATTTTGGACAGGGTGTCGCCGGTTCTGAATGAGCTTTCGGATGCAGGCTACCGGTTGTCTCCAGATTTGTTCAAACGGATCATGGAATTGGCCGATGAAGGTTGAAGCTTACAAATGTAAAGAATCCTGACACGGCGGTTCAGGCTTTGATACAACCCTATGCAGAATGTAAAGTAAAAGAAAACAGGGAGTGGACCGAAAAAGTCCATCTCCCTGTTGTTATTTATTGGTACGCCCGTTGAACACCTTATTAAATCCAAATAATGTGAAATCCCGCTTTGCGGGGGCAGGATTCGAATGCGCCAGAGGCGCACAAGCCCCGCCTGAAAAACGGCGGGATTTAGCTGACACTCAACCTGCCGACTCGGTCCGAATCCCACTTTAATCCAAAATAAAACGGGGATAAGACGACCTTGCGCCCTTCCCCTGTTTTAAGTTTTTTGGCACGCCCGGCAGGATTCGAACCTGCGACCTACGGATTCGAAGTCCGGCGCTCTATCCAGCTGAGCTACGGGCGCGCAAATCGCTCAATTTGGGTCATTATAACTTTTCAATGGGTTACGCAACACTTTTTTGACGACAAATTCCTTGATCCTTTTGTTCTTGCGTTTAATCCACAGATTACGCCCCGGAGAAATAGGCTGCGCATTTCACAGGGTAAACAGATTACACAGATTGCAATGAATACGGGATAAACTCCGGCGGGTATCCAGGCGTTAAAATGACTTTTTACGAAACCATCAACTTTAAAAGCTATAATTAGGCTATGTATGAGTTGAAGTATCGGAGGCAAGCCCGGAACTATTTGGCTCGTTTACCTCTGAAAACAAAGACTGCAATCGTAAGCAAACTACATGAGCTTGCCGCCGATCCAAATGACCCTTCGCTGGATACCGATGTCTTAAGAGGGCGCGAGGGCTTTCGCCTTCGGATTACCAAATCGCCATTGAGTAATGCTGCCTTATCGTTATCGGTTTCACCCTGAAACCGGGAAAGCAATAGATCTGGTCCATCCGGTTAATCCTGTCCAAAATAAAATTACGGTTCAGCCGAACCCACAAAGCTGTTTGACTATTTCACAATCTTGGTTACCTTATTTTGTAACCGTTCACAAGTTCAGAGTACAGGGTTCGGGGCTTGTTGGTAAAGGTTAATAAAAAAACAACCCTGAACCTCTGAACGGCTAGGATAAAAGGAGGGTGTCATGTCCATGAATTTTTTGGAAGATACTGACGACTGGCCCGAATATGATATCATCAAGGCTGACATCCGTCGTCTGGAAACGCAGCATGTTGAGTCCCGCAAAAAACTGCTGGCAGCGGAGTCTGCCTTTCGATCTGACCCGGAAAGCCAGGAATTAAAAACCAGGGTCAACGGACTTAAAAAGAAAATGAAAGAGATTGAAAAAAGGCTTGAGGGGGCGCTCAGTATGTACCGCTGACCAGGATATTTCAGGAGTTTTATGCGATTAAACCTAGGACTTGCAGGCCAGATCGTCTCCCCGGCACAACGCCTCCATATATAGTTGGGCAAAAAGACCATTTATGGACGGAGACTAACTACTTGCCGATACTAAGGGCCGGATCGAATTTTCCAGATACCGTCGGGGACTGGGCATTCAAAGTGGCCCGCCTGACTTTTTCGGAAAGATAGGGAATCAACTCCCCAAGACTGATATAGGTATCCTGATTGTAATCCGCCGCCCCTTTGAGCCCCTGCAGCAGAAAGTAGGTAAACACCCCGTGACCGCCGCCCCAGTCTTTGCCCTCCTGGGAAAGTTGTTTGTCATTGGAAGCACTGATCACACAAATCCCGTCACCGACTTTGGATAAATTCTGCAACCCGGTGCTGATGGGGTTGATTTCAAGGCCGCGGCTTGCCCGTCGGGTCACGTCAAACCCCTTGCCGACCCCGCCGGCATGACAGGCATCGGCAATAACTACGACTTTGCGCGCCCTGATAAAACGTTTCAGAGCCGTTTCGATGTCCCACATGGGAAACCCGGTTCCGGCAATATTGTCGTACTTGGTATCATAGGCAAGCAGAAACAGGTTCTCAGGAAAGTCCGGAGATTCGGGCGAGCCGTGCCCGGCAAAATAAATCGTAACCACGTCCTCAGCCAGAGCCTGCTTGAGCCAACTGAACAAAGCGTTTTTGATATTCTGCCCCGTGGCCTGTTTGTTGAGGAGCAGTTTTACTCTGGCAGGCGCATATTTCCCGCCACCGGGAGACACAATCCACTCATAAAAGGATTGAGCATCATCCGCGGCATAGCGCAACGTCGGAATTCGCGTGTCCTTATACTTGGATATGCCCACAATTACCGCCCATCTTTGACCCGCGATCGCCTCCTGGCGGCTTTGGACCTGCTCCGCCGGTAGCGGGGCAGCAGCGGTTATCCGGGTTTGGCCGCTTAACTTACGCAGTTCTTCAGGAAACTCGGTTTCAGCCAGCAGGACTTCCACGGTTTTGGCTATGGAATCAAAGATCAGCCGGCTTGATCGTGACAGTTGAATTTCATCCCTGACCTTTTCAGAGATCACTTTGTCCCATAAAAGCGTGTATGTTTTAGGTTCCAGCAATTGAAACCTAACCGT
The DNA here is from genome assembly GCA_014383215.1 of Candidatus Desulfatibia vada. GTDB lineage: Bacteria > Desulfobacterota > Desulfobacteria > Desulfobacterales > UBA11574 > Desulfatibia_A > Desulfatibia_A vada. Next base: position 920 of record JACNIG010000249.1, on the reverse strand, counting down.
GGCCGTTGAATCGATGGTTTTGCGGATGGCATAGTGCTCAAACGTCGGGGCAATTCCGTAAAAAATGGCCAGAGCCTTGGAGATGCCGGATATACCCGGTTCTTCCAATCGGATCGACTTTAAATAACATTGAAAAATCAGATCCACGTCGGTGGTCTTATCTTCGTGCAAATTTACCACCTGTTTAAAATTTTTACCTTCTTCGAAAAAATTGACCAACCAGCGAGCCATTTCGTTAGCCAGATCACCTTTAATATATTTCGTGTCCGCTTGGGACATCGTGTCCTTGATTTGTATGCCGATAACGGCGTCATAGTGCGCGAGCCGGGAGCGGACGATCTGCCTTTTTTTTAGCTCCTTTTCGGCTTCATAGCTGGCCCGCATGCAGCTAAACAGTGTTAAAATCAAACAAAATACAATCAATTTTTTCATGGTTTGCTCTCCGCGGCATTAAACAGGATGCGATCGGACATTTTATGGTTTTTAAAATAATAACGTTTTTCAACACAAAAGGGTTGATAAGAATTCCCTTCAAAGAACAGAATCAGGAGAAATTTACGGTTGTGTGAGGCAACAGAGTGTGCCCCAATATTTAGTATGGTCAGATTTCAGAGTACGGAAAATCTACTATCAGAATTAATATGGCCGATAACAGGCATTATGTCAAGAAGGGCTTTTTGCCAAACATACTGAAATGCCCGAAATTTGAGAACAGAAACCCGGTCTTCGCCAGGCTTCGCCCCGACAAGCCTGTAGGGCCGCATCTTTGGCTTCTAAAAATAGGCATCTACCGGATACTGCGGATCTCGAATATAACTTGTCCCGCCGAAGAATCCAAACCGAAGGCGGATCATCCGCACTGATGGGACTTCCGGGACGCCCCTAATATTATAAGATTCTAGCCATCCATTAGTGAATAT
>JACNIG010000215.1 GCA_014383215.1 Candidatus Desulfatibia vada | reverse complement strand
TCGGATCTGGTGGGCCGTGTTGGAATCGAACCAACAACCTACTGATTAAGAGTCAGTTGCTCTGCCTAGTTGAGCTAACGGCCCAATGGGTAACAATTTCAATTACAAGATTAGTCTGATAACAACTTAATTTCGGGTTGTCAATTTATTTTCGAAACTATAACTTCAATTAGACGGCAACGCTCAACTGAAAGTTATTTATTACATATTATTGGTTACTTGAAGCCTGGTGCTGATCAACTTCGCCAGGGCGGACGCTGCTTTTTCTGCTTTCGCTTTTTCAAACGTTTTGTATCATTTTGCCAGGGATTTCCTACATTTTGCTTTTTGCGATCAGAGGCTTTGGGATGATCTTTTTTATCTTTAAGGTCCATTATAAAACTGCCGCTTAGTTTTTGTGATTTGCGTTCTTTGGGTGCGTCATGTTTGGTTACGGTCTCTTTTTGTTTTGGTAAAGGTGGTCCTGTAAAACAGCCTTTACGGATTGATTCGGCCAAAAAAAGAGTTTCACCGGCTCTGTAAAACACAATTTTTTCTGTAGCCGGTTTGCGGGTATGCACGGTAAGCAGGACCGGCATCGGGTCGATCCGCTTTCCCATCCTTTCGGCAAGATCGCGGCGGGAGGAAAGGACTACCTGGGAGTAAGCAGTCGGAAAGATACCTTTTTCGAGAACAACCGGATAGGCTCTTCTCCTAACGCAGGTATAAAGGAGCTTGGGAAGGTTTTGCGCCGGAGAGTGCTGCAACAGTTTATCCCGGTATTTTGCGCGGATGGAATTATCTTTAATTTCAATCGGTGGGTCCGGCAAAGTGATAATAAGCTCTTCTAAATGAGATCTACGTACATACTTAAAGTCTTCTCCCTCGTGGATTGCTTTTAAAAATTCTTTTATCTTGATAAATCCATGCGGGTCCAAAACCAGTCCGAACTCTTCAGGCCTGTGCCCCAGAGCATAAGCAATGAACTTAGTCAGCTGTTTGAGAGCTTTTTGTTTTTTCATGTATAATATGAAAACCTTGCTTGACCTGGTAAATTGTGTCTGATAATTTCACTGGAATCATCATAAATTGTCAACGATTATTTAAACCTAATTTTTTCCACGATTGACATTTTACCATTAAAAGAAATAGGAAACAGGTACTTGACAACCTTTGGAAGGAAAGGATGCAGAAACGATGAAGCGTGAAAATTCTAACAAACTTTTTGAACAAGCTTTGGAAATAATTCCCGGTGGTGTTAACAGTCCGGTACGGGCGTGCCGATCAGTGGGCACGAATCCGATTTTTATAAAGCGTGCCGAAGGATGCATGGTTTATGATGAAGACGACAACCGTTTTATTGACTATGTCGGTTCATGGGGTCCCATGATTCTTGGACACAGCCACCCTGCGGTGACAGAAGCAATAGCGACTGTTTTAAAGAGAGGTACCAGTTTTGGAGCACCTACGGATCTTGAAATAACGCTTGCCGAGATGGTTATAGATGCCGTTCCTTCCATTGAAATGGTTCGCATGGTAAATTCCGGAACAGAAGCAACCATGAGTGCCATACGACTTGCCCGCGGCTTTACCGGCCGGGACACCATCATTAAATTTGACGGATGCTATCATGGTCATGCCGATTCCTTGCTTGTGGCGGCAGGTTCGGGCGTTGCCACATTGAGTATTCCCGGAAGCTCTGGTGTTCCTCAATCCTTTGTAGATCATACCCTTTCGCTTCCGTATAATGACGTCGAGTGCTTCAGAGAAGTAATGGACAAGCAGGGCGAAAAGATTGCATGTATCATAGTAGAACCTGTTGCCGGTAATATGGGGCTGGTAGCGCCGGCGGACGGTTTCCTGGCAACGTTGAGAGACCTGACCGATCAATACGGCGGTATACTGATATTTGACGAGGTGATGACCGGTTTCAGACTGGCACTCGGCGGCGCCCAATCTCTGTACGGAATTTATCCGGATGTGACCTGCCTTGGCAAAATCATCGGTGGTGGTTTGCCGGTGGGGGCTTATGGCGGCAAGCGTGAAATCATGGAATACATGGCGCCGCAGGGGCCGGTATATCAGGCCGGGACCTTATCAGGCAATCCCTTAGCCATGGCCGCAGGTATTGCCACCCTGGGACAGCTTGAAGATCCCGGTTTTTATGATACTTTGGATGAAAAAGCAGGTCGACTGGCCGCCGGCCTTGAAAAAGTTATAGAAAATACAGACATCAACGCGGTAGTTGACAGGGTAGGGTCAATGTTGGGTCTGTTTTTCACCGACATTGCCGTTAACAATTTTGAAGATGCCAAAACCAGTGACCTTGAAATGTTTTCCGCCTATTACAAAGGTATGCTCCAAGAAGGCGTTTACCTGGCACCTTCCCAGTTTGAAGCTTTTTTTGTATCAGCGGCGCATAATGTGGATCATATTGATGCTACTGTCAGGGCTGCGGAAAAGGTGCTGGAGGGGTTAAAAAAGTAAAAGGAGAGTGTTATGGTCAATTCCGGGGATACGCAGCATATTGCAGGATCAGGAAGTGAAAATGTCATCAGACAAATCAAGAATACGTTCGAGAATATGCCCCACGACATCGACATCTATATGTTTGCAAGCAGGGCAGGCGATGATGTTTTTATTAAGGCCAATCGGCAGATCATTAGAGCTTTTCGGGAACTGACTTCAAGAATAACTTTCCGGGAATATGATTTGGAACATGATCTGGCCCGCAAATGGAATGCAGACACTTCACCCACACTGATGATTGCTCCGGAGCGGTATTCCATCCGATGGCTCGGGGCGCCCATGGGCGAAGAAGGTCGCACTTTTTTAGAGACCCTGCTGCTTGTTGGTATGGGGCAAAGCAACCTGAGCGAGCAAGCCCTTAAAGTCATAAAAAAAATAGACACTCACAGAAACATTAAGGTTTTTGTAAGCCCTACCTGTCCCTATTGTCCCCAGCAGGCCGTTAATGCCGTGAAGGCTGCCATTGAATTGCCGGAACTGATCTCCTTAGAGATCATTGACATCCAGTGCAACCCTGAAATAGCGCAGCAATATTCCGCACACAGTGTGCCTCAGGCGTTTGCCAATGATGTTTTGATAGGAATGGGGGCGCAGTCCGAGGAAGTCTTTGCCGCTTCCCTGGAGAAGATGGAGCCTCAAACCGTATTTATTCCGGAGAGCGATGCCGAACTTATTGAAACCGACGTTGTCATCGTGGGAGGAGGGCCGGCCGGTTTGACGGCCGGCATTTATGCGGTTCGCAGCGGAATGAAGGCGGCTGTAATTGAGCGGGGAGTGCTGGGAGGACAGGTCGCCACAACACCGGTTGTTGAAAACTATCCCGGTTTTACTCAGGTCGGCGGCAAAACTCTGGTTGATATCATGGTCAGCCATGCCCTGGAGTATGTTCAGATCTTTCAGGGTGAAGAAGTTGTGGATATTCAACCCGGTGATACCATAGAAGTTTTGACCAGCCGGCGAAGGTTTCAGACAAAGAGCGTCCTGCTGGCAACCGGTGCCAGCCATACGCATTTAGGGGTTCCGGGGGAGTCCCGGCTTGCGGGAAGGGGCCTGAGCTACTGCAGCACCTGTGACGGGCCGTTGTTTAAAGGAAAAAAAGTCGTGATGGTGGGTGGGGGAAACAGTGCCGTTACAGAAACCCTCCATCTTCATCATATGGGTGTAGATGTAACCATGATACACCGGCGGGACTCTCTGAGAGCGCAAGACTTTCTGGTAAAGAATTTAATGCAGAACGACATACCAATTCTCTGGAATACGGAAGTAAAGGAGATTAGAGGGGAGGAGAGGGTTCAGGAACTTCTTCTCTATAACAATAAAACCGATGAAGAATCGATATTTGAAACTAGTGGTGTTTTTGTGGCTATCGGCTACATGCCGGAGGTAAAGCTGGCCCAAAAGATCGGGGTGGAATTAACTGCCGAAGGTTACATAAAACGTGATTCAAAACATCGTACCAATATCCCCGGTATATATTCCGCCGGAGATGTGGAAGGCGGTTACAAACAGATTGTCACCGCTGCAGGCCAGGGGTCTGAAGCTGCGTTGTCCATTTTTGAGGATCTGATCAACCCCTACTGGCTAAGGGGAGAAAAATGAGTAATCAGCAAAGCTTAACCCCCAGACCGATAAGTTGATAAGATACCAAATACATTAATAAAGACAAACTGATGCTGGTTACCAGATGCTGGATACTGGCCAGATGAAAAGACAATCCATTGGTCATCAAGCATCCAGTATCCAGTATCTGCATCAACTTCGGGTAGAAGTGCAATAGGTAGGTTTTACATAACGGTGTGGCCGGTTTCCGGTTTATGATTGCTTTTCCGGTGGTAAACACGTTTGTTTTAAGACCTTGACAGCCCAGATACGTTGAAAAAAATGAAAACTTGCCAAAAACAGTGCGCCGCCCATGGCCGTATAGAGAACCGCCAGATAGTGTTTGGGAATTGATGAGTGGCGCAAAGTGATGCCGAGCACGATCATCACAACGATAATTAGATAGGCATACCAGGCCTGAAAGGCGAAAAAGCAGCTTTTGTCCGACAGAAGGCAGAGCCGGTCGATATTTTTTAGGGCGATTTTAGAAAACTTATAACGGTAGATTACCAGCGAAAATATGATCCCCAGCATCCCCATGGGTACCGCCCGCTGCAACGGAATGGCCAACAGCCAGATATAGGCCAGGCGGCAAAGCATTACACCCACGATGTTCCACATTAAGCCGGCCAGCGCAATCAGCCAATATTTGGAAACAGCGGGTTTTAATTCAGCAAGTACCATCTTTCTCCTTTTCGAAAACGACCGTAAATATGCACTATCCTAACATGAACCTGCGATTAGCGTCAATTTTTAAAATTCCGAATCTGATACCGAAATTGGGTAAAAAGGGACGTTTTTCAACGGTCTCAATGATGGGTTGGGGAGTTATTTCTGTGAGACCGCTCAATGGATAATCAGATTTTAAACCGTGTGAACTCATACATAAAGGTTCGTAAAGAAAGAACAGAATCTTTTGCAATAATATGAACGGACAGAAAAAAAGCAGGGCTAAAATACTGGTCAGTGCCTGCCTGGTCGGTGAACGTGTGCGTTATGACGGCATGGCGTTGGTATGCAAAGACAGGATTTTAGAGTACTGGCAACAGGAGGATCGGGTGTTGGCTTTTTGCCCTGAAGTAGCAGCGGGGCTTGCAGTGCCAAGGTCGCCTGCTGAGATTATTGGTGAGGGCGACGGAACTGCCGTGCTGCAGGGACTTGCAAAGGTTATCAACCGCGACGGAAAGGAGATGACGGAACAATTTGTAATTGGCGCCCGGAAAGCCCTTGAACAAGTGATGGCGCAGAGTATAGCGCTTGCCGTCTTGAAAGACGGAAGCCCTTCGTGCGGAAGCTCATATATTTATGACGGCAGTTTTACAGGCGTGTCTGAAGCGGGGAAGGGCGTTACTGCGGCCCTTTTCGAAGAAAATGGTATCCGTGTATTCAACGAACACCAAATGGCAGAGGCTGCTGCGTATCTAACCCGCAGGGTGAGAAATGCTGCAAGAGTTTGAAATGAACTAAAGTTTAAAGTGAGCTAAAGCTAAAAAAGGTTGTGCCAGTTGGCCCGTTATGCCCGTTAGCCCGTAATTTAATGCCGGACAACGGGCTAACCGGTTAACCGGCTAACCAGACATAGTCACTTAATGTACTGTAATACTAACCCCTTCTAGGGGCAAATCAAAGCCGGGTCCTCTGGGCTCGGATTCTTTACCTGATCAGCCTTTCAAGATATGTAAAATGCGGGGCAGGGCGGTGCTGCTGGGTTCTTTAACGAAAAAGCCCCGTCGGCTTATCAAGGCTATATTTGAGAAGGGGTTCTCTTCGATGTTGATATCAATAATGATACTGTCACGATTTTTTGCTAACCACGCAACCTGATTCGGAAGGTTGGTGGCCCCGGAGGCGCCCACCACAATCAGCAATTCAGTCTCGGCCGCGATGTTTAAAGAACTCTGGTAGCTATAGAAGTGCTCGTTATAAATTTCATCAAACCAGAGGACATGCGGGCGGGCACGTTTTCCGCAATTCCGGCATACCAGTAACTCGCGTTCGGATTCTGTAAGCTCTTCCTCCCTGGCCTTTCCACCGGTCAAACTATTCGGGACGGAATGGACTTTCTGGGTGCATTCATCAGCGCATCGCATATAGAAAATATTACCGTGAATTTGAAAGGTATTTTTTAAACTGCTGCCGGCCTGAATGTGCAGGTTATCGACATTTTGCGTGATCAAGGTAAAGCGACTTGAAAAAAGCTTTTCCATCTCAACCAGAGCCAGGTGACCCGCATTCGGTGCTGCCTCTGCACAGATTCCGATGCGGTATAAATACCATTTCCAGACTTCATCAGGCTGCTGCCTGAACATTTGGTAGGTCGCCATCTCCTGGGGTTGATATTCCTGGGAGCCGACAGTCCAGTATCCTTCCGGGCCTCGGAAGGTCGGAATACCGCTTTCAGCGGAAATGCCGGCGCCGGTTAAAACAGTGATAAGGCCGGAGCCTTGGGCAACGTCTTGCAGAATTGTTATGAAATCTCGAATCATAAACGGCCAGCCACTTGAGGATTTATATTGACGACATAAAAAATTGCACATAATAAAATGCATTGCCGACATGATCAACAAAATATTCAGGATTTTCTTAGAATTTTTACAGTTCCCGATACAGCTGTGAAAAACCAATTAATCAAGTCGATCCTGTCAAACACATCTAAGCTGTAACTATGGACTTAAGTAAAAACTGCATTCCCGAGAAAATCCAGAAGATACATCTTATTGCTATTTGCGGTACTGCCATGGGGGCGCTGGCCAGCGTACTGAAGGATATGGGTTTTACTGTTACCGGGTCTGATCAGAGTGTCTATCCGCCCATGAGCGATTTCCTTGAAAGAAAAGGCATCAAGATATCCCAAGGTTTTGAAGCAGAGCATATTTCATATGGCCCGGACTTGGTGGTTGTCGGCAATACCGTTTCCAAGGATAATTCCGAGGTTGTAAAAATGCAGCAAATGGGCCTTAATTTCTGTTCCATGCCTCAGGCCGTGAATTATTTTTTGGCAGCCAATAAAAAGCCTCTTCTTGTGGTCGGTACCCACGGCAAAACCACAACATCGTCCATTTTAGCCTGGGTTCTGCATACAGCCGGGCTTGACCCTTGCTTTATGATCGGCGGGATCTTAAAAAATTTCAACAGTAATTATGGTTTCGGGAGAGGGGATTATATCGTTATCGAAGGCGATGAGTATGACACGGCTTTTTTTGACAAGGGCCCCAAGTTTTTACACTACAATCCTTTTACGACAATAATAACCAGTGTAGAATTTGATCATGCAGATATTTTTAAAGATTTTGAGCATGTAAAACAGGCTTTTGATACCTTTATCTCCGGTATTGACCCCCAGCACACACTGTTTGCGTGCAATGATGATGACGGTGTTGCCGGTCTGATCCAAAGCAGGCAGTGCCGGGTTATAAAATACGGCAGGGGTCCGGCATCTTCATGGCGTTTGGGGGCGGTTTCCATTGACCCGCCGTGGACCTTTTTTGAGGTTTTGAATCAGAGTGAAGTGTTTGGAAACTTTAAGACCAAACTAGCCGGTGAACACAACCTGCTGAATGCTTTGTCCGTCATTGCAGTGGCCCAGCACCTTAAGATTCCGGCCGAGGTTATTGCAGGGGCTATTGAAACTTTTGAGGGCATAAAGCGGCGGCAGGAAGTTCGCGGAATAAAAAACGGCATTACGGTTATGGATGATTTTGCCCATCATCCCACCGCGGTTAGAGAGACCATTCGGGCGCTTAAACCATTTCATTCGGACGGGCGTCTGCTGGCAGTATTTGAACCCCGGACCAACTCCAGCATGCGCAAGGTGTTTCAGGATGTCTATCCGCTTTCATTTGACGGGGCCGATCTTATCTGCATCCGCCGGCCCTCACGTCTTGATAAGATCAAGCCTGATGAACGATTTTCGTCTGAAAAGCTGGTGGCAGATCTTAAAAACCAAGGTAAAGATGCGTATTATTTCCCGAATACCGCAACGATTATCGATTTTCTGGTGAAGACAGCCTGCTCCGGTGATCTTATCCTGATCATGTCCAACGGCGGGTTTGACAACATCCACGAAAAGCTATTGAAAAAATTGTAAAAAATGCAAAGCCGGCGACTTTGTATGCTAAAAAATAAAAAACTACTTGACATGCTACATTGTGGCATTGTAATAGAATAAAAAAGGTTGAGCAACTAACCAAAGGCTTGCTCTACTTTCCTCCATTCGCTTTGTATAGGCGGTTCATACCCCATGAACCGCCTATACAGTTTTGAGTGAAAGCCGATGATACCCCATCTCCCGCGTTGCCAAGGGCTCGCAGTAGCATGCTACGGCTTCACCCTTGGACGCCTAGGATCTGGGGCATCCTCGACTTTCACTCAATTGTGGTTACACCCTTTATTCCGTCTTAATTTATAATTTTACTTTTCTTTTTATTTAGCCAGCTCCACGCTCCGCGCCTTGCAACTGCGGTGAAATCGGTAATTGCAGATTTTAGGTTTGACTTTTAAGTTTTGTTTCGTTAACCAGTACTGTATTGAAGATTAACGAAAAGGTGAAAATGAAAGGTCAGATTCTTAACCAATTAAGAGATGCAAAAGCTGTGATTTCCGGGGAAGAGCTCAGTTCTAAACTCGGTGTGTCAAGAGTTACCGTCTGGAAACACATCCAAAAACTCAAGGAATTTGGTTACCATATCGATGCAACACCCAAAGGCTATCGGCTGATCAGCGATCCTGACGTCCTTTTTCCATGGGAATTTCCGCAAAGAGAATCAAAGCTTCATTATTTTGATAAAGTGAGTTCCACCATGGATATTGCCAGAGATCTGGCAAGAAAAAAATGCCCCGATTTTACCGTGGTCGTTGCCGGAGAGCAGACCAAGGGGCGCGGACGCTTAAAGCGGACCTGGCTTTCCTCTCCCGGAGGTCTTTACTTTACAGTGGTGCTCCGGCCGCAAATACCTGCGGTTATATGCGCAAGGGTCAATTTTGCTGCGGCATTGGTTCTGGTTCGTACATTACGAAGAATGTTTGCTATTGAAGCCATGGTCAAGTGGCCCAACGATATTTTGATAGGCGATAGAAAGCTTGTGGGGATGCTTTCAGAAATGGAGGCTGAAGCCGATATGGTTACGTTTATCAATATTGGTGTGGGAATCAATGTAAATAACGATCCAACCCACGGTGAAGTAAAGGCGTCTTCATTAAAAAAAATACTTGGCCGGAATGTTGCAAGGAAAAGCCTTTTATCAGAGTTTTTGGATGAATTTGAAAAGTACATGATTTATGCGGCCTTGGATGATGTAATTTCTGAATGGAAGCAATATGCGCTGACCCTGAATCGCCATGTCAGAATTGTCACAGCCGGCAGGACTTTCCAGGGTCTTGCCGTGGATGTGGATGAAAACGGCGCGCTGGTGCTGAAACTTGCAGACGGCACGAACCAAAAGGTAATCTATGGTGACTGCTTTCACCAATAGCCTTTCGCCATCTAATCGGCATAGCCGCGTTTCATAAAATCATTTTACGTTTTATGTATCAAGTATCCAGCATCCAGTATCGGGTGAATGTTTAACGTATTTGGACACAAATGATGTTGGAATAGAAATAACAGCTATGGATTCTTCAACACAACTCCGCATGATGGTATATGCTTCGCTGCTGGCGGCGCTGACAGCGGCAGGGGCCTACCTGGCCATACCCATTGGTCCGGTTCCGATTGTTCTCCAGAATCTTTTTATATTGCTTGCAGGTCTTTTGTTAGGGAGTCGCTGGGGCCTTGCAAGCGTGGGGGTATATCTTTTAGCCGGTGCTCTGGGACTCCCTGTATTTGCCGGCGGCTTAGGCGGAATAGGGCGTTTGGTGGGACCGACCGGCGGATACCTTGTTGGATATCTTCCGGCGGTCTTTGTGATCGGTAGGATTACCGAGAAGGCCAAAGAGCGTGTTTATGTGGATGTTATTGCCATGATCTGCGGCACCGCTATAGTTTATGTGTTTGGGGTAACATGGTTGCAACAACTAACAGGCATGACGCTGTCAAAAACCCTGGCGGTAGGGATGTATCCGTTTCTTATCGGCGATGCCTTGAAGATCGCTGTGGCCGTACCCATTGCCAAAGCATTGCGCCCAGTCGTAAGGAATCAGTTAACAGTAAGCAGTAGGCAGTAATCAGTGAAAAGTGAAAAGTGAAAAGTGAGCAGTAGGCAGGGATCAATAATGAGTAACAAGAGCAAGAGCGCATTAAAGAACTGATTTATCGCGAAGCGATGACATCATTTGTTTAGCCGGGTCGGCTAAGCAAATAAACGTCTGCTTGCGGGGGCGTAGCGAAGCGAAGACCCGTGTGTGTCTGCCTGCGGGGGCGTAGCGAAGCGAAGACCCGTGGCTAATAAATCTTTTAGCGTCTTTGCGCCTTTGCGTGAAACAAACCAGCTACAAGTAACCAGTAACTAGCAACCAGTAACCCGCAACCCGTAACTCGTAACCCGGCCATGAACATCATTGCAATCGATAACCTGACCCACCGATTTGACGACGGCACCTGGGGTCTGAAGGACGTCAACCTTAAGATTAAAACAGGGGCTTTTGTTCTTATCGGCGGGCAAAACGGCTCCGGCAAGACGACACTTTTGAAACACTTGAACGGGCTTTTGCTGCCGGATGCAGGCTCTGTTTGGCTTGACGGATTTCAGGTATCACAAAACCTTGTTAAAGCCAGGCAGATTGTAGGAATGGCCTTTCAGGACGCCGACAGTCAAATTGTCGGCGAAACCGTTTACGATGATGTAGCGTTTGGACCGGAAAACCTTTGTCTGGATAGAATCGAAATTAAAAAACGGGTCTTGCTGGCACTTAAGAAAGTTGGTTTGCAAGATCTTGCCCGGCAGAAACCTCATTTGCTCTCCGGCGGTGAAAAGCGCAGGCTTACCATCGCCGGTATTCTTGCCATGGAATCTAAAGTGCTGGTGTTCGACGAACCTTTTTCCAACCTGGACTATCCCGGAATTCAGCAGGTTTTAAAACAGATACTTGCTCTGCATCAGACCGGACACACTATTATAATCGCCGCCCACGACCTTGAGATGCTGATTGACCATGCCGATTTTCTGGTTATCATGCAAGACGGAAGGGTGGTAAGGGAAGGTTTGCCGTTTGATCTGATCGATGAACTTGAAACGTTCGGTATCAGAGTGCCCTGTGTTTTTCGCACAAAAAGAGTTCATCATGTTGCAAAAGTCGAAATGGAGATACGGCCATGACCGAGTTGACGGCTTTCGGTTATCGTTCAGGGACCTCGGTGCTGCACGGGTTGGATGTGCGCTTTAAACTTGTATTTCTGGTGATGATCAGCCTTGTGAGCCTGAAAGCCCAAGCGTTGGAACTTGCAGTATTAACATGCACGCTCTTTGTGCTGATGATAAATGCCGGCGTGACTGCAAAATCTATAGTAGGCCTGTTGCGCTATGTTTTTTTCTTGCTGATGCTGGTATTCATAGCCAGGGCATTATCAACTTCCGGATCGCCGGTATTCACATTTAAGGCTATTTCCGTTACCCGGGAAGGGATCTATGTCGGAAGCATTATATGCTGGCGGCTTGTGCTTGTTATCATGATCGGTTTATCAATGGTTGCAACCACGCGGTCATCAGAAATCAGGGCCGCTGTAGAGTGGTTTCTGCGTCCTTTCCCGTTTATTCCGGAAAAGAGAGTTTCGATTATGATGAGTCTTATCATGCGGTTTATACCGGTTATTTTCGATCAGGCCAAAATAACCGTTGATGCCCAGCGTGCAAGGGGCATAGAGAACAGAAAAAATCCGGCGTATCGATTGAAAAAGTTGGCACTTCCCCTAATGCGCCGGACCTTTGAGCGTGCAGACAAGCTTGCCAATGCCATGGAAGCAAGATGCTATACCGAAAACCGGACAGACCCCGAACTTTCATCAAAGCGACGAGACTGGATCGCCCTGTTTTTGGTCATCGGCCTGTGCCTAATAGTTATTGCAATAGATTGACACATCTTTGCGTATATAGTATTTCCATTTATACAATAAAATCGTATTACGTCTTTATGGAACTCACGCAGAATTGGGGGATCTTATAGACGAAGGGCTAAAATTCCTATCCCTATTTGACCGGAATGCTTTCCGTAAACTCCACCCTTCAGGGTAGGGTTTACGGAAACTTTATTGAGATGAATTTCTTCCTTACAGGGAAACCCCGCCCTTTAGGGCGGGAAGTTTCAATTCATCTCCAGCTGCCCGCTATGCGGGATTTTTGCATTACTCCGACCCCGGTAAGCGGGATTTTTGCTTTGCTTAAATAAGCTGGGGGTATTCAAATATAAGGCGGCGAAGCCGCGTTGTATAAAATCGCCCAGCGATTTTATTGAAGGAGCAGTATCCATTGAAAGTGATAATTGTCGGTGCCGGGGAGGTCGGTTTTAACATCGCCAGCCATCTGGCTTTTGAGGATAAGAATGTTGTTGTCATCGATAATGACCCGGACGCAATTCGACGCGTGTCCGACAACCTGGACGTTCAGGTGATCAGTGGTTCCGGCAGCAATCCTTTGATTTTGGCAGAAGCCGGTCTCAAACAGGCTGAAATAATCGCGGCGGTTACGGACAGTGATGAAACCAACCTGGTGGCATGCCTGGTTGCCGACATCATCTCACCGGCAACCAAAAAACTGGCCCGCATCCGTGATGACGGCTATGATAAATTTCATGATACGTTTCGAGAGCATGCACCTCACATCGATACGATCATCAACCCGGAGATCGAGGTCGTCAAGACCATTGACAAACTGATGACCATACCCGGTGCTGTGGACGTGGTTGAATTTGCCGACGGACTGGTCAAGTTTGTCGGGATCTATCTGGATCCCTTGACCAAGCTGGATGGTGTCCGCCTTGCAGATATTTCCGCCAAAACCGGGCAACAGGCTCCTCTGATTGCTGCAATAGTTCGGAATGAAGAGCTGATTATCCCCGGGGGGAAGGACAGACTGCAGGCAGGGGATCTGGTTTATTTTATCAGTGAAGCCGATAAATTATTAAAAGCCCTGTTGGTTTTTGACAAACAAATCAAAACAGTGGAGCGAGTTTTGATCGTGGGAGGCGGGCGCATCGGATTAAGGCTGGCCAGCTTGCTTGAAGAGAAGGCGGTCTATACCAAAATCGTTGAGAAGGACGCCAGACGCTGCACCGAACTTGCCGAAAAACTCAATAAAGCAATTGTGCTTCAGGGAGACGGCTCGGATCAAGAACTCCTGAGAGAGGAAAATATTCAGGACATGGATGTGGTTGTTACACTCACCAATGATGAGGAGACCAATATCATTGCATCGCTCTTGACAAAGCGAATGGGCGCCAAAAATACCATCACAAGAATAGACAAACTCAGTTATTTTCCCTTAATGTCCATGATAGGCCTGGAACAGGTCGTGAGCACCAGGCACTCGGCCATCAATACCATTTTACAGCATATCCGCCGGGGCAAAGTACTTTCAGCCATATCCATTAAAGATGAGCAGGCTGAAGTCATGGAAGCAGTGGCGCTGGAAACGTCCGATATTGTCGGCAAGCCCTTGAAAAGGATTTCCCTGCCAAAGGGAGTCCTGGTTACCAGCATTATCCGCAAGAACGAAGTCATCGTCCCCACCGGTGAAAGCGTCATCGAACCCGAAGACCGCATTGTTATCTTTGCCAGCCGCAAAGCCATTCCCAAGATCGAAAAAATCCTGGCAGTCAAACTGGAGTATTTTTAGGTGAGGTGGCGCTTCATTTTTAATATCGTGGGGATATTGACCCTTTTTTTGGGGATAAGCATGATCTTTCCCCTTTTATTTGGTTTTCATTTCAAGGATCAGAGTATTGCCCCGTTGTTAAAATCAATGGGGATAACCGTGGCTGCCGGCTTACTTTTGTATCTTGCTTTCCGCCGGGCAACAGTGGAGTTCATCAGCCATCGTGAAGGCATGGCCATCGTGACCATCGGCTGGACAACCGTCGGTTTTTTCGGGGCTCTGCCGTTTTATTTAAGTGGCGAATTCGGACCTTTCGTGGATTGTTTTTTTGAGTCGGTATCCGGATTTACCACCACCGGATCATCAATTTTAACCAATATAGAGGCTGTATCCAAAGGGCTGCTTTTTTGGCGCAGCTTTATCCAATGGCTGGGCGGAATGGGGATTATTGTCTTGTCCGTGGCGATTCTCCCCTTTTTAGGTGTCGGCGGCATGCAGCTCTATAAAGCTGAAGTTCCAAGCCCTGTGCCGGACAAACTTAAGCCGCGCATCCGGGAAACGGCTTTGGTACTGTGGAAAGTGTATGCTCTGATATCGCTGGCAGAGGTGATTATGCTGATGATCGGCGGCATGAGCCTTTATGATTCTTTGTGCCATACCTTTACAACCATGCCCACGGGCGGCTTTTCTACCAAAAACGCTTCCATAGCTCACTATGACAGTGTTTATTTTGATGGGGTGATTATATTCTTTATGCTTCTGGCCGGAATTAATTTTTCGCTGCATTACCAATTTTTAAGGGGCAAGACGCTGGTATTCTGGCGGGATTCGGAATGCCGGTTTTTCCTTGGTGCGGTTCTTTTTCTGATTGTCGTGGTGACGATAAACACATACGGCGCGGTCTATGAAACTATCGGCCAGTCCTTGCGCTATGCATCCTTTCAAGTTGTTTCCATCGTCACGACCACTGGCTATGCCACGGCGGATTACGAGATGTGGCCGGCCATGTCCCAGCTTATCCTTCTGCTTTGTATGTTTTTAGGGGCATCCGGGGGTTCCACCGGTGGCGGGATGAAATGCATACGGGTGATGCTCTATTTAAAATACTGCTATAAGGAGCTGTTTATCCTGATCCATCCCAGGGCCGTACAGCATATTAAAATCGGCGGTAAGTCCATTCCGGAGGATGTTGTGCGCAGCGTTTTAGGGTTTATGGGCCTTTACATCGGACTTTTTGTGATTTCATCTGTTATACTGGCCGGCATGGGGGTCGATCTTGTCACTTCGGTGGCAGCGGTCGCCGCTACTATCGGAAACATTGGGCCCGGTTTGGGGATGGTGGGTCCGACGGACAATTTCGCCCAGATTCCCTACATGGGCAAATGGCTGCTCATCTGGTGTATGCTTTTGGGAAGACTGGAAATATATACCGTGATCATCCTGCTGGTGCCGGAGTTCTGGCGCAAATAAAACCTAAATTGAGCGTTTCAAAAATTGCTCAATTTAGATAATAGAGAGGATAAATTTGTGATTCACTTTTTTATATAGATGCAAACATAGCCTGTACAACTTCTGCAAAACTTTTAAGGCATAGATATTTTAAAGTATTTCACTCGAACCCTTGAATCCTTGACCCCTTGAATCCTTAGGATCATTTCAACTCTTTTAGAGATGGTCCTTATTTTTATTGACAAATTAAAAATGTGTCGTTAATTTGGTGGGCTCTGAGGGGCCGTTAACTCAGTCGGTAGAGTATCTGCCTTTTAAGCAGAGAGTCGCTGGTTCGAGCCCAGCACGGCCCACCA
>JACNIG010000025.1 GCA_014383215.1 Candidatus Desulfatibia vada | reverse complement strand
AGGTCTTGATTTCAATCCATCGGCAGTGCTACGGCGCTGGTGAGCTTTCCGTTAGCTTTCCAATTCATACGTATTTCAATTATGGCTTTTGAAGATTTTTCAAATTATATCGCAGTAAATTGCAGTCGCTTGAATCCGAGAGTGCCTGATAAAAAAGATCAAGAAAAATATGTCCACAATTGGCAACAAAGATATGCAAAAGTTTTCAAAGAAGGAAACGAAGAGCAGACATTTATTTGGAACATAAGAGTCCATAAAGCTTTAAAAGAAGTATTTACATCTGCATCATTCTATCAAGAATCTTTAATAGTCAAAGAGTCAAAATCTTGGGCATCATTTTATTTTCTTAACTACTATTCCTTATTCCACGCTCTACTAAGTTGCATTTATTTAATCCCAGAGGAATCAATTGATAACTTACCAGAAATAACACACTCCAAAGTTGTAAAGGTATTCAAGTCACATTTTTGTGACAAGAAACCTCATATAATTGATGAGAAGATTGTTGATCTTTTTTATTTGTCACAGTTTTTAAGAGAATATTACTCATATAATTTGCCACCTAATGACTTTATGTATGGTATTAATGGAGATTCAAAACCTGATATTGAGCTTCCTTATTATCTTGAGTCAACGTTTCAACTTGCTAGTTTTTTATCAGAGTTACTGGAAAGAGCATGTGGAAAACACGGTAAAGAGATTAAAAATAAACACAAACACAGAGATTTAGTCACAAAGTACTATTGTCAAGTCAATAGCAGTAAACATCCTGCTACCGGAGACTATATATTACATTATGTTGATAAAGTCAGAATGCGTGAAACCTTGGAGTACCCTGCTCCTGTAGCGTTTGTGATAGAACTTGAGCATTTTACAGATGAGTTTAGGAACTATGAAGGAGGGGATAAACCAATACATGCAGATGGTTCGGAAATCAATACTGCAGGTTTTGTTTATAGAGCAATTAGGTAATGGTTTAATCAGTTTTGGTTTTTAATATGATAAAAGCAAGCTAACAAATTTATTAACCGGACTGCATATCGCCGCTGCTGGGCTTAAGTTGGGTGGTCCTTGTATTTTTATCTTAAATCAAAATCCAGCGTAGCAGCCGGTTATAATGGTGTATGCAGGAGGATTTATGGACTTCATAGCATTGGATTTTGAAACTGCTAATGCTGACATGTCTTCAATCTGCCAAATCGGCCTTGCAGATTTCAAAAATGGATTATTACAGGAGGAGTGGAAGACATACATTGATCCAGAGGATTTCTTCGATGAGATCAACGTTTCCATTCATGGAATTGATGAATCCACAGTAGAAGGTTCTCCCATTCTGCCAGACGTTTCAAATCGACTATATAATTACTTGGATGGCAGAATTGTTGTTTGTCATACCCATTTCGATCGAGTAGCTCTTCACCAAGCTTGTTTTAAATATAATCTTCACACTCCTTCATGTACCTGGCTTGATACTGCTCGCGTAACACGCAGGACATGGGAACAATTCGCATGGAGTGGCTACGGCCTTTTAAATGTATGTGATAGCTTAGGATACCAGTTTACACATCATGATGCGCTCGAAGATGCAAAAGCTGCTGCACATATTCTTTGCGCTGCGGTAGCAAAGACTGGAATCGATTTACAAAGTTGGTTAAAACGTGTCGAACAACCAATCTATCCAATCGATCCTATTGCAAGAGAAGGTAATCCGGAAGGATCTCTTTTTGGCGAAATTCTTGTTTTCACCGGTGCTCTTGCTCTCCCTAGACGTGAAGCCGCCGATATGGCTGCAAAGATAGGTTGTACAGTAGCTAACGGAGTTACGAAGGATACAACTATTCTGGTTGTTGGGGACCAGGATGTAAAAAAACTGGCGGGTCATGACAAGAGCTCTAAACATAGAAAAGCAGAATCGTTAATTAAAAAAGGCCAACCCTTGCGCATAATAAGAGAAAGTGATTTTAAGGAACTGGTAAATTTATCTCTTAAGCAAAAGGATGACGGGACTTTTTTTGATGAATATGCAATTGCAGTTGTGAGAAAGAGGGGTAAAAAATCTTATAAATTGAAGGAAGCAGCGGCTAGAGAGCTAAGAGATAAAGCGAAAACGCTTGAAAAGAGTGATCCAAAAGAAGCAATACAACTATACAGAATATCCCTTGCCACAATGTTGGAGGTTGATACACTCATTAGAGAAAGACAATCTTTCAAGAAACAGATAGCTGAACTTGGTTACGATCCTGGTACCTGGAGACGAGCTTCTTTGCCAATTGAAAGGATAACTGCACTGCTGGAGAAGGAGAAGCGCTATACTGAATGTTTGGCGGAAATAGAGAATTATGAAAATGTCAGAGATTGGAAGGGCCTAAGCGAAACTGACATACAAGCCATCTCCAAAAGAAAAGATAGGGTCAAGAACAAGATTACTGGCACCGATTGAACAGTAAAGATGTAAGCACATAAAACAACAGAGGGAGGTGTCTGCATGAAACGCGATATGGATCTAATCCGAGAAATACTTCGTGCGGTGGAAGCATGCGAAGACTCTTATGTGAAGGGGACGGGGTCAGCCCTTGAATCGGGACAAAATTGAGCAGGCCATGTAAACATTATGGCTAGACCGCTAAGAATCGAATATGCAGGAGCGCTTTACCATGTAACCGCAAGAGAAAACGAGCGGAAAAGGCTCTATTTTTCCAAAACTGATTATGGAAAGTTCAGGGAATATATAGAGGGTGCTAAGGGAAATGCTTTGTCCTAATTCAAGGGCTGACCCTGTTCCTTCACACCAAAATCATACAATTATAATCTTATAATGTTGGAATATTGTGTAACCAACCTCAATAACGCCAAATTCTCCGGACGCGTCAGCGATCGGGTGAAATGACAGGTTATCCGCCGACTTTTTTATTGACACGATCTTCTAAAGTGTGTATGAATACACATTGTGGACAGTCGAACAATTATTAAGATTCTCATTAAAGATGGTTGGCGCGAAGTGGCAAAAATCGGCTCCCATTCTCAGTTTCGGCATCCAAGTAAAAAGGGGCGTGTGACCGTTCCGCACCC
>JACNIG010000144.1 GCA_014383215.1 Candidatus Desulfatibia vada | reverse complement strand
ATCCTCCACTATAAAATAAACATTGTTCTTATTGCTTAATCCGACCTCTGACGCGATCATCAAATTCTTTTTAGCCTTATCGTAAAGCCACAGCCCCATCCTGTGGGCCTGCGTATATTGCTTAAGCTCATAATCTTTAAGCGGCCCCCTTAATTTCAAAACACGCCGTATTCTTTCTTCCATAGCTGCAATATTATTGTCAGCATCGATCGGATCGTAAATTTTCCTTATTTCGAGCTGCCAATTACACAGAGCGATGGCATCTTTAACTATCTGCAGGTCGATGATAGGCCTTAGTGAGTTTATAGCCAGCAACATCATCAACCTCAAGCAATATCCGTCCAACCGCTTTGAATGAACCGATTTTCTGTGAACGTTGACATACCAATTATCGTAATATTCCCAGGCAGGGGGCTCTATGTCATACGTGATTCCATCCTTCACAAAACCTATAATGGCCCCAAGGTTTGCCGACATGACCTTTATTTTTTGTGGCGGTATTTCTCCAGGCAGGGAATGGCTTGTGGTGGCCGTGCCGATTACTAAAAATATGCGGTTTGGAAATCCAATATCTGTAAATTCGGCGGTGTAGATCCGTTCGTAGGTTTGGATCGTCGAAGCTCCCAACAAGGACAGCTGACCATCCACCATCACCGACTTTTCCTGTGTATGGTTTTCGTATCTATTGGCTTCGAACAATGTATTTACGCACTCGAGCAAAACGGAATTCCGGATCTTACACTTACTGACAAAGGCCTTAAATTCGTCAAACGCCAACAATACACTTGCGTTTGGCTTGTCTTTATTCTCGGGATTCTTAAACGCTCTCTTAAAAACCCTTTGGAGCCCTTCGGCTGACCCCAAGCCAAGGGCGGTATGAAAAACAAGTACGTTTTCCTCGAAATGCTCAACGGCCTTATCGATCGCCGTTGATTTTTTGTCAGATGCCGATTCTCCTACCAATACCGTGTATAGCCGTGGCTGTACTTTTAAAACGCTTCTTAACTTAACTTTGTGTGACAACATATTCCCAAGGCATGTTAAATAGGATAAAAAGAAAAACTGCAAAGGAACTTCCATTTGTGCACTGTATGATTTAGAGAAGTAACCGGCTGCACCTTTTACAACTTCAAAGGGGAACGATAAGGAGAGATTGTTTTCGCTGAAAGAAATTTGAGTACCATCTTTATGCTCTGTTATTCCCATACGGGATGCCCTCTTTGGTTGGATTAGGGTTTGTTTTCGGAGGTATCTTGCGATTTAATGCCCAAAATTTCTTCCAACGAGACAGCCCTTTCTGTAAAAAGGTAGATTTCTTGGGCTAATCTGCCGGAAGTTATAATCTTTTTGTGGCGTATCTGGCTTATTGTAGAGTGATGAACCTTATAGCCGTTTTCTGTAAGCCTTTTTGCCATGGTTGTATTTGTCCATCTATTTTCAAGCATCCATACATCTAATGTAATATTTTCAGGCATTTATACATCTCCCTGCTCATGGTTTTTATATACGTTATACTTTTTGTCGCATGGTGTCAATAAAAAAGAATAGGATGGTATTAAAAAAAGTGCTTGACAGACCAAAGCTTTTAGTTTAGAAAAGAAGACATGAAAACCCTCAGCGAACACAATGCAGACAAAATGAAACTTTACAGAGCGATGGAGAGGCTTAACGAGCCGCACCCAAACGGCATAGAGTGTCCCATGTGCAAGAAAGAGCTATGGGACTCCAACCCGTCAGTGGTGCTAACCTCGTATCCAGCGCAGAAAAATATTCATTGTTCCGACCCCCAATGTGGCTATACCGGATACAGGGTTGTTTAAAAGTTTCAAAAGGAAACCAATGCAAAAAATCTCACAACGAGCATCCGCACGTTGATAAATCCTCTACAGAAAGGAAATCGCTATGTCCATGGGCCTAAAACTATTTAATGTTGTCGGGGTCGGCTTTGTTGCCGGCGAAGTTGTTGATGCAAGCAACGAGGCGTTTTTTTTGAAATTCCCAGGGGTGCTGCAGGCATACCAGACCCCGAAAGGAACCGGCCTGCACATTGTTGATATCGTGCCGGAATTTTTAGACAACCACAGGGAGCTTGTTGAGAGGTTCCCGCTGAAAAGAAACCAAATTTTAATGGCGGGTGGCGCAAAGCCGGAGATGGAAAACATTTATGGCGAATTTGTAAAAGACTTGATTCGGCGGCTTACCGGAATACATCTTGTTGGTGCCGGCGCTATGGGCAACTTGCCGAAGGATGATAAGGGCGAACCTGTTGTGAAATAGGGGATCGATCAATGAGAAAACTTAGATTCTGCCTAATTGGTGACGGGGCCATCGCCCGGTATCACAAGAAGGCGATTGAGTATGTTGGGGGGGAGCTGTCTCATGTAATAGACATTGTATATGAGACTGGAATTTATCTATCTAAAGACGACACAACCTGTTCAAGATCACTTGAATATACTCCAGTTCACGATTTAGAACACATTGATTTTTTTGTGATTTCAACGCCAAGCAATCTCCATAGAGAGCAAATAAAATTTATTTTAACACATACACACGGCAGTGCCCAAATCATTTGTGAAAAACCAGCCTTTCTGCCGTGGGAACCTATCATTGATAATGACCGAATCAACATCGTTCTCCAGCTCCGCTATTTGCCAGGCCTTCCCAAAAAAGCCGATCTGGTCAAGGCCGTTTTTGTCCGTGACGAAAATTATTTCAAGACATGGAAAGGCGATGCTCGGAAAACCGGAGGCATTTTTGCAAACCTTTTTATCCACTATATTGATTTAGCAATTCAGCTTGGTGCTGATTTTGAGGGGATGGTTAAGGCCGAAGGCGAACAGGACAGGCATGTTTTATATACACGCAAAAACCATGACGGAACATCGGTAATGTTTTTAGACCAGGACAGCTATCAAGCCTGCTACAACCGCCTATACGAAAATATAGTATCTGGCGGCGGAATCAAGCCGAAGGACCTTTTTTACCTGAGTTGGATTCTCTGGCGCAACAGCGAACTGTTCGGCTTTGGTCGAAACGGAATGAATAAACTTATCAGGATTGGAAAGGAGTTGTT
>JACNIG010000071.1:1273-3084 GCA_014383215.1 Candidatus Desulfatibia vada | reverse complement strand
CGGGCTGCAATTAAATTCATAAGGCCGGGGTTCGCGCCGGCCTTTTTTTATCGCCACCAAAACACCAAGGCACGAAGAAAAAATATTAAACCACTACCCGCTAAAGCAGGTAGATTTCTGTTCCAACTGAAAGTCAGTCGAAAGGTGCTTGGCCAAATTAGTTTCACCGTTCTTCGTTCTGGGTTAACCCTTGAACCCTGAACTTTGAACCTCTGAACCCCTTGGCACGACGTCTTGTCGGGTCGTAGCCGGAGGCGTAGCCTGAAGCTTCAGCGTAGGCGGCTGAACCTTTGAACCCGAATATAATAATTAACGGAATGCCCCATTTAAAGGTAGGTGCTTGACTTGGCACACCCTTTGCTTATATTTTATACATGTCCTTGTATATGTCAAATTACTTGACAAAGAGTCAAGTTTTTGACACAAATTTTGATATAGGCTTTATAAACTCACACATAAACTAAGGTGGGAAGCTATGAAAAACCAAAACAGTATGACAATCAATATTTTGGTAAAAAAGGAGCTGGATATTTGGGTAGGGCATTGTCTTGAGTTAGACATTGTTGCTACTAACCCAAACAGGGCTAAACTCCAAAAAGACATAATAGATCTGGTTGTTGCTCAAGTAGATTATGCGTTTAGCAACAATAATCTTGATTGTTTATATCATCCTGCACCCAAAGAAGTTTGGGAAGAGTTTTATAGTTGCAAAGAGGCCATAGAGAAGAAAATAGCGTTCAAGTCACAATCCCAAAAAAACCGTACCCTCAAAACTTTCGTGCCGCCCTGGATTATAGCCAAAACATGCTTGTCGGAGAGCGCTTGCGTTGTCTAAGAAAGGCCCCTTAAAGCTAAGAGAATTAAAAAAACGTTTGAAACCATATGGCGTTATTGTAATTGAAAAGCGCGGCAAGGGGTCTGAGCTTATTTTTTTACTGCCAAACTCACCTGGTTCAAAACAAGGCCCTCAATATCCAATTAAAAACCATGGTAAAGGCACTGAAATATCTTGGCAAGTCATTGGTGCATTGCTAAGAAGATTTAATATAACCGACTTCTGGGATTAATTACCCACTCCTTCTAATCTTTTGTTTTCAGGATCTTCCATGTCGAGTGGCATTTGCTCCATATATTGTGGCAAGGCCCTTTGTAACATTCTGTAAAACTGGCCCCATTTTGCAGATGCCTTCATTAGTGCGATAACTGACTTTCGTGTCTTCGTTCTTTCGCGCTTTCGTGATAAATTTTTAAACTATTCTTTTAAACGATTTCTCAAGTGTCTTGAAGGACCACCTGATCCAGGTCGGACGTCCGTGGGGACAGTGAGAGGGATTGTCGCATTCGTCTAACTGGTTTAAAAGCGCCTTGATCTGTTGGTCTGCAAGCTGCTGATTGGCCCTTATCGTTCCGTGACAGGCCATCAGGAGCAGACACTCGTCAATAGCTTTGTCAAGACCGGGCGCAAAACCGATCTGGGCCATCTTCTCCACGATTTCAATCACAAGGGGTCTGCTGTCTCTATCAGCAAGCAGGGCCGGGACAGCCTTTACCACAAAGGTATTGCCGCCAAAGGGCTCGATCTCAAGACCCAGTTTTTTTAGATCCGGGATCAGTTTTTCCAAAATCTGCGCCTCCCGGTATCCAAAGTCAATGGTTTCCGGAACAACAAGTTTCTGGGCCGCCATGGTTGAAGCCGCCGAGCGCTTTTTAAGCTGCTCAAAAAGGATGCGCTCGTGGGCGGCATGCTGATCAATTAGCACAAGCCCGTCAACAGACTCACACAGGATATAGGTGTTGTGCAGCTGGCCGAT
>JACNIG010000071.1:0-1072 GCA_014383215.1 Candidatus Desulfatibia vada | reverse complement strand
CTCTGCCGAAAACAGCCTCTTGTTCTGAAATGCGGTGCTGCTCCATTGCCGGCGGCCTTGGCGTCGATGGCGTTGTAATCCATGCAGACCGGTCACCGTAGCGCAATGTTTCGGAAACGGCACCGGCCACGGCATCATGCACTCTTTTCTGCTGGGCAAAGCGCACCTCGTGCTTGGCGGGATGAACATTGACGTCCACCTGGTCGTAGGGGACCTTGATAAAAAGAACCGCCATTGGAAACTGCCCCTTCATCAAGCGTTTACCGTATCCCTCAAACAGGGCGTGCCGGATAATCCGGTCGCGGACAAGCCGGCCGTTGACAAATATATATGTCCCTCTGGAGGTGCTGCGCGCAACCCGAGGAGAGGCTGTCCAGCCGGTGACGGTAACGGCGCTTTCATTGAATTCTATTCTGTGAAGATCGTTTTCGATCGACTTTCCTAAAACATCGACGACCCTTTCAACCGGATCAGCGGCCGCCGGCCAGCTTTTCAGCACTTTGCCGTTGTGAACAAGTCTGAATTGGACCCGGGGCCGGCCCAGGGCAAAGGCGGCGGCGGCATCTGCAATGTGCCCCATCTCCGTATTGACGGTCTTTAAAAACTTTCGCCTGGCAGGCGTATTAAAAAAGAGCTGCCCGACGGTGACCATAGTGCCGGTGGGAGCGCCGACATCGGAAACTTTCTTCACAGTGCCGCCTTGGACTACAATTTCAGTTCCCACCGCAGAGCTTTCATCTTTTGTCACCAGGGTAAATCTGGATACCGAGGCAATGCTGGGAAGGGCTTCTCCTCTGAAGCCAAGGGTGCTGATTGCAAACAGATCCCGGTCTTTGAATATTTTGCTGGTGGCATAGCGCTCAATAGCAAGCAGAGTATCGTCGCGGTTCATTCCGCTGCCGTTATCAGAAACCCGGATTAGAGAATGGCCGCCTTTTTCGATTTCAATGATAATGCGGCGGCTGCCTGCATCCAGGGCGTTCTCAACCAGCTCTTTGACAACGGATGCCGGACGCTCGACGACTTCGCCGGCCGCGATTTTGTTGGAGAGCACCTCAGGAAGTATTTTTAT
>JACNIG010000026.1 GCA_014383215.1 Candidatus Desulfatibia vada | reverse complement strand
TATACAGAAACTTACCATTATCTTGTATTTTATGCTTTTCATAACGCGCCCCTCATGCCTCTATCTGTTTATGGACCAGAATCTTTTCATCAGAAAGAATCTTGCCCCCATCAAGAATCACAACACGGTCTTTAGTAATACCTTTGAGATATTTTTCTCTTATACCTGTAAGGGTCGGCAGGGTTGGCTGAACAGCGCTCAGGGGGATAGTATTCACACCGACAATGGTATCTGCGAGGATACCGAATTCCATCCCTGCGGCGTTACGCAGAACAGGTTCATCTGTATGGAGAATAATAACCCAGTTGGGATCGTTAAGTCTCTGCTCAGGCAGTTCAAATAATTTTTTAAGATCAATGATTGAAATAATCTGGCCTCTAAAATTGATAATTCCGCAAACAAAAGCGGGCGTGCATGGGAGCGGTGTAAGTTCTTTTAAGGGGAGCACCTCGAGAATATGTTTCAATTCAAGGGCATGTGTCTCATGGGCCAAAAGAAATTCCACAACCTGCAAGTGGGCTTCGCCTTGGTCTTTCTTTACGGACGTCTTTGCCAGGACTTTGGCCCTGGCTTTCAGGATTTTAACCTTTTCTTCCGGGTTCGGCTCAAAGACTTTTTCCAAGGCCGCCCTGCCGTCTTCCAGGCATTTTTGATGGTTTTTTCCGCTCATACGATTTCCTATTAATCGTCAATCATCAATCTAACGGTTTCCATAAGCCTTCCGGCTGTCATCCCCTCAGAGTAAGGCAGAATCTCTTCATGATCCATTGGAAGCAGTAAAGAGAGGACATTCTTATAGTGCTTGCCGGATTCATTGATCTTGTCCTGTTGACGGGTGAGATTTCCCAGTGCAAAATGGGCCAGCACAAATCTTGGGTCGAGATAAAGGGCATGCTTGAGCGA
Organism: Candidatus Desulfatibia vada; assembly: GCA_014383215.1. GTDB lineage: Bacteria > Desulfobacterota > Desulfobacteria > Desulfobacterales > UBA11574 > Desulfatibia_A > Desulfatibia_A vada. The sequence goes on along the minus strand of JACNIG010000026.1, from coordinate 2,181 downwards.
TTTTATGGATTCTGTCAAGCGCCCCTGTTCATGACATATGGTTGCTAAAAGATAGTGGTGGCCGGGATTAAGTTTTTCAGTATTAACAGCCTTTTCTGACCATTTTTGCGCTTCATCCAATTTTCCCAGATTTGCTAAAGACTTTGATAGAAGGGCCATGGATTCGGATTTCAAAAGGAAAGTGCCGTTACTGTTTTTTCTATTTGATAGAAGTGTCGTGAGCTTTTCCACCGATTCTTCATAACGGCCTTTTTTATAGAGGTTCACAGATTCCTGATAAATGTCCTGTTTTGGCTGAACATGCCTTTTCCCCCGCTTTTTGTCTGTTTTTCTCCTAAGCCTCTTACGATTTGTTTCTTTATCCCCTGACTGCTTCCGGCTCAAAGAGCTTACAACTGGGTAAGGAAGACCGGCAGAGCGCGTTTTTGAACATCGCGGTTCAAGATCTTCCTTCCGGGGAGGCCCTTTCCTGTGAAGGACAGCACCCGGAAACCGGACAGCATTCAGGCCGAGTTGCTGGACAAACGCTGCTTCACTCGGGCTCACGATCAGCCAGCCGCCCTCCACAAGGGAATGTGTCAGACGTTTGATCACTTCCCCTCTAAGATCCGGAGCAAAATACATAAGTACGTTGCGGCAAAAGATTACATCCATTGCATTATTGTTAAGCGCTGAAGGATAGGTTCGTTCCGCTAAATTGAGTTGGCAGAAATTCACCATGTCTTTGAGATGGGTCGAAATTTCGTAGCGATTATCAGCTTGTTTTTTGAAATATTTTTCCAGTATCTCGTCGGGTGTGTCACGAAAGGACCAACGCGTGTAAACTCCTTGTTCAGCCTTTTGAAGAAAGCGGGGATTGATGTCGGTAGCCAATATCGTAATTTCCCAATCCTTCAATTCCGGCATCATTTGATCAATAAGCATGGCGATGGAATATGGTTCTTCACCGGTACAGCACCCCGCACTAAAGAATCGGATACTTTTCCCTCTTACCTGACTCGATTTGATCCATCCGGATAGAATATGGTCTTTTAAGACCTGAAAGATGTTTTTATCACGGAAAAAAAAGGTTTCACCGATGGTGAGATGCCCAACTAACGTATCGAGCTGTTTGTTTGTAAGGGTGGATGACAGCAACCACTGAATACACGATGCCGTATCTTCACGTACCGAAGGTTCTTCAACCAACTCCTCCAATGCGGTCTTTACACCCCGGTTGAGGTCTCGCCATTTCTCTTTTGGAAAATAAAGGCCTGTCTGAGATCTGACAAAATCACTCAAATCGGAAATAAGATGATCTGGAATGTTTTGGTCCATGTTTTTGTTAAGTCGCTCAATAGTCAAGTTGTTGAGTTATTAAATTTTAGTCTTGTTCTTTCATCACTTTTTCCAATCTGTTTATGTTCTGAGTGGAAAATAGCTTATCAATAGCAATAATGAGAACGGTATTGTCTTGAAATCTTCCTACCCCCACAATGTAGCGCTCCATCTCCGGGAAGCTTTGATGGACGTCATCTATCTGTTCCTTGGAAAATTCAACTAGCCCTTCAACATTATCCGCTATGAAGGCTATTTTCCGTGTTGATATCCGGGAAATGATGATGCGGTCATCGAGGTTCATTTCGCGAGCCGGCAAGTTAAACTTCTTGCGGATATTAACGAAGGGAATGATCTTGCCACCCACGTTAATTAATCCAAGCAAAGAATCAGGAGTCTCCGGCAGAGAGATCAGTTCAACCGCATGGATGACTTTCTCAACTACGGAAATTTCCATGGCATAGCGCTGCCCATCCAACTCGAATAAAAAGTACTGATTTTGTTGTTTCATATTTTGATTTCGTCAAGCACGGTGTCGGTTTCATTCAGCACTCATTTGTCTTTCAATAGACAACGCATGAATTATGCCAAAATATATTGAAAATATTTATCTTAATTATTACAAATATCTAAGATTATCTATCCAAGCATTTTTATGCGCGGGAGGGTGAATATGATGCCAAATTTAACAATGTGGCAAATTTTTGACCCCTGGTCGGGTAACTTCAAGCATTGTTAGATCTGTGGTATGATCAGCGAGCCGAATGGGCGCAAACGAGTTATTGCCTATTATGCCGAGCTCGGCATAATAGGCATAATGCCGAGTTCCGGATTATGCCGAGTGGCTTATAAATTATCCTTTCA
>JACNIG010000064.1 GCA_014383215.1 Candidatus Desulfatibia vada | reverse complement strand
GGAGGGCACCACTTTGAAAGAATATTGCTCAAAAGAGGGCTTGTTACCGCTGGACAATACAATAAAACACATTTTTCAGAGCGCTAAGGCTCTTGACTATGCCCACCAAAACGGAGTCGTTCATCGCGACATCAAACCTAGTAACATCATGATTTCCCTTGCAGACGAAACAAAAATTACCGATTTTGGCATCGCCCAAGTGGAGGGAGTTGCAGATATTCCCGAATCAGGGAGTTTTACCGGTTCGCTTTATTACACTTCGCCGGAACAAACGCGCAATGAGCCCTTAACACCGCAGACAGATCTTTTCTCGCTCGGAGTAGTAATGTATGAACTTCTTACCGGCGCCAAACCTTTCCAGGCTGACAATGAGTACGCTACACTATATAAAATAACGAACGAAAACCCCGAGCCCTTAGAAAAATACCGGCAAGATATTCCTGAAGCCCTGGGAAGTATCGTCATGCGAGCTTTAGCAAAAGATTTGACCGAACGTTACCAGACCGGGAGGCAGTTAGCATCGGATTTGGTTGCCTCATTCGATAAGTTGAGGTTTTTGGAAGAAGCGATCAATCCTCAAGAAAAACTCAATGCCCTTAAAAAAATAACTTTTTTCAAGGATTTTTCTTCCAGCGAATTGGCTGAAGTACTCAAAACCATTCAGTGGCTAAAATACAAGTCCGCTGAAATCATAATCACCGAAGGGGAAATAGAAGACTGCTTCTATATAATTGTTGCCGGCGAAGTTGTGGTCACCAAGAAAGGCAAGCAGCTGGCAGTATTGAAGCAGGGTGACTGCTTCGGCGAAATGGCGTATCTGGGCAAAACCAAACGGACTGCCACTATCAAGGCAGTGGGCAATACCATTTTGATGAAGATAAACGCATCTATTATAGAGCAGATGGCCACCGATACTCAGTTCCGTTTTTATAAAGTTTTTTCCCACACCCTGATTCAACGCTTGAGCCGCGCCAGTGAGTTATTGTCCCAACAGTCTTCTTGATACTTCCCAACCCGGACAAACCGGAACCAAAGAGGGTATATATAAAAATTAGGCAATTGTACCATTTAACAAGCTGATGCTTGATACTGGATACTTGATACATAAAAAAATAAACTCCATATTTTATCCAGCATCCAGCATCCAGCATCCAGCATCCAGTATCCAGTATCCAGCATCCAGCATCGATGTCCCTGTTGCTTTTTTGCAAGGCGTGATTATATTTTAGCGTTATGAAGGAACACTACGAAAAAATACCCGACCCCAAAGAGATTGAAAAAGAAATAGGCGATTTTATATCAAAAAAGTTCGGTGGCAGTGTTAAAATAGTATCGCCGCTGGTGATGCCTCAGGAGATAGCCACGGAAAAAACCGCAGAGCCTTCGCCCAAAAAGAAAAAGATCAATTTTGATTTAAAACCCGAAGATCTTATCGCCTATCTGGACCAGTACATTGTTCAACAAGATTCCGCCAAAGCTATTCTGGCAACAAAAATATGCACACATTTCAATAGGATAAAACGCGCTGAATCCTCTCCTGACGATGCAAATGACATGGTAGGCCATATTAAGAACAATATACTTATGTTCGGTCCCACCGGAGTTGGCAAAACATACCTTATCAAACTAATCGCTAACAAAATCCGCGTTCCTTTTGTCAAGGGTGATGCAACCAAATTCAGCGAAACCGGTTATGTCGGCGGGGATGTGGAAGATTTGGTTCGGGATCTCGTGCGAGAAGCAGACGGCGATATCGAACTGGCGCAATACGGTATTATTTACATTGATGAAATCGATAAAATTGCATCCCATCGCAACATCATCGGGGTTGACGTATCACGATCCGGTGTACAGCGCGCTCTGCTTAAGCCCATGGAAGAGACGGAAATCGACTTGAAAGTTCCCCATGACCCCATATCGATGATTCAAGAAATCGAACGCTTTCGAAAAACGGGTAAGCGCGAAAAGCGTACAGTAAATACCAGTAAAATCCTGTTTATTATGAGCGGTGCATTTGGAGATCTGGCCCAGATCGTCAAGCAACGGATTGCAAGTCAAAAAATCGGTTTTGGAGCTCAAATTACAAAAGCCCAAGACCATATTGAATTTCTTAAACATGTCAAGTCGGAAGATTTGATAGAGTTTGGATTTGAATCCGAGTTTGTCGGCCGTCTACCTGTTCGGGCTGTTTTTGAAAAGCTTTCGGAAGATAATCTTTACGAAATTCTTAAAAACCCCAGCAACCCGGTCATTCTTGGTAAAAAACTCGATTTCGCCGCTTATGGTATTGACCTAAAGTTTGAAGGCAGGGCCCTGCGTCTTTTAGCAAAAAAAGCCGTTCAAGAAAACACAGGGGCCAGGGGCCTGGTTAGCGCCGTTGAACATGTGCTCCTTGACTTTGAAAAGAGACTGCCCTCAACTGATATTAAAAAGCTCCCGGTAACGGCTGCTCTCATTGAAAACCCTGACCGCGAACTTGAAACAATGCTGACATCGCCAAGCCTGGACAAATTCAATCAAGCTTTTGAAAGGCTATGTATCGCCGAAAAAGAATTTATTAAAGAATATTTGAACTCAAACAAAAAAAACTTTACTGAAAAGTTCAGCCTGACATTGACACCTGCACGTATTGATATCGTGGCCGGATACTATACTAAACACATTATGGATGTCGGGAAAGCCATTGATAAAATAAAATCTTATTATGATGAAATAAAAAATGTAGAGCTCTATTTCTTTAAAAATCACGATATCAATATTGTTTTGGAAGAAGATGCCGTCGATTTCATTATTGATCAGTTTGAAAATTCAGACGCAAAGCTCGAAAATTTTTACAAACAGCTTACAGCCGATTTTGAATACGGCCTTAAACTGCTAAGAGATAAAACCGGAAGGAATCGTTTTTTTATTACAAAACAGGCACTTTTGTCGCCAGAGGCATTTATCAGCAATCTTATTCGAGATGAGCTTCCAAAGATTTAATACCGATTATTAACCCAACCCGGACAAGCCGGAACCAAACAGGATATATTAAAACTTTAACCACCTGTGCCATTTAACAAGCTGATACTGGACACTGGATGCTTGATGCTGGTCGAAGATCCCGTCTTTAGCGGGGATAAAATAAGGATAACATCCTATTAAAATCCAGTATCCCTTGGCACGGCGAAGCACTGCGTAGACGGCAGAAACTAGCATCAAGCATCTTATCCATAAAGGCATCACAAGGTGTTATAAAAATATTTTGCCACAAAATGCACGAATTTGATCACTAAGAAACTAAGAGGCGTTACTATGATTTTCCCAGATTACAGACCCAGACGTTTGCGACAAAATGAAGCGTTCCGGCGTATGATTCGCGAAACAAAACTTTCGGTCGATGATTTGATCCTGCCGCTTTTTGCTATCAGCGGCAAAGGAGTTAAAAATCCCATCGAATCGATGCCCGGACAATATCAGCTATCTGTCGACAACCTCGTTAAAACCTCCAAAGAAGCATTTGAACTTGGTGTTCCGGCTGTTATCCTCTTCGGGATACCCCACAACAAGGATCCTCTTGCAACCCGGGCCTATGCCAAAGACGGTATCGTTCAAAAGGCAACCAGAGCTTTAAAAGAAAAACTCCCTGATTTGGCAGTCATTACCGACGTGTGTTTATGCCAGTATACGGATCACGGCCATTGCGGTGTCATCGACGGCCATAATATAGACAACGACGCCTCCCTTGACCTGCTTGCCAGAACGGCCCTGTCCCATGCCGAAGCGGGCGCCGACATGGTGGCCCCTTCTGACATGATGGACGGTCGTGTTGCTGAAATTCGCAATATCCTTGACGAAAATGATTTCAATAACCTGCCTATTCTTTCATATGCAGCCAAGTATTGTTCTGCATATTACGGTCCGTTTCGTGATGCAGCAGACTCTGCCCCCAAGTTCGGGGATCGCCGAACGTACCAGATGGACCCTGCAAATGCCTTGGAAGCCATACGGGAAGTTACCATGGATATCGAGGAAGGTGCCGATATCATCATGGTAAAACCCGCTCTTGCCTATCTCGACATCATCTGCCGGATACGGGAAGAGACCGATCTTCCGGTCGCGGCTTATAACGTCAGCGGTGAATATTCCATGATAAAAGCCGCCGCAGAAAAGGGATGGCTGGACGGCAAGAAGGTTATGATGGAGACTCTCACCGCAATCAAACGGGCCGGGGCCGACCTGATTTTGACCTACTTTGCCATAGAAGCCGCCAAAGAGCTTAGTTAGTTGCAGAAATCACTTCGAACCCTTCCTCTTCAAGGGCTTTTCTGATTATATCTGTATCACAGACGGACAGACGAAAGTAATACACCCGTGTGTCTGTATGCTGGGCCGGCATTCCTACGTTGATTATATCTCCGCCGTTATCATGGATAATCTGCAGAACTTTTCTAAACAAGCCCGGTTTGTCTTCGATCACCATATCAATACGTGAACTGGCTGTCAGAAGCCCCATCATGTCTATAAAAGCCCTGAGGATATCTGTTTCGGTTATTATGCCGACCAGTTTGTTGTTTTTAACCACCGGCATACCCCCGATTTTGTGTTTATAGATGATCCGGGCTGCAGTTTCGACATCATCATCAGGATCAACCACAATCGGGTCCTTTATCATCAAATCGGTCAGGGTTACATCTCCAACCATTGATGGAATAAGGCCTTGCTTCAAGTCAGCCAGGGTAACAAAACCCTTTAGCCTCTTCCCCTTTGACACTACCGGGAGATGTCGGATAGAGTTCACTTTCATAACTTCAAGGGCCTCTCTGATAGAGGCGTTTTCATTTATGGTAATTGGGTCGGCAATCATCAAGGAATGAATTTTCATGTTTTATTCCTTTCTTCAACAGGTGATGGTTTCGTAAAAAGTAAAAATTTCCTTTTTACGAACGTTTTAAGTTGCGCCTATTGGGCGGCAAGTCCTATGACTCGATAGTTGAATTCATAGGCCAAGCTGCGACTCCAGGTCTCATCAAACATGGTTTTATATCGAGTGCCGTCCTGCGGCCCGACGGGCTTGCCATAGGTAAAAAACCAGTTCACGATAGGGCCGCCGGTGAATCCCAGAGCAACCCAGTAGCGGCCTGGTGAGAGTATCACGGAAGTTGTGGTAAAATCAAAGTCCACCCAGGTATAACCGGGTGTGAACTTCACGTGGTTGAGTTCGATGATATCGCTTGTAGCGATCAGATCACCGGGAGTCCCTCCATTGTCTTTTAAAAGTTCAAGCCAAAGCTGTCCTTCGGAATTAAATTTATGCAGCGCCAGCCCGGTGTGCTGCAATTGCATTGGTTTGGCTAAAATAAACGTCTGGGCGTATTGATTTCCCCGCGTAGTTACATACTCGGCCGTCTCCACCAGAAAGTTTTTGCGCATTTCCATTGTATTGTCGGACTGTTGTTCAGCCGGCCCCCTTGCAGACAGAAAATCTACGTTTTCAGGAAAGTCCAGGTTGCCGAACACATACGGCTTTTTGAAGCGCAGGCGTTTTAATACTTCTTCCGACACTCTCGGGGGCGGCGGCGGGATGGATACGGTTACTTTAGAAAAAGCGGCTTCGACTTGAGGACCGAGCAGCAGCCCGCGGGGGCCATAGTTGGTTTTCCGGCCTGCAAGCTTGATGTGATCGGTGACAAATTCAGCTTGGATGCTCTCTTCAAATAACGGTCGTCCCGGCGAGCTTTTGGACTGGATCCAGCGCATGAGCCCATCCTGGCGTGTTTCGTTGTTATCCAAGCCGGTCTCCACTCTAATAAAACGGTTGCTGACGAAAAGTTCGGTTCCCTGGGGGTCGAACGGCACCCAGCCCAGGTCCGGAAAATAAACTTCTACCCAAGAATGCCGTCCCTGGGCCATTTTCATGGTAAGTATAGAGTTTTCCATATTAATGTCATAGGGTTGTTTCAAGGTAATTCCATTTACAATGCGTACAGGAATTCCAGCCGCACGCATTATGGCTGCTGAAAGGTGCGAGTAATTCTGACAATTACCCTTGCCGCTTTGAAAGGAATATAATGCATCGTAGCTTTGGGGAGTCAGCACATAGTGCATATGATCCACAACCCACGTTAATATTTTCTGTACTGCATCAAATTGATTTTTAGCCGCACTTGTTAATTCACGGGCTTTGGAACGAATTTGACTGTCGTCGGCAGGGACTTGATCGGTAGCCTTTAAATATACTTTTGCCTGTTGCGGCAACCCGCTGAGCGGAAATGGTGCCCCAGTCTTCAGAGCCTGCAGTTTTGTGCTGTTGATTGCCGTAAGGCGGATAGTCGTTGTCACCGGCCCGGTCGGCGCTTTCCAGGTCGCTTCGACAACCTTGTTCCCGCGCTTGTCGGTTCGGTCCTCACGACTTAAAGGCGCAGGAGAAAAGTCAAGATCGAAATCCCCAATCCGCTGGTTGTAGGTCGGCGAAGAAAAAGACTCTGGAATAACACAGCTGAGCATCAGTTTTTTGAGGCCGGCCGACGGCCGTACTCTTTGAACCATCTCATATTTGATTTGCGATTCCTGACCGCCGTTGAGAAGATAATTTTCCCCAAATACAGGAACCGCCGTAAATAAAATCAGAATAACAATTAACAATCGCTTCATAACTGCACCATATTTAGGTCTCTTATTCATGGCGAGTTTTATAATTTTTTCATATGGCATTTTTACTCGAAATTGAAGCAGATACTGGATACTTGATGAAAAAGGATGGTTATTTTACCTCACCAGCATCCAGCATCTGGTATCAAGCATCAGTTAGTCTCAATTAATGTGTTTGGAATCTCATCAACTTGCCGGTTTGAAACAAAGCTTCATTATTACATTAACGTCATGAATCCAACGCATTCAACACCAGGGTAATCGGCCGGTCTTCCTCGCTCTTTCCGGTAAACCTTATGGGGCCCGGCCGCCTGTAATTATCTTCACCCGGTACGGCCGCCAGCCATTTCTCTCTGAATGCCTTGACAACCTTAAACGCCGCGGAATCGATATCCACTATGCTCTTTTCCAAAACCAGGGTCAATTTTCCTTTTCTTTCCTCAAGGTGCATCAACGGAGCAATAGGAATTCCAATAGGCTGCCATTGAGAAAAGTCCTTTTCCAGATTTCTGATGGCTGCCATCTGACCGGTAGCACCATTGGCAATCAGGCTGAAAACCGTCAATCCCAGGTTATAAGTGTACATACAGTCAAATCGGGTGGGGTCGTTGCCCCTGCCGTCATAGCCGTAAAAATGGGGTTGAGTCTTGAATTTGGGAACAGATTTGTGGAAAATCTTTTCAACCGGTGCAGGAACCTTTTCCGTCTCTGCAATGGCACCGGCTTTCACCAGAGCCTGTTTGAGGGTTTTTACGGACATGATAGACGATTTCATCAGAAGAAACTGGGCATCATCATAATTTTGAAACAGGATCGGACCCAAGAAATCCGGATCGAGCCCTCCCTTGTCCAGCGTTTTACGGTAATAGTCTCGTTCAATTCCTATCTTATAAGTTCCATTTTCCTTTAGGATGTTCAGATAGTCCCTGACCATTCCCAGGACGACCTTATCGGTTTCAACCTGCGAAAACTGGAAATTCCCATGACTGTCCCTTTCCATTAGAAGGCCTTCTTGAAAAAAGGCCGGAATATCGTTAAACAGCTCATGGTCACGCATGTTCCATATGGTAAAAGAATTGTCCTCTTGCGAACGACCGGCCAATCTTCGCAAATATTCCAGCTTCTCTTCCAGCAAAGAAAAATCGGTGTGAAAATCCGTATCATGGGTTTGGTTATATTCGGAGATAATAGTATTCAGCTTTATGATAAAATTTTGAATTTCATTGATAAATTCCAGAACCCCTTCCGGTATTACGATCACGCCGTAGTTTTTTCCTACTGCAGCCCTCCTGACAATGCCGTCACAAATCACCCGGGACAAATGCCTCAGGGTCATTCCGTAAGCATGATAATTAATGACCCCTTCTGCTGCCGCCTTTTCAACTCTTTCTTTATCGACGTAGTCAGCAAGATCCTCACCGATGAGAGTGATATTCGCATGGGTCTGCAAAGCTGTCTCGAGTGCCAGGTGACTGGCGACTCTTCCCATAACCTTGCAAATGTGCCAGTATTTGATATCCGAACTGCTGTCCGTACAAAGGTTGCCGATCTCTATTGAAAAAGCTCTGGCAGCGGTATGAAATCCGAATGACATGGCGCATAAGACTTTCCTGTTGTTATCTCTGACCTGAATATCGCCATCAATAGTCTTGGGAACCCCTATCACCTGGACGCCGTCTGCGAGCATTTCCTGGGCCAAAAAAGCCGCATTGGTGTTGGAATCGTCGCCGCCTACGATCACCAAAGCGTCTAAACCAAGCCGTTTGCAGGTCTTTTTTGACAGTTCCATTTTTTCTTTGGTATCGATTTTGGCCCTTCCGGTCTTGATCATGGTAAACCCGCCCAGGTTTCTAAATCTGTCCACCAGGCTCCCGGTTATCTCAACGGCTTCACCTTCAATGATCCCGTCCGGTCCTAAAAGGAAACCGTATATTATGGTCTCAGGATTGGCTTTTTGGGCGGCATCGTAAAGCCCTGCAATAACATTGTGGCCGCCGGGGGCGGGCCCTCCGGAAAAAACAATGCCGATTTTGCGCTTTTTATTGAATTGTTCTTTGAAAGTTTCCTCAGGTGTTTGCAGCTCAACAATGGTTTGCACTTTATTATCGATAATTCCCGGCAGACGCCGGCGGGCTTCATTATCCACATAAAATTCAAATTGAGGCTTATCTTCCAGCATGGTATAAGAACTGGAAAATACTTTGCATACCGGAGGTTTATACTCTCTGCGCTCAATTACTTCCTGATTGATATTGTCGGTTACTTTTTGGACCTCCGGATGTTTCAGTATATCCCCAATACTGGCGGAAGTATTTGCTCCCATCGATATCCTCCATTAAATTGATATTTATTATGATAATACCCGTCTGAAGTCAAAGGTGTCAAGATTATTCGAGTTTCCGGAAATACCCTGAAAACCGTAGTAGATGGGACTTTTTACGACGCCATCAAATCATGATCGGATAAATCCCTTAGCTTACCTACCAGATATCCATCCATCAGCAACTGGGTAAGATGATGCATCACACAGACAACCAGAGCCAGTCCGTATTGCGGGAAAAGGGCAACTTGCAGAATGATTGAAAGCGGCAGGGTTTTCTGCCCCCCCATGAAAATTATACTTTCTCTTTTGCCTTTAGCGATTCTGAATAAATGAGTAAGAACTCCTGCAGCCGCCAAAAGCACTCCATGAAAGGTAAACGCCAACAGGAAAATTATCCCGATATTATCGCCGCCGTTTATGATTACATGTCTGGCCTGAGAAACAGCCATCCAGACAATCCCCAGTATCAGACACTGGTTCAGAACTGATAATTTCGCTCCCCAGCGGTCCATCATAGATTTTGTATAATATTTAATAAGCAAACCACAGCCGAGTGGCAAAAGCACCAATAAACTAAGTTTTATCATGATGGCCGACTTGTCTATAGATACTACCGTTATTCCGCCGACCAGCTTCAAAAGCTGTGCAAGGATAACAGGTATTGTAACAACAGCAAGTCCATTTGCTACAATAGTAATAACCAGAGCATGCGCCATATTCCCGCCGGCGGCACCAGTCATAACCACGCCGCTGCTCAAAGTTGTCGGCATAACCGCTACCAGAAAAATTCCTATTTTGATTCCGTTGCCCAAGGGGGCCATGCCGAAGCATGCTGCTGCAATCGGGGCGATAAGAAAAATAATCATCAGGGCAATAAGGATGCCCTTGATATCAATCAGGCCCGACTTTATTTGCCTGGAATCGAGTATCAAACCGGAGAAAAAAAATATCAGAACGATAACGGCATCCGGCCCGTGATGAAGCTTGAACCACCTGCCGATCCCGGAGATGGTTTCGGTTGTATCAGCCAGCGTTACAGCAAAAACAAACACAAGTCCTGCAACGAACCAGTATTTTTTAATCCATCCAGACAATCGGCGATTTCTCCCTGTGTTGAAACCTTTGACAAAATACGAATTCATTATCATATTGTTTTATTTATAAATTATCAATGAGCTTATAAAATAAGCCAAAAACATATAAATTCTACCATATCTTGTATTTATGCAATAAAAACATACTCCACCTTGTGTTTTTGCTTTACAATCACAAAACTTCCTGCTATTGCTATTACGGTTCAGGGTTCAGGGTTCAGGGTTCAATGGAACGCGGATAACACAGATTAAAACGGATCTACACAGATACAGATAAAATAATATAAAATCCGTGAAAATCCGCAAAATCCGTGTCATCTGTGTTCTACTAAACTGTTTGGTTCAGGGTTCAAGGGTCAGGGAACTATCAAGCCAAACCGGCGAAAGGTTTACCCGCCGGCGGGCTAAAATTCCTAAACAGGAGATTTTCTTGTATGAAAATTAAACAACTGGAAATAAACGGATTTAAATCCTTTCACGAAAAAGCCCGCATTGAATTTCCTCCTGGTATTTCGGCAGTTGTAGGTCCAAATGGCTGCGGCAAAAGTAATATTGTCGATGCTCTCAGATGGGTAATGGGGGAACAGAGCGTTAAGCAGCTTCGTGGAAAATCTATGGAAGACGTGATATTTGCCGGTACTAACGGTACACACCCCTTAAACATGGCAGAAGTCTCCTTAATCCTGAACAATGACAACGGCACCGCCCCTGAAGAGCTCAAAGGCTTTACCGAAATCATGCTTACCAGACGCCTCCACCGGTCCGGAGAAAGTGCCTATTTCATCAACAAACAACCCTGCCGTCTAAAAGATATCCACAACATCTTTATGGGCAGCGGTTTAGGATCTAAGTCATATGCCGTAGTACAACAGGGCAACATTGGTACAATTACAGATGCCGGGCCGGAAGAAAGACGATTTATCATCGAAGAAGCTGCTGGAATTACAAGGTATAAGGCACGTAAAAACGAAGCCTTGCGCAAAGTCGACTCTACCAGGCAAAATCTTTTGCGTGTAAACGATATAATTTTTGAAGTAAAGCGGCAGATGGCCGCTCTTAAGCGTCAGGCCCGTAAAGCCAAACGTTACAAAAGGTATCAGGATCGCATCAGAGAACTCGACATCGGCCTTGCCCTGCATTATTACGATGACTATACTCACAAAATAAATGAAACCGACACATTATTAAAAGATCTTAGGGATACGGACCTCGGGCATACCTCTCAACTTAATAAACTTGACGCAGCGCTTGCAGAGATCAAGTTGCGTAGCTCACAAAAAAATCAGGAAATTTCAGAGCAAAAGTCTAAAAGATTTGAGATGCAGCGCAATATGGACCGCATTGAGAATGATCTGGCTCACCTTCATAAAGACATAGAGAGGCTCAGAGATGAAATAGCAGGGCTTGAATCTGCCCGCCAAGACCTTGAAAAAAAGGACAGGAATATTACCGCCGAAATTTCCCAGGTTGCAGACACAAATACCGGCATTAAAACCCGCATCACCAAGGAAACGGAGGTCCTTGATCAACAGCAGTCGTTTGAGAAAAAAATTAAAGACCAATTATCAGCTCTGCATCAAGACCTTGAAACTTCAAAAACAAAAGTTATGGATCTGGCAACCCAGGAAGCTCGGCACAAAAATATCTACTTAAACGCCACCAATAACAAAGAAAGCCTGACAAGACGCCTTAAACAAACTAATGCCGAAGAAATCAAAACCGCTCAAGAAGTCACACAGCTTGAGCATAAAGTGTCCCAAACCGAAAAAGTGTTTCAGGCACACCACGCAAAAATAGACGATCTGAACCGGCAGATTGCCGATATTAAGAAGCAACTGGAAGAAAAGAACGGTTTGTTAGGGAAGCAGGTGAAGCACGTTCAGACCCTGGTGCTGGAAAGCAACCAAGCCAAATCGACTTATACCACCTTAAAGAAAATGGAAGACAACTTTGAATGGTACAAGGACGGTGTCCGGGCCGTAATGAAAAAAGTGGGCCGCAAAGAAGGTGAGAAATCGACAGATAAAGCCGGCGGCCCTGAAAATGACGATATTTTGGGGCTGATAGCTGATATTCTCGAACCGCAACCTTCCTATGAAACCGCAGTGGAAGCAGTACTTGGGGAATCATTGCAATACATTCTTGTCAAGGATCAAACAGCAGGAATCGGCTCCATCAACTATCTGCAAACAACCCGAGCCGGACGCAGCGGTTTTATTCCGGTTTCTTCTGTCAAAAACTTTGAATTGGAGCCCAAAAAAAAGTGCGCTTCTCAAAAAAAGCTATTGGATTATGTATCTGTTAAACCAGGGTTTGAAAAAATCGCCGAAGCCCTCCTGGCACATGTTGTTGTTGCCGATGATATGCAAGAAGCCCTAAAAATATATAACAACAACGGCAGCATGCAGACAGCTGTTACTAAAGATGGGGATATTCTCTCACATCAAGGTATTATGATCGGCGGCAGCCAGGACAACCTGTCAGGTATTCTGGCAAAAAAGCAGGAGCTGAAACGCATTGACCGCCGCATAAAAAAATTAATTCCTGAACTGGAATCAGCACGTAGCGATCAAAAAGAACTGGAATCCAAAGTCCGCACCATTGAAAGCAAACTGCAGCAGCTCTTTGAACAAAAAAATAAAGTGACCCAACTCGAAATCGAAGCGGAAAAGGATCTTTATAAAGCTAACGAAGACCTAAAACACTCCCGCCGCCATCTTGAAATTATACATCTGGAACAGCAGCGCCTTCTGGGAGAAAAGAATGATATTGATGAAGAAATTACTACGCACAACCAGGCACTATCTGACATCGAAAATGCTGTTAAAACAGCCCAGGACAAAGTCACAGAAAAATTAGGCCAGATCAGCTCTTTATCGTCGGAGCTGGAAGATTTTAATCAGAGCATCGTAGACCTTAAACTCAATTTAACAGCTTTAAATACCAAGCTGGAAAACAGCAGCAATGCTTTAAGACGACTTAAAGAATTCCAAAATGACGGATTAAAACAGCTCGAGCAAATTGCACTTGAAATTGGCCGCAAAAAACAAAAAAAGACCGATTCACAACAAAATATTGTAGATTTTGAACAAACCCTTGCCGGCAGGTATGATGATTTGAAACGTTTGGAGGAAGCTCTACAGCACAATGAGGCTGACTATGCATCCATTGATGCCAAGATGCTGGATAGTGACAGTACTATTTCCAAGATACAGACCAAACGTGAAAAAACACTGCATAAGATCCGCATGCTTGAGCTTGAGCAATCCCAGCAGCACCTTCAACGCCAAAATATTACCGATCGTCTGCAAGCAACCTACCACACTGCGATTGCCGCCCTTCAATCAGAATTTAGTTCTGCAGCGGAAAACAACGAGATGACCCTGGATGAAATGGAGAACGAGCTTGACCTTTGCAGAAAAAGGATCGCCGGAATAGAAGATGTCAATCTCGGTGCCATCAAGGAGCATGAACAACTAAAAGAACGTTATGACTTTCTGTGCGAGCAACGTGAAGATCTTGAGCAGGCTGTGGAAGATCTCCATAAAGTTATCAAAAAGATAAACAAGATAACCCAGGAACGATTTCTTAAAACGTTTGATGCCATAAACCAAAAGTTAAACGAAGTTTTCCCCCGTCTTTTTGATAACGGCTCAGCCAAACTCATCCTTACTGAACCGGATAAGCCTCTTGATACCGGCGTAGAATTTTTGGTCCATCCCCAGGGTAAAAAGCTGACCAGAATGAGTCTGTTGTCCGGAGGCGAAAAAGCGCTCGCTGCCATCGCTTTGATCTTTTCAATATTTTTAATTAAGCCCGCCGCTTTCTGTCTCATGGATGAAATTGACGCAACCCTTGACGAATCCAATGTTTTTCGATTTAATGATCTGCTGAAAATCATCGGGGAAAATTCTCAAATCATTATGATAACTCACAATAAAAGAACTATGGAATTTGCCGACACACTTTTCGGCATTACCATGGAAAATAAAGGCGTTTCCAAGATTGTTTCCGTAAATTTTGAATGCCAAGAAGGATAAACCGGAAAGAATAGCCACAAAGGCACCAGGTTTACTTAAAAAATGAACATCGAACATCGAACGTCCAACATCGAATGGTGAATAAAAAAACGAATTAAATTAAATTACAGAGCAAAGCGACATCATTATTCGATGTTCAACGTTGCACGTTCGATGTTCGATGTTCAATCTGTTGGACGTAACTGCTCAATAACCTCGGGAAAAAGGGCTTCAAGGTTAAGCGTTTCGCGCTTTTTTCCTTAGCCATTGATTCCATTGGGTTAATACCATGGGTGGATCAACCTCTGAACCGTGAACCTTTTAACCCTGAACCCCTGAACCGTGAACCGTGAACCGTGAACCCCTTCCGAAAGAGCCTAAAGAATCAAAAGGTTTTTTTAAACGCCTGAAAACCGGCCTTTCCAAGACCCGCCAACTGCTTAATACCGACATTGAGGAGCTTTTCTCAAACAAGCGCAAAATCGATGACGATCTTTTAGAAGAACTTGAAGAGTTGCTGATAACATCGGATATCGGCGTCCAGACCGCCATGGATCTCATCCAAAGCATTTCACAAAGGTCTTCAAGCATCTCTGATGCCGGTCAACTCAAAGACGCTCTGAAAGAAAAGATACTCGCACTGCTCGGCACCAAAACACCACCGCCGGCACCACTGGCTGCCAAACCCCACGTTATCGTGGTGATCGGTGTCAACGGAGTCGGCAAAACAACCACTATCGGCAAACTGGCGGCCAAATTTGCAGCATCGCAGAAGAAGGTTCTCATCGCGGCCGCCGACACTTTCCGGGCGGCAGCCGTTGAACAGCTTGTGATATGGGCTGATAGGGCCGGTGTGGATATTGTCAAGCACAAAGATAAGGCCGACCCCGCCGCCGTAGCCTATGACGCCATTGAAGCAGCCGTGGCCCGGGGGACTGATATTGTCATAGTTGACACTGCCGGCCGCCTTCACACCAGAGTAAACCTGATGGAAGAACTCAAAAAAATCAAACGGACCATCGCCAAAAAGATCCCGGACGCACCCCATGAAATTTTGCTGGTTCTCGATGCCACAACCGGCCAAAACGCACTGTCCCAGGCTAAAATGTTCAACGATGCTATCGGCGTTACTGCAATTGCCCTTACCAAACTCGACGGAACCGCCAAAGGAGGAATCGTTGTCGGTATATGCAATGCACTTGAAATCCCATTAAAATATGTCGGCATTGGAGAAAAAATTGAAGATCTGCAGGAATTTGATCCTAACCTGTTTGTAGATGCACTCTTTTAAGACCAAGTAAAGAAATTTATCACGAAAGCACGAAAAAACGAAAGCACGAAAAAAATCTAACCAAAGTGATTTGTTTTCCGTCGCAGGCGAAAATAATTTCTAAAACGTACAGCTATTTCGTGCTTTCAATATTTCGCGTTTTCGTGATTGTTTTTAAACTTTTTAGACACAAAAAGCTAAGGCAGAGCCGCTTCATATAAAATCGCTTTAGCGATTTTATATTTTCTATTATTTACCTTAATGACATATTGGTCGTTATAACATTCTATCAGGACAGATATCTTTACCAGGCTTTTTTCAGTAAACTTGATGCGTTCTTCTCCAATGTGCATGTAAAGGTTGTCTGCTTTCATTGAGAGTTTTTTTGGTTTCAGCTTTATCTTTTCCCCGGTATTCAATACCAGCAATATATCCTTTCCCTTGAGAACATCAACAACGAAAAGGGCCGTATCTTCGTAAT
>JACNIG010000027.1 GCA_014383215.1 Candidatus Desulfatibia vada | reverse complement strand
ACTAGGGTTTTCCGACAAGGTTTCTTTTGATGCTCCTATGATTTGACGCCCCAGCGGCGTAATTGGATAAAGCCGCACACCGAGACTGATGCCCACACGATCGGGCTTGATTTTTTGCATTAGATGAATCGTTTTTTCAATCGATTCTTTGGTTTCACCGGGAGATCCAAGGAGCAAATCGAACATGCAAATTATATTATTGTGCCGGCAAATTTCCCGAATTCGAATCAAATCTTCTGAAGCATAACTGTGGCCCAGTCGACGCAGCATTTGATCGTCCCCATGATCGGCACCGAAATCGATTCCGACGCAGCCGGCTTTACGCATTAAATCTGCCAATTCTTCGGTAAAATACTCAGGGGAACAGTAGGCATACCATTTAATTTTACTCCCCAGTCCGAATTCAATAATGGCTTTGGATACCAGAACAGCATGGGAATAAGGGCAATTAAACTCGCTGTCACAGGTATGAAAAACCTTGACCCCTCGATTATAAAGACCGGCTAATTCCGCAGCAACATTTTGCGGATGGCGCATTCGGACAACGTTACCCCTTATTTGCGGTTCCGGACAATAAACACACTTTAGAAAGCAACCGCGCTTGGACTCGAACCCAACCTGCCCGCCATTTTCGAAATAATACCTGTTGTCAAGCAGAGACCTGGAGGCCAAATCTATTTTTTCAAGGGGTGCCGGCGATATCGCATTGGTTCTCACGTTTCCGTTTTCCATCCAGACCAGTCCCGGTACGGCTTCCAGATTGATTTTACCTTTTAGCGCTGCAACCAATTTACCCAGCCCCACTTCTCCGTCGCCACAGATACCATAAGGCACATCACAAAATGAAAAAACTTCAGATGGAAAGATGGAAAAGCCGACACCGCCCAAACAAATGGGCGCTTCCGTCAATCTTTTAATTTCTTCCAGTACCGGCATGATGCGCAGCAGGGAAAAATCCCGACTGGCGAAATAGGAATCGTCGATGTTGCGGACAGTGACGCCCACAAGGACCGGTTGGGATTGTAAAGCCAGCGCAAGCTTGGGCTTCCAATCCGGTTCGGCCGAACAATCAATCAGGTCAACCTCTATTCCGGCCTCACGGCAGGCGCTGTCAAGATAGTCTAAAGATACCGGAGTTACCGGTGGTTTCATGGGATTGGGGTTAACAAGAACAATACGCATATTTTAAACTCCCTTAAAAAGGTGGCAATCGAAACTATACGATATAAAGAACAGACCTGCCTGTCAATTTTATATCACGAAAACAATTGGAACTTCCGGGACACCCTTAAGTTATTAAATTCTCCGTTAACTTATTGATTCAATAGGCCAAATTTACTGTCAAAAAAGAAAACAGGGCAAAATCTAAAAGTCGATCTGGTAGGTAATCAATTGCCAAACACTATTACAACAATATGAATTATCGTGAAGGGTGCGGTACCGATATAGTGATTGCGGAAATGGATACACCTTTGCATGCGGCAAGGGAGAACGTATGCTATACGGCCTGTCAGGGAGTTTGACAGGGCATTACGAAGCTTTTAATTTGAATCTCTTCTGGGCGGGATGGCGTGGCGTGATAGTCAGTGATGCGCCTGAATGTCGGCTGAATTTAATCTTTTTACATCATTCCATCTAAATCTTTGGGGACATCCAAGAGCTTTGCACGGTGTCACGCATTACCACCATCAGCCCGGGCCATTGTTCGCTTGAATATTTTGTTATTGCCTGCATGACTCGCTGGTGGATCTTTTGTCTGGTTGGTTGTCTAAGGCGTATTATTAAAATACCATGGTGTGCTTCATCGCGATGAATTGAAAAACCTTTATCCGTCGTAATCAGGAGTCGTTTTTCCTTTTGAACTATCCGCCATAGATGTTCATCTGCTATTCCTTGGTCAGCAGTGCCTCGAATATCTTGAACATCAAATCCCTTTGAACGTAGTGCTGTTACTGAAATCGAAGGTATATTCTCGTCCACAAATATTTTCATTAAGCATCTTCTGTTATTTCAATAAGCGTTATCTGTTCTTCAGCAAGCGATGCGGCATAGTCAAGGCAAGCATAAATATCTTCAATTTTTAATGAGGGATAATCTTCAAGCAACGCTTCGATATTATCACCATTTGCCAACATGCGGACTATCTGATGGACAGGGATCCTTGTACCCTTGATGCAGGCCTGACCATGGCATATGTTTGGATCAATTGAAATACGTTCATTCATAATAAAACTCCCCCCTCGTTATATTCACATTCGTAAATAGTAATCAATTCATCAAAACCTTGTTTTAAGATATTATATTAGTGCCATGGATTCTGCAATGAATATTTATTTAGAACCCTCGAACCAGTAACGGGCGGCGCGATCTGTTCTTTTTCCATTGCTCTAATTTTTGATCGATTTTACGTTTCAACTTAGATGCCCCCCCTTTTTTACCCTATGGTTGCATAAATATCATGCATGAAACACAAGGTTCTTTTGTTCTTTTTGTGAACATAACGCAAGGGTCTTTGCGGCAATGCAATGTTTTTCTTTCGATGACGTTCGGTGAGGCTTCGTCTGCAGTTTAACGTGTGTTCTAGGAGCCCTGCATCACATTATCGCCAGAGGTATTGATCGAAAAAACATATTTAAACCTAAGTTGAGCGATTTTTGCGAAGATATGTGCTGAGATTTTGATACAGAAAGGTTGGGTTGTTGCTGGGTCAAATTTGAAAGCCGGTTTACAGCCAAGGCCCCTTTGCGTCCCAATGCGAATTAAACGGTTCATCAATAGTGGCATATTTCAAGGGTGGCATCAAAAAGTCGTTCAATTCCAAAATCACCGTGTCGAGTTCACCGGGCATGCCGGAAATATTGTTTTTTCTCAGAAACGCCCGCCATTGGGTTTGCTTGACTTGATCCGAAGCAAAGGTATTTGATAAGAACAATGGAACCTGGGCCGGCAATTCTGTTTTGCGCCTTTTAAATGTAGCGCGGATTGCTTTGACCAGCAGCGCACCCTCAAAAGGAAACAGCCGGGATAGCCAGAGAAGGTCAAAAAAATCTTTCATTCGGCTGTTTTGCATACCCAGACGAACTGAAGCCTCTATCTTTTCCGCCACAA
>JACNIG010000028.1 GCA_014383215.1 Candidatus Desulfatibia vada | reverse complement strand
AACAGTAACGGAGTATATTCTGGCTGCAACGATTGATAAAACGCTATTCTATGTATCATAGCATTTTCAATGCCATAGAACATCCCAGGTTAACACCGCTATTCTTCACCCCTGCTGTGAGAGACTGAGGGGGATGTTCCAACCAGTTACTCACTCCTGGTATCGTAGGTCTGACAGTGATCAAAAAATCTTAAACATTTTCTTTCATTCTTCAAGACCAAAATTGTCCATTTTACAGAGATCCTTAAAAGTCAATTTTCCTTGACATCATGTGGGTTTTCTTGTCCAATTCCATATAGGCAGTTATTTTCATAATCTAACCCCACTCAGGATTTCCCGAATAATGATAAGAAAGCCACAGTTAAGTAAAGACGAAGTCATTCTTGAGCAAAGAAAGGAAAGAATTCTTTCACATCTCAAGAAATGTCGAAATAGATATAGCTCAGTTTATAACCTAATTGAGGATTCTCCTGAAGATGCAATAATTTTGTTTGAACATCTTTTATTAGATCTTCTGAATGCGGCCTTACTCATTTCTAAAAACAGAGAAGTCACAGATTTAGTAAATGCCGAGCGTGAAATAAGAAAAGCTCAGGATTATAATCTCAAAAATAATTACATTGAAATCTTAACTTTTTATCAAAAGTGGCAGACTTCACCCGAAAGAAAACTGCCTGGTAGGATGATCAATAACCTTCATCACTCAATAAACAGATTTTTCAGAGCCTTGGAACATTCATACTATACACTTAAGGAAAAGGAGCTTAACACTAAACTTGATGAATACAGAGAAAGATTGAAGCATCAACTGATTGTTTTTTTCCTAATAATTTTATTTGTTGGTGTATCGTCAATTTTCGGAGTCCATATCTTTAGATCTTATAATCGAACAAGAATGAATCCCCTTGTGAAACAGCACATGCTTGAAATTGCCGAGATTGCTTATAAGGCTAAGGAGGCCAACAAAACGGCTCTTATTGATATTACAGGAAGTACATGCTCCGATTGTGCTTGTAGGGACTTATTAGATCTGAGGGGTATAGACGATAGTCATCCATGCGCAAAAAAGTGGTATTCAGCCATTAAAAGCATTTGGAATGAGATAACAGAGGAGTCCGGCCCACCTGATAGGTTTCTAAGGGATGCGTGGGATTCACCATATCAATTAGATGAGAATGAAAATGAGTTTGATAATAGTCCCTGGAGAAATGACATTTTGTTATCAGCTGGTCAAGATGGTAAACGAGGTACAGCTGATGATATTGAAGTTCAGATCAAAAACGTGTTTTATTAGTGATTGTGTCATCTTTCGAGGTATCTCACAAATTTCTATATTACATGAATAAAGGATGGATCATGGTCAGAGGTGTTCATACTTTTCATCATGCTTATAAGGACATTGTAATAAAATCTTAGCTTCTTCAAATTCCTATTTTTTTCGAAAAACGTTCGGAATCACAGCTTTTCTTCCAAAGTGAAATCCCATGGGCTGATTATGTTTGCGATACTGCCGGTGCTTTTCTTCCTTTTGACTTTCATCTCTTTTTACATTTACCTAATTGATTCCACTGCTCGCTACCGGGTTGCCTTCATATTATCTGCGGTTGCTTGGGGCACACTTTTGACTGTATTTACGGAAGTCTTAAATATCTTTCATTCGATTTCGTTTCGATGGGTATCTACGGTATGGTTTGCTGCATGTATTATAGCAACTTGTATTTGTGCAGTTCAATTAATGAGGAAGCGCTCTAAGCTCTATTTAAATTTAAAAGCACTTACCTGTCAACGGTTCGAAATTGTATCATTGTTTAGTATCCTTCTAATTATCGCTACAACCGGCTTAATTGCGCTGCAAATGCCACCCCGAATACATGACTCTATGAGTTATCATATGAGCCGTGTAGCTCACTGGACACAAAATCAAAGTATTGATTTTTATCCTACCTATATTTTAAGACAGTTGCATCAAGCCCCATGGTCTGAGTTTGCCATTACTCATTTCCAAATTCTCAGCGGTTCAGATCGCTATGCCAATCTTATACAGTGGTTTAGCATGATAGGTAGTATTATTGGTGTCTCACTTATTGCGAAACAGCTCGGGGCATTTTCACGAGGTCAAATTTTCACAGCCGTTTTATCTATACCGTTTCCATTGGCAATTCTTGAAGCTACCAGCACAAAAAACGATTACGTCGTATCCTTTTGGTTAGTGTGTTTTATTTATTTTCTTATGGTAATGAAAAAGCGAATCAGTTTCCCATACCTCCTTGGAGCTGGGTGTAGCTTGGGTCTTGCGATCCTGTCCAAAGGAACCGCCTATATTTTTGCGTTCCCATTTCTAATCTGGTGTTGTTTTGGAGTATTCAAAAAATCACGTGCACAATTCCTAAAATATGTGCTTGTAATTGCGATCGTAGTGATTTCAATGAATTTTGGTCATTATTTGCGGAATTTTAACTTGTATGGAAATCCCCTTGGCCCTGGTCAAGAGTCCCCAACCATGAACGGAAGCCATAAGTATACTAACGATGCATTTTCTATTGCGACAGTTACGTCAAACGTGATTCGTAATTTGGCTTTGTATGCTGGGACTCCATATGTTTTCATTAATGAGATTATCGAAGATGGGGCATATTCCCTTCATAATCTATTAGGTATTGATGCGAATGACACCCGAACAACATGGTCAGGAACTGAGTTTCACATAGGTAAGCATTCAAACGACAGTGGTGTTAACCTGGTTTATATAATTCTGATCATCGTATCTATTACTTTCTGGCTTTGTTCAACAAATAAGTATGAATTTAAATCTAAATACTTGGGTAGATATGTAATAACACTTATGATTGCATCTCTGCTGTTTTGTTTCGTCCTAAAGTGGCAACCTTGGCATTCACGTCTTCATCTTCCGGTTCTTGTCTTGTTATCACCCGTTATTGGAACGATATTATCAAAGTCATCTTATAAAAAGGTTGCCAATGTTATTGTATCAATTATGATACTATTTTTAGTTCAGTCGGTATTTTTTGACAGTGACCGGAAAGTATTCGGGAAGGGTAATACCCTCTGGTTGCATAAAAACCTGACCTTACAAGTAATAAAAGGCTTGCGGAGC
>JACNIG010000237.1 GCA_014383215.1 Candidatus Desulfatibia vada | reverse complement strand
CACCCTAATTGAGAGAAAGTCGAGGATGCTCCAGATTTAAGGCGTCAGAGGTGAAACCATATGGCCGAATCGATAGCAGCTAGAGGAGGATTTAGCGATGAGTGAAAAAATGTGGACAACATGCAACTCTGCCGGCAGCAGACGGGTAGTGGTAACCAAAGAACTCCCGGGGAAACGTTGGCTGGAGATTTTAATCCAGGCCGATTGTCAGATAATTATTTGCACTTCGCCGGATATATTGACCGTCGACGAGATTAAAACAGCAATTAAAGATCGTTGTGACGGGGCCATCGGGCAGCTGACCGAGGACTGGGGGGCTGATCTTTTTCAAGCTCTCAAAGCGTCGGGAGCCAAGGCATACAGCAATTACGCCGTCGGCTACAACAACGTAGACCTTGCGGCTGCCACTAAACAAGGAATTCCGGTGGGCAACACTCCGGGGGTGCTCACCGAAACGACTGCTGAAATGGCGGTCTGCCTTACCTTTGCAGCGGCCCGCAGGGTGGTCGAGGCTGACGCATTTATGCGTCAAGGTCGATTTCAAGGCTGGTTGCCGACGCTTTTTCTTGGAGAACTTTTGCGGCACAAGACCGTAGGTGTCATCGGGGCCGGTCGTATAGGTTCCGCCTATGCGCGCATGATGGTTGAAGGGCAGAAGATGAATTTAATCTATTACAACCGGTCTCAAAACAAGCGTATAGAGGATTTCGTTGCAGCCTATGGAGAATTTATAAAGGGCAGGGGAGAAGAACCCGTTACTTGCAGGCGCGCGGAAAATGTGGAAGAACTCCTGGGTGAGGCGGATGTGGTCAGTCTGCACACGGATCTGAACGAATCCACCCATCACCTTATCAATGCCGAGCGTCTGTCTTGGATGAAGGAAAACGCAATTTTGGTGAACACCGGCCGCGGACCGGTAATCGACGAGAGCGCCCTGGTTGCCCACTGCCAAAAGCATCCGGATTTTCGGGCTGCTCTTGATGTATTTGAGGACGAGCCGGAGATGAAATCCGGGTTGAAGGATCTGGATAATGTGGTGATTGTGCCTCACATCGCTTCTGCAACCAGTTGGACGCGGGAGGGTATGGCCATTTTGGCAGCCAGTAATGTGGCCGGAATCTTGATGGGTTATCCGGCCTGGCAAAATCCTGATATTCTCCCGTTTTTAGGCGATGAACCTCCCCAAGCGGCACCGAGTATCCTCAATGCCAAAGAATTAGGCATTCCCTTATATATGGAATAGAGCTTGGCTTTCTACGGGATAGAAATTTAACCTTTCGCCAATCTGATCCCGTCCCGCTTTTAGCGGGGCGGGAGTTTCATAAAATCGTGACATGATTTTATTACTCGATAGTTATTGATGTTCCTATGTTTTGAAAATATCTCCTTGCCAAAGTTGTTCCGGAAATACCCGCCAAGGTACTATTTCGATTAGATCTTCCGTTTTACGAGGTGTTGGATCCATAGATACCAAAATGCTCCGTCGAGTCGGATATTCTTCTTTAAATTTACAAGCCCTTTTAAATGTGTGCTATTGGCAAAATTGGTAGATTTTAGCAGATTCACTTGACATGCCACAAGGTGGCATTATCCTGAGTGTATAAAATCTGTTGCTTCCGGGAAGGCTTTTTACGACAGGGAGCTTTAACCCTAATTGAGCGTAAACAAAACGGGAAGATGCAATGAAAAAATTGCTGGTTGGTTTAATAAGTTGGTTTTTGTTTGTCAGCAGCGCCGCCTGGGGACAGGATGCCATGTATTTCTATAATCTCGGCCTGCATAGCTCCCTGGCTTTTCAGAAAATCCAGTACTTTACCAAGGCCCTTGAATTGGATCCGAAACTCTCTGAGGCCTATGAGAAGCGGGGCTTGCTTTATTATGATCAAGGCAAATACTCGCAAATGACACAGGATTATCGCAGAGTTGTTGATTTAAAACCACTCGAACCCGGCACTTACGTGATGCTTGGCTCGGCCTATATGAAACAAAAAGATTATGATGCCGCCATTGGCAATTTAACCCGGGCCATAGATCTGGACCCGCAATTGGGCGCTGCATACAGCTATATCTCAGAGGCCTATCGCCTGAAGGGTATGACCGCGGAGGCCATCGAAAATTCAACTAAAGCCATTGCAGTTGGTGGTGCCTCACGAACTATCGGCAGGGCCTATGCGACCAGGGCCAAGTCTTACAGGTCGCTGGGCAACGTCAAAAAGGCTGATGCGGATTTCAAGAGAGCGTTACGTTTAGCCCCTGAATACGTTGATTACACGTACTTCACGGTCACGGAATTCCTTGCGGATTCAGCCGCCGAATCAAGTAGCCTGAAACGTGTCGGCCTGATGGGCGTTTTCATGATCATTGGACTTGTTTTCGTGGGAATCTTTCGACTGGTTTTGCCGGCCCCCAAAAAAGATACTGATCGTTGACCGGCAACAACCGAGCCCCCTTCTTTAGTCATTTCAAACTTGTCCAACTTGCAGAAAAACAGCCCCTTTCCCCGTGAACAACCGGGATCCACGGCAGGGGCAAACCAATGCCTGGTCTTCTGGGCCGGGATTCTTTACTTGATCCCACTAAAAATAGAATTCAGCCTTGACCCTTCAATAATAATCGTGTATCAATAGTTTTAGTTAATTCAAATAGTTCTTTTTGAAAAGGATACCGATTCTCATTTCCAACCGGGACCAATCCGGTTTACTATCGTTAATCTCAACTTGCCGCTGATACGACATTAAAGTTAAGCCGGAAGAACTATTCGATATTCAATACACGACACCGTTAACATTGGGCGCTTATTTGCATTTTTGCAGATAAATCATTGTTCTACGGAGGAAAAATGATTGAAGAAAAAATACAAAGAAATTTTTTTGAAGTAATCAATTTACATGAAGCTGAAGATAGAGACTACTGGCGTGATCGGAGTTCTATCGAAAGAATTGAAACAATTGAATTCATGAGAAAGGTGATGTTTGGTCATGATCGAGTTTCCGAGAGACTTCAAAGAATTCTTACAATTGCTGAACTCAAATGAAAAGGTAAATTTCATATCAAAGGGCGACCTTTTAATCAATAAGCGTTCAAGCGGCAGACCCCAAGATCTTGTTGATTTTGATA
>JACNIG010000470.1 GCA_014383215.1 Candidatus Desulfatibia vada | reverse complement strand
GCTTGATTTTTCAAGCGCAACGAGGTTTTTTATTTTTTTTGATGGTGAATCAAGGTAATAGTTCAGCTATTAAGGCACAAAGAAGGAGTATGGATTATAAGCCTTGATGATTCAGTTTTATTTGTTAAATTGGTTTAATTGGTTTGGTTTGTTAACAAATAAAACTAATTAAACCAATCGGACAATTTAAATTCGTATTATAATCTTAGAGGCTTGGCGTCTTGGTGGCTGAACTATTACTATTTTTGTAATTTGGGCAAGTATTGAGGAAAATTTTAATGGCTAACAGCCCCTTTTTTTCAGTGATCATCCCAACATATAAGCGTAGAGCGTATTTGCGCAACTGTCTTGAGGCAATCTCACAAACCTCTTATCATAAGGATCGATTTGAAGTTATTGTTGTGGATGATTCCAATGATCAAGGGATAACATATTTTCTGTCGCCCTTTTATGAACGGCTTCATCTTTTGATTCTTTCCCAAAAAAATGCAGGTCCGGCCGCTGCCCGCAACAAGGGGAGCAGGCATGCCAGAGGGACATACTTAGTCTTCACGGATGATGATTGCGTACCTGCTTCTAACTGGCTCAATACCCTTGCACAACGCTTTTTGAAAACGCCGGATTGCGCTATTGCCGGAAAGACGGTCAATGCCCTTACAAGCAATCTATACTCAACGGCCAGTCAGCACATCATTGATTATCTTTATGCCTACTACAATATTGACCCGGATTACGCGCAATTTGCCGTTTCAAGCAACTTCGCCTTGCCGGCCGAAGGTTTTGATGCTGTAGGCGGCTTTGATATCAATTTCACCCGTCCTGCCGGAGAAGATCGTGATTTATGCGCCAGATGGCGAGATCATGGTTTTCGGATAATCTATGCCCCGGAAGTAATCGTGCGGCACTATCATGCTCTCTTACTCAATTCCTTTTTGAAACAACATTTTAACTATGGTCGTGGTGCATATTGTTTCCATCAAAAAAGATCGGAACGCACATGCAATGATAACGGATTTAAATCCTTAAGATTTTATATTGATCTGCTAAGCTATCCGCTCTCAAAACCGCTTTTTAGAAACAGATTATTAATTGTGATGCTGCTTGCCCTGTCCCAGATATCAATCTGTGCAGGATATTTGATGGAAAAAATGAATCAAAATAACAAATGAAATTTTAAATATGTCCCTCTATCGCAAAGAACTCTTGATTAGCCTATTACTAATCATGTCCGCTGTTGTCGTCTACGGGCAGGTTGGCAACCATGAATTTATTCACTACGATGATCGTGTATATGTTACAGAAAATCGCCATATTCAAAACGGATGGACCAAAGAAGGTGTTATTTGGGCATTTACTTCAAAGCTTCATGGACATTTTCATCCACTGACATGGCTGAGCCATATGACGGATTGTCAATTATTTGGTTTAAATCCCGGCCTACATCATCTGACCAACCTATTTGTTCATATTATTAATACGTTACTTCTTTTTTTTATTTTTAATAAAATGACCGGAGCACTTTTCAAGAGTGCTTTTGTTGCTGCTTTATTTTCATTGCATCCCCTGCACGTGGAAGCTGTTGCTTCAATAGCCAGCCGCAAAGATGTTCTGAGCGCTCTTTTCTGGATGCTGACGATGCTCGCCTATAATCATTATGTTAAGCATAAGGGGTTCATGCGGTACTTTGCCGTCTTTTTCTTTTTTGCCCTCGGTTTAATGGCTAAGTCGATGCTTGTGACCCTGCCTATTGTTTTACTTTTATTGGACTATTGGCCGTCTCGCCGATTCCGGTGCGTGTCTCCAACCCGAGAGCATGACGATTTAAAACAAAAAACAAAATTTTCTAAAGACCAAAGATTATTACTTTTTCAACTTATTGGGGAAAAGCTCATTCTATTCATCCTTATGGCGGTTGCTGCTGTTGCCGCTGTTTTCATTATGCAGACAAGAGATGAATTTGCATTGAGCCTAACGAAACTGTTGCCGACAAAGTATCACCTTGCAAACGCCCTTGTTTCTTATGTCAGCTATCTTAAAAAGATGTTTTGGCCTTTTGATCTGGCAATACCATATCCATTTCGGGATATGCCGCCCATGTGGCAGGTTGGCGGCAGCTTTTTTCTGCTTTTTGGTATAACTTTTTTTGCTTTTTGGAAAAGGCGGGATTATCCATATCTTATCGTTGGTTGGTTATGGTACATTGTAACGCTCTTACCAATGATCGGAGTGCTTGCGATTGGACCGCAAGCCATGGCGGATCGGTACACTTACATACCGACTATTGGACTTTCCATTATTATTACCTGGGGTGTTTGCGACATGCTGGTTAGATGGCGCTTGCCTTCAATTACCCTTGCCGTATCCTCATGCATATTCATTTTAATCTTAACGATATGTTCATGGCAACAAGTCCGCTACTGGAAAAACAGTATTACCCTATTTGAGCGCACCGTGAGAATAACGCATAACAATCCAGTGGGGCAATATTGCTTAGGATATTCTCTGGAGTTCAAGGGAAGACTAAAAGAAGCTGTTTATCATTATAAAGAAGCTTTGCGTGACAGCCCTGGTTTTGTAAAGGTTCACAATAACCTGGGGGCTGTGTTGCTTCGACAGGGAAAAACAACGGAAGCCGTTTCTCATTTCCGTGAAGCAGTTAAACATAACCCCGATTCTGAAGTTGCTCATGTTAACCTGGCAAATGCTATGGCGTTTTTGGGAAGGCAAGAGGAAGCCATTTCCCACTATAAAGAGGCCCTGCGGATCAAGCCTGACTATGAAATAGCACATATGAATCTGGGCGTCATTTTTGCGCGCATGAAAAAATTCGACCTGGCCATTGATCATTATACTGAAGCACTTAAGATCGATCCTCGGTTGGCAGAAGTACATTATAATCTGGCAGGTGCGCTGGTTCACAAGGGCAACCTAAAGGAGGCCATTTTTAATTATAACGAGGTCCTTAAAATCAACCCCAAACATGTTGCCAGCCACTTTAACCTTGGGGTTGTTTTTTCCCAGCAGGGCAACCTGAAAAAAGCCGTTTTCCATTTTAACGAAACACTTAAGATTAATCCCAATCTGGCGGCAGCGCATCAGAATCTCGGGTATATTTTTTCACGCCAGGGGAATCAAACTAAAGCAAATGTGCATTTTTTAGCAGCACAACAGCTTAATAAAATAGGGCGATAAAAGCGAAAATGATAAGGCAAACGTATAATAATTTTCTAATCCCGCTGTTAATAAAATGGAAAGAGGAAGCTATTGTATTTTTTTGTTACTTGTTGCTGCCTTTTCTTTTTTATCTGAAATCTCCCTTATCAAAAACGATTTTAGGCAAAGAAGATGCTTGCTTTCTAAGTTTGCCCTTCAAATTTGTTTTTGCCAGGAGCATCCTAAACGGCGAATTTCCATTTTGGAATCCTTACAATCTTTGCGGCACACCTTTTTTCGCCGATATGGAAGTGGGCATGCTTTATCCTTTAAACTGGCTTTTCTTTCTCCTAACACCGGAAATAGCCCTTAATCTAAATATAATGTTGCATTATACTTTAAGTGGTGTGGGGACATTCCTATATCTGAAACACCTCGACCTCAAAAAATATTCAGCTTTTTTTGGTGGTCTTGCTTTTATGTTTTGCGGTTTTATGCTGGCACATAAAGAACATGTCAACCTCTTCCAGGCTGCAGCCTGGCTCCCCTTTGTCATGCTGACTTTTGAAAAACTCGCTGCTTGTAAAAAGCTAAATTTTAATTTAATCGGGATTGGCGCCCTTGTTTTTGCGCTGCAAATATTGGCCGGACATCCGCAAATACCTGTATTAACGGGTGTCCTTGTTTTTTGGCGTCTTGTTTTCCAATGCACATTTAAGCGACAAAACGTGATGCCGCTGGTTGTTTCTCTATTTATTATTATCACAGTCTCCACGGCCCTTTGCGGCATACAAATTTTGCCTACTTACAACTATCAGAAACTGACGATTCGTTCACATCTGCCTTATAGACTTTTTGCTGATATCTCATTTTCTCCCCTATCGTTTATTCTCTTGTTGTTTCCCTTTTTTTTCGGATCTCACCAGGGGCGTCTCTACCATGAAGTTTTTTGGGGCTCAAAAATGGATGTACTTAATCTAACCGAATATACATCCTACCCAGGGTTTGCGGTATATATTCTCTTTGCAATCGCTTTTTGCTACTGCTTGAGAAGAAAGATTGTCGCTTTTTATCTTTTCATGGTCTTTTTTGCTCTATTTATGATGTTAGGAGGGCACAACCCATTTTACAAGATTATTTACCATACTCCCATTTTAAACCTTTTCCGGGCACCCAGCAGATATGTGCTTCTTTTTAACTTTGCTGTGGCGGTTTGTGCATCCTTTGGCTTGAATTATTTATTAGATTCTGATCCCAAGACTAAACAAAGTAAAAAACGAAATGTCGGAGTCGCCCTTTTATTTTCACTCATGATCTTGTTTTTTTTAATTGTTTTTTATTCCAAAACTTTGCCGTATCGTTTTTTTTCGTTGCTTATACCTGATCCTCGCTATCTGCCTGTGTTCAAAACATATGCCGATTCTTTGACAATTTCCAATCCTGCTATTTTTATTCCCCTGCTATTCATGATCTTATCGCTTTTGTTTTTCTGTTTGCCCCTTGTTTTGAAAAAAGTTGGAATGTTTCGTGCCAATCTCTGGGGTTTTTTTTTAATACTACTGCTGTTTGCTGATTTATTTTTTGTAGGAAATTATCTAGTACAAAAAAACGCCGACATATCCATTATCCATCAACGTAACAATCTGCCCCTGTTACAAAAAGCTAAAAATGACACGCAATACAGAACTCTTTTCGAGTCCCCTGATAATCTTGAATATCGCCAAAAGGTTGCCGCTTTAACCCCTAATCTTAATATGATACACAAGTTAAAAATGGCCACGGCGGAAAACTATTCTTTTGTATCTGATACAACCAGGAGGATGCTTGATTTAGATATAAATGGGAGCAATAGAGATTGTGTGGGACTTTTGAATAATAATAAAATCATCTCTGCGTTTGCAATAAAATATATTCTGCTCAGCACAAAGTCGCCGGCTTACCTTGCTGCTGACTTTCTATTCGACGGCGATCATCCTGTCCCTGTCCCAAAAGTCTTTCCTGATTTAACCCTGCAGTCTAAAGATGGATCCTGGTCTGGAAAGGCTCACCCTCTCAGTTTAGATGCACTGTCGATCTACGAAATAAGTTTTGATGCAACCGGTAAAGTTACAGCCCCATTGTTTTTGAGTATTTTCTCTCATGAACTTGAAAGAAATATTTTATTGACCGGAATCCACCCATTTTACGACACCTGGAAACCATACAAAAAAATATTTGTTAATAGACAATCCCTGCAGAATTGTGAGTTGCACCTCTACTCAAAATCTTCCACCCCCATATCACTTAAGCATATAAAAATTAGCAAACTATATTCTGCGAATATGACTATGGCTGCCGAACGGCAAAAGGTATACAAAAAGATGGCTGCAGACGAGAAAACCGGTATGGCGCTGTTTGAAAATAAAAATGCACTTCCCATTGTTTACTGTGTAAATGAGGTAAAACAGCTAAACAGCTTCGAAGATTTCTATAAAAAAGCATCGATAATACCTAACAGATGGGACCCTGCAAAGACGGCCTACATAGAGTCACCAGACTTGCCGGAGTGGAAATTGGGACCTGGCCGTTGTTCTGCGACGATATCATCCCAGGGCCTAAATTATATGGAAATCAACACCATTAGCCCTGATAATCACTTTTTAGTGTATGGAGACAGTTATCTGCCGGGCTGGAAGGCGTGGATAGATGGAAAAGAAACCATTATCTACAAAACCAATGGGATTCTCAAAGGCGTGTACGTTCCAAAGGGGTCCCATAAAGTTGTGTTTCGCTATCAGACTCCAGGGTTCTACCCTGGTTTAATAATTACCATTGCAGGATCCATTGTCCTACTGCTTTTGTTTTTGGCGCACTACCTCCAAATGCGAAAAAGGCGTCCGTTCACAGAGAGCTGATGTTGGAGTGATCGGTTCTGTATTATCCTTCAAGGTATGAAAAATGCCGGTAAGGCAATAGAGAAAAAAATTACGAGGCAAGACATTTTCTTACAGCTTCGGCAGAGCGGCGGATATCTTCTAAGGTTGTACCGATGCCTGAAGGAAGATAGATGCCGTACCTTGAAAGACGCTCAGCAACAGGATACCGTTCTCCTATGCCAAAACCTTTATCACGTATGACGGGTTGCTCATGCATGCCGAGGAAAAATCGCCGCGTATCCACGCCATATTTTCTAAGACGACGCTGACATTCTAAAGCATCAAAGGAGTAACTTTCCCCCAGTACGATTCCGTAAACCCAGTAAACATTAAGAGCCCACTCTTCCTGAACCGGCAGATTCAGATCAGGAATTTCTTTTAAAAGTTCATTATAAGTTTTTGCTATACGGACTTTTCTGTCGAGCGCCCGGGGCAACTTATCAATCTGGGCGCATCCAATGGCCGCCTGCAGATTTGTCAGCCTGAAATTCTGCCCTAATCTTGTATGAAGAAACCGGTTATCCCTGCCAAATCCCAGGTTTCGGTAGGCCCTGCATCTTTCTGCAATTTCAGCATTGTCGCAAACGACCATGCCCCCTTCACCTGTTGTGACAATCTTATTGGCGTAAAAAGAGAAGCAACTGACAGCCCCAAACCCTCCGCATATCTTGCCGCGAAAGCGAGCCCCATGCGCTTCTGAGGCATCTTCAATTATCCGGATATTATGTTTTTCAGCAAGTTCACATATCGGTTGCAGGTTAACAGGATGACCGTATGTATGCACTACCATGATTGCACTAGTTCTGGTGGTGATCCGTTCAGCAACCTGATTGACATCCATACACCAGGTCCGCGGATCTGCATCAACAAATACAGGAATAAGGTTATTGCGCAGCAGGGCCAGAGCACATGAAATAATGGTAAAAGTCGGCATAATGACTTCACTTCCTTCAGGCAGATCAAGGGCCCAAACTGCTGTCTCAAGTGCTGCCGTGCCATTGCTTACGGCAATTCCATAAGTTCGCCCGCATACTTTTGCCCATTTATCTTCAAAACGCTGAATGAATTCGCCGCTTCCGGAAATCCATCCTGAGTCCATAGCTTCAAGAAGCAGTTCACGCTCACGAATATCCAGCCATGGTTTATTGACAGGAATCAAAACAACTCCTTTTCACAAGGACCGGCATAGGGCCCTTGTTTAACTTCAAGCAGGACCGTATCTTCTAAAAATTTGAACTGGTGACCGCAGTTGAGAACGAGAACCAAGTCTCCTTGATACAAGATCCTACGACAGACTTCCTGGCGATTAAGGTTGTAGAAGGTAATTTCAACCTTGCCTTTCTTGACAATCAGGCATTCAGGTGTGGTCTGAAGGGAGCGCTTGGAAAGTTTATGAAAATGTCTCGGTATTTCCGCTCCGGAAGGATAAACGATAAACCCGATCTGTTTCACGTATTCGGGAGGCGTTATAAAAGTGGTCTGAGGTGGGTCAAAGTCTGCCCTCACAATAAGCGCCAGAGAGCTATCTTGGTCTTTAATCCATTCTATTTGAGGTTTATTCATTATGCATTATTTTTTGTAACTTCTCAATAACCTCGGGGGAAAAAGGGCTTTATGGTTTTTCTGAAGCCCGGCGATTTTCTAAACCCTAACTTGTTGAGAATTTACAAGTTGTTCATTTATTGCCCATCCACAAATGGTCTTTTTGCCCAATCTCTGCGCTTGCCCTGTGGAATGCGAAGCCTATTCCTCTGGGGTTATGCGAAAAAAATATAACTTATAAAATTCTATCTGCAAAACATAACACAAATACCCTGTATCTCCAATTTAATCTATCATAAATTGTTATGGCTTTTTAAAATCGATTAAGCTATCTTTGGTCACGGGGCAGGCATCCTTTCATTGCAAGGAAGATTTTTTTCAATTACCTTTTCAGTTACTTGTCTCACAACCGTTTTTGGACAAGAGTGGCCGCATGCAATCATTTGATAAAAGACCTATAGCCAGTATTATCCTGCCCACATATAATGAGAAGGAGAATATTACCAGGTTGATTAAAGCCCTATATGGACTTCTCAATATGCCGGTTGAATTTTTGGTTGTCGATGACAACTCCCCGGACGGAACCGCCGATGAAGTGAAGTATCTCTCTTCTCATCTGCCAAATGTACGCTTGCTTCTCAGGACAAAGGAACGCGGGTTAACCAGTGCCATCCAGTGCGGCATAGATGAAAGCAGGGGCGAAGTCGTTGTTTGGATGGACTGCGATTTATCTATGCCACCGGAAACCGTACCTGAACTGGTATTGCAAATTCTTGTACATCATATGGATGTAGCAATCGGCTCTAGATATGTGCCCAAAGGATCATATGAACTTGCGCAGGGAGAGCAAATTTTATCCAGGGTAAACAAACATCTCTCCCGAATTCTGAATTGGACAGCTCAAAAGGCATCCGGGGTAAACTTTTATGATTGGACCAGCGGATTTATCGCAATCCGCGCAACCATCATAAAGTCGCTTCGCTTGCATGGAGACTATGGTGAGTACTTTATTAACCTTATGACAAACATCATTGCCATGGATCTTGAATACGTTGAAGTTCCTTATACTTTTTTACCCCGCGAATACGGAAAATCTAAAACAACCGATTATCTTTCCGGCTATATCAGACGTGGGCTAAGGTATTTACCTGCTGTGTTGGCGATAAGACGTGTGATAAGAACAAGCACGAAATTGCAGCATTTATCGGACTGATTTGATATTTTTAAAAAATATGATGGATTCATCTACCAGTTTTAATATTTCCATTGTCGTACCCGTGCACAACGGCGGTCTTAATTTTAGGCGATGCCTTTCCAGCCTCAAGGATCTGGAGCCGAACTCCCTTGAAATTATTGTAGTTGCAGACGGCTGTGCCGACGATTCGTCAGATGTTGCTTCAAATGCCGGGATACAGGTTATAAACCTGCCTGAACCCGGAGGTCCTGCACGAGCGAGAAACATGGGAGCGATGCAAGCCAAAGGAAAATTTTTGTTTTTCGTTGATGCTGATGTGACGGTTCCCTCCGATGCTGTAGCACAAATAGGGCTTGCTTTTGAAAAAGAGCATGAGTTGGCGGCTGTTATCGGGTCCTATGATGATTCCCCGGACAAAACCAATTTCTTGTCTCAATATAAAAATCTCTTGCACCATTATATTCACCAAATGGGGCGTGAAGAAGCCTCCACATTTTGGGGCGCCTGTGGGGCTATACGGCGGGATGTCTTTTTGGAAATAGGAGGTTTTGATGAAAGTTACATTAAACCTTCCATCGAGGACATCGAGTTAGGATGCCGGCTCATACAGTCCGGCTACAAGATTCGGCTTTTAAAATCACTGCAGGTCAAGCATTTAAAGGATTGGAGGGTGACTTCATTATTGAAATCCGATGTTTTAAATCGCGCCATCCCGTGGACTGAATTGATTTTAAGGAATCGCATGTTCACCAATGATTTAAATATAGGATTTACCAGCCGAATAAGCATTCTCTTGGTCTATGGGCTTCTGATTGCATCTCTTTTTATGATAAGTTGGCCGGGCGCTTTGTTGATTGCAAGTATGGCAGGCTTATTGTTGGTGCTTATTAATTTACCGGTTTACCGTTTTTTTAAAAGAAAGCGCGGCTTTTTTTTCACACTAAAAATTATACCTTGGCATTGGTTTTATTATTGCTATTGTGGTATTGGATTCACCCTCGGGGCCATTTGTTATAAATGGCGGCGAATGAAACTTTTTTCAAGTGATCGGGTTGCAAGTTCACAAAAATGATAGATTTAAAGGAGGCTGCCGGCTTTATTAATATGAACAATGATTCGGTTATAATTATAGGGGCGGGCCCAGCGGGTCTGACCGCTGCCTATGAGCTGGTGCAAAACGGTATATGCCCCAATGTTTTGGAAAAAGGCGACATGGTCGGAGGAATGGCCAGAACCAAGACATATAAAGCATATCGATTTGATGTGGGCGGTCATAGATTTATTACCAACATTGAAGCCGTACAAAATCTTTGGGAAACTATCTTGGGAAAGGATCTGATCAAAGTTCCTCGTCTTTCGAGCATTTTTTATCAAAAGCGCTTTTTTAGATATCCGCTTCATTTAAGTGACGTGCTTGCCACTCTGGGAATTTTTGAAAGTATCCTGATTCTGTTAAGCTATTTTAAATCCCGGAGCTGGCCGTTTAGAGAAGAGAAGTCCTTTGAACAATGGGTTTCCAATCGTTTTGGTGAGCGTCTATACCGTACTTTCTTTAAAGCATATACGGAAAAAGTATGGGGAATTCCCTGCAGCAAAATTCGTTCCGAGTGGGCCAAGCAACGGATTAAAGGGCTGTCCATTGTTTCGGTTACTTTGAATGCATTGCTCGGGTTTCAAAAATCAAAAAGCCTAATTAATGAATTTTATTATCCCTCGGAGGGTCCGGGAATGATGTGGGAAGGATTTAAATCGGCTATTTCGAGCCAAGGGGGGCAAGTTCGATTGAATTCCGAAGCGGTTTCTCTGAACCACGCAGATGGTCGTATTGTTAATGTTGCATGTTGTATAAATAAAAATGAAATCATAGAAATGCCGGTTAGCCACCTCATATCGAGTATGCCGGTTGATCAGCTGATAGCAAAACTAGACCCGAAAGCACCCGACAATGTGCTTGAGGCGGCGAATAAACTCGATTATCGATCATTTATTTTGGTGGGACTCATCATTGAGAAAAAATCTCTGTTCC
This sequence comes from Candidatus Desulfatibia vada, assembly GCA_014383215.1. Lineage (GTDB taxonomy): Bacteria > Desulfobacterota > Desulfobacteria > Desulfobacterales > UBA11574 > Desulfatibia_A > Desulfatibia_A vada. The sequence continues at coordinate 5,084 of JACNIG010000470.1, read as the reverse complement.
CTGATCAATGGTTATATATTCAGGATCCCAAAATTCGAGTGGGGCGTATTCAAAACTTTAAGAATTGGAGCTTGGCCATGGTTCCGGATCCCCAAAAAACAAGTCTCGGTATGGAATATTTCTGTACAGATGGAGATGAACTATGGTCCATGTCCGATTCAGAACTCATACGTTTGGCTACCAAGGAACTGGCCGGCCTGGGTTTGGCTCAAGATAAGGATGTCCTGAATGGGTTTGTAATTCGACAGCCTGATGCCTACCCGATTTACGACGAAGACCATAATGAACATCTTGGAGTAGTCCGTGATTTTCTGGGAACCATCGAAAACCTCCAAACTATCGGTCGAAACGGAATGCATCGATATAACAATATGGACCATTCCATGTACACCGGAATGCTGTCAGCAAAAAATGTATTGGGTGCGAGACACGACTTGTGGGATTTCGAGGAAACTTATCCTGATGTTGTCAGAAAGGATGTGGTTTCTCAGCGGGCTTTTGAGGAAACCGTTATTCAAACATTTGTTCGGATGGACAAACTGGCACTTGCAATCGCGGTTGGTGCTGTTTCAGGCCTATTCTTTTTCCTATTAACCGTGTGGCTAATTGTTAAGGGCGGCGATATCGTAGGGCCTCACCTCCAGCTTCTGGGACAATATTTTATCGGATATACGGTTACCCTAAAAGGGGCGTTTATAGCTTTGGGTTATGGCTTTTTCTGGGGTTTTTTATTTGGAGGGCTGTTTGCTTTTTTCCGTAATTTTTTTATGGCCTACTATGTTTATCGAGCAAAAAAGAAGGCTGAATTTCTTTCCTTTAGAGATTTCTTTGATCAATTGTAAGATATTTTGGAGAAACAAGGAGTATTAAAATGAAAATAGATGAAAAGGAGGAAAAGATAGCTGAAGAAAAGTTGCTTAAAGGCGTACTTCGGCTAAATTCTAAGGCATTGGGGCTGGCACTTGGATTGCTTTGCGGACTTGCCATATTTATTGCAACTAATTGGCTTGTCATAAAAGGGGGTGATACAGTTGGTCCCCACTTAATCCTTTTAAATCAGTATTTTATAGGCTATCGGATTTCGTTTCTGGGTAGCTTTATTGGTTTTTTTTATGGGTTTTTCACCGGGGCTATAGGCGGTGCCGTGTTAGGCTGGATTTATAATAAAATAGTAAGCATAAGAGGGTAATTTGTAGGATTTGGGCACCTTTGAGATAAATTAAATTATCTGAATTTAAAGACCCAGGTTAACGAGTCTAAAGAAGGCCTGGAACTTATCACAGCAGAACGCATCTTCTTTAATTTAGCATCCGCTATGAACTGACCCTCTTTAATATCCATTTCCATATTCACACCACCGTACATTATCGGAAAGGACCATTTTTTAAACCCTTTTCTAACATCAACGTATGTTTCTTTATGATTAACCAGGCCGGGAAAAGAATCAGGCATCGAACTTTCCATTTGATAACGATATTTGTTCAGATAAAACCCCATGTCAAGTCCGGCTTTTGAGTCTGCCCTCATGTTATACATGACCTGGAGCAGGGCTCTCAGCCTATACAGGTTTTCTAATTCAGCATAAGACGGCACTTCTTTTGTGGCCTGTTTAAATCTGTTTGAAAAATTTTCGGCAAAGGCAGCAGCCTGGGAGTCATCTTCCTGGGCGTCGTACAGTTCTCCGGTTTGGGTTGCATTTTGCTTGGCAGTAAACAATACCACCGGACTGGCTTCGAGCCAAATAATTCCCTCGGCCTCTCTGAAGGTTGGATATCCCTCCTTCATGTGGAACCAAAACCGATTAATCGTAATCTCTGATGCCGGAATATCTTTACCTTCCCGGATGTATTCTTCCCCTTCCAATGCCTTTCTTTCCAAATATGATGATATTCCTGAAAGTTGGATGAGGTCCAGCGAAACCTTCTTCATGTGGTAATCTGCATCAATCATAATGTGAGCATGTCGGGAATCCTTGGGGATACCGCCAATCCTTACGGACTGTGGCCCCCAAATCTCCTTTACCTGCTGGATTACTTGGAGCCTTTTTTCAGGGGTTTCGACATTTGCATTTTCCGAAAAGATTTCCACGACATTGCGAACATCATCCGGGCGGGGGTCTAAGGAGCAATAAAGGGCTTCAGTCTTATCCCATATGGTACGCAGATTGACAACCAGGTCATCAAGGTGGTATTTGGGATGGCTGCTTGAACGCTGCCCTATAATAATAATATCATTGTTATCGCCGTCCACGGTAAATCCTTCTATTTTGGAAACCCCGCATAATGAATTCCTCACTGACGAAGATTTGTAAGCCTTTTGAGCTAAAACCCGCATTGAGATACCAACGTGTTGATCGCGATAGGAAGAAGAGCCCGCTATAGCCGGCGACGAAAAAGGCCAAATTGCCGCCCCAAATAAGACACTAAAAAGTATCAGCATAAAAAAAGCCGCCAAAAATGGAAAAGATAGATGTGCTTTCCCCTTGTACGCACTTCCGACGCCTATTGTCTGTTTCATTTCTGGCATCATTTGAAGCTCTCCCTTTGAAATCGTTAAAAATTCCAGCATTAGTTATCCAGACATAACCGGTCCTTTTTGAGATGGTATATTTGTTTTTATTTTATGGTTGGAATATAGAACTGAAATGATAGATCTATTTGAAACTATACCAGAGAATCAATTGAGTCAACCGAAGAACCCAAATAAAGAATCAAGATCCAAAGGACCCGGCTTTGGTTTATCCTTGGAAGTAAAAACGTATTTTCTCATTTTATATAATTTTTGACCGTATTGCTGGTAACTGGATGTTGGATCCGGGTGCTTGACACAAAGCCGCTGCAGCAGATAGAGTAAAGTCGCTTTGCAATTTTATGAAGCGCGGCTTGGCCGCTTGAATTTGTAAATTTTAAGCTGCATACAAGAGGGAGGTTGAACAATGAATCTTCTGGGATTGATAATACTGCTGATATTTTTCGCAGGATCCGTTCCGGCCTATGCTGAATTTTACAAGTATGTGGATGAAAGCGGGGTCGTCCTTTTTACGGATGACCTATCCCAGGTGCCGGTCGATCAGCGTCCCGGCCTCCATATCTATACCGAATCATACAGGGCTACAGGCGATACAACGGATAAACAGCAAAAACCGATGGATATCAATGAAGTTCAAAAACTGCTGGAAAGGCAAAAACAAGAACTGGATCGCGCATATCAGGAACTGTTGATGGAAGAAGCCCGGCTTGAACAAGAGAAGAAGAACCTAAAAACCGATGAGGACATCGAGAAGCACAACGAAAAAATTCGCGGTTTCAATGAAAGGAGTCGTAAACACCTGGAAAAGAAAGACGCCTATGAACTGCAAAATGCAGCTTACAGCAAACGGCTGAAAGTGGAAACGGCCGGGCCCCCGGATTCAGCTATTAAAAAGCCTATCAGCACGCAAAACACGGAAACACCGTCGATTGCATATGAACAAAATCAAGAAGCCGAAGAGGACATCAATGCAATGAGAGCGCGGCTTGAAAGAATAAGGCAAGAGCTGGATCAGGAATACCAGGCCCTTGCCAAAGAAAAGCAGCAGGTTGCCGCGGAGCAGAAAAACATCAAAACCTACAGTAACGCCCTGGCAAGTAAAGACAAAATTACCAAATTGAATGAATTGAATGAAAAGATAATAAAATACGAGGAAAAGCAAAAAGCCTTCAATGCGGCGGTTGATATCTTCACCGCCAGACTGAAACAAGCTCTAAATGAAAAGCCTGAGAAAACAGTTTCCGGAACGATTAAAAAACAATAGGAATTGCCCGAAACATATGCAAATTATTGATCCATTATTCTTTTCGCCCATGGCCCTTGTCCCTATGCTCCTACCCCAACTCGCAAAACTAGTTTTCTAACCCGGTTTTCTTGCGAATCTGATTCGCCCACGGGCTATTATCCCCAGGGAGCAAGGGCATCGGCACCGATCCATCGCCGCAGAATGACAACTCCGCTGGATCTGGTACCAACGCCGTAACAGGAAATATTACTCGAATTTGTCAAATAAACATATCCGCTGTTACTTGTTCCTCTTGAATTCATCACAACCGCGTTTTTAGGGCTTGAATAGGTGATAAAGTCGTTTCCGAAAGTACCGCCGATGGGGTCAGTGGCACTCCCTTTGCCGAAGGTGACGCCGCTGCCGTAATCGCTCAAAATTACTTTTTTGACAACATCATTAATACCGCCCCAGGAGTCATCAGGACCTTTACCGGAGCATACCTCATACGTACCTGCGTCGGCATTAAAAACAATCGCCCATTTCTTGTTACTCTTGATGGCACTAATCTTTGCCTGTTGCAGATTTGAATACAGGTCCCGGGCCGCACTTTTCAATCGAGCATCAGGTAGATAGCTCAAAAAGTTGGGTACGGCGATAGCGGCTATGATGCCGATGACGGCGATGACAATAATGAGCTCTATAATTGTAAATCCGTCTTGTTTATACATCCTTTAAAACTCCTATTTCACCGCAAAGACGCTGAGGCCGCAGTTCGTTGTCAGTGGTCAGTTGTCTGTGGTCAGTTGCCCATTGCTTTTCCCGGAATTTTGCCGATTGATTTCAAATATGTATTTCATCCTTTTCTATTGTCCTTTGCTACGGACAACTGACAATTATCAATGGACATTACCAAATAAAGAACATCGGCTGTATAACATTTGACACTGAAATATTGGGAGTTGATCTGGTAACGAAAATAGTATTAACAATTTCCGTGCCAAAAAACGGTTGTTAGATTTCCCCCTGGAAGCAAATGGCATTTAAAAGAAAACTTTTTTTTTAAATCTTTGCAAACCGTTGGCCTATATAGGTGCCAAAGATTAATTTTGCCGTGCATCAATAATTTATTATTTTAAGCCGGGTCAGATTAAATAAAATATTGCAGTTTAATGGCAGGAACAAAGCGGGAAAGTGCACAAAAAAATGTGTAACGTGCACATTTTTCAGAGCACTTTTACTCACCGCAGAGTCGCAGAGAATTCAGAAATAAAGCTTTAAGGCTTTTCTAAAATATCATGAGTTCCAATATTTCTTAAAATGTATGTGT
>JACNIG010000029.1 GCA_014383215.1 Candidatus Desulfatibia vada | reverse complement strand
TACCATGTAGTGTAATTGAAACCAAGTTTTGAGACATAAATTCAGAAACAAAGGGAGAGCTTTTGTCTCGCCTCTTCATTTACCCTTGCTATTAAGTGATTTAGATTCTCTCTTTTCAATAACTCTTGGCGATCCTTTTCAGCCTCTTTTAGTTTTTCTTCTGCTTCTTTGCTATCCTCTTTTAGAGAATGCACCTCTTTTAGTTTTTCTTCTGCTTCTTTGCTATCCTCTTTTAGAGAATGCACCTCTTTTAGTTTTTCTTCTGCTTCTTTGCTATCCTCTTTTAGAGAATGCACCTCTTTTAGTTTTTCACTATATTTGGCTCTAAGTTCACTTATTTCGTTTTGTAATTTAAACTGGTCATCTATTGTTGGGCTTGCTACGGTTGAAAAGGCTGTGCCATAAATACTGGCAACAGTTTTACCAACCAGTGGAGATATTTTTTCAGCGAAACTTTTCCCTGCTTTTTGATGAAAATAACTCTGTCCATAGTAAGCTGAGCCACGAAGTGGTTGATAAACTAAATTGTCGATTGTTGCTGTGGTGCCAGCATAGCTCGCTTTAGATTTTCCTAAACCAAACCTTATATGATCACTGTATCCTTTGTATATTTTAGGCTCTTCATCTGCCAATTTTGAATTTGACTCGGGTTCTTCCACCGTTGGTGATTCAGATATGTGGTCTAAATTGCCATCGGTTTTTTTTTCAATAATTTTATCCTTCTTATCATTTCTATCGTTATCTTTTTTTTCATCACTATCTTTCATTTTTAATACTCCTATTTTAGCGCCTTTTTTGCATATAGTATGGAAAATAAAAATCAAACAACATTAGCTTGCCGATCGTCTTTTACAGCACACCTGGTTTTGTCTTGAATGCTTCTTAGCTGAAAGGTCTGGCCTGTGGTTAAGTGTCCGTGGATGTGAGCTTCGCAATGTCGGCGTAAATCAGTGTCGGTCAGGTATTCGGTTTGAAATCTGCTGGGAAGTTGACCTTGACCTATCGTAAATGCCTGTATTTTTTAGATTCACATACAGGATATTACGTAATATGTCAAGATCATTAAATATATGTCACATTGTGTCTGGCAATCATTGCCTTAATTGCAAACAAGCTATTTCAATCTTCTCTATTTCAAATGGCGGGGGATGACATTGCCAGCATACCCAAGGGCCGTTTCTTTCTTTAAGCTTCCAGAATAAGCGCTTGCCACACCAAAAGCAGGGCTTTGATTTTTTTTAACGGGGGTGTCTGTTTCATTATAGCTCCTTTAGCGGATTCATCGTTTGTCAATCTTACCTTTATATTTGCCATGCTGGTCAAACATTCGGCCCTTCTCGTCAATGCGGCCCTCATAGCGTCCATACTGATCAAAAATCCGACCCTTGCTGTCAATGCGTCCTTCATATTGTCCATGCTCGTTAAAAATCCGAAGAATCGTCTGTGGTCCCTGTATCGCTGGAAGGTCATGGATATATCCGTCCTTCAACCAAAGGTCTTAGATAAGTCATAATAACGAAATATTTCCAAAAGATTGACACATATATGGCCTTTTGCTAAAGTAGACGATATAATTAAAATTATATAAAAGTGTTTTAGATATTCAATCTGCCTACGACATGTAACTCTTATTTTTGTGTGGCAGGATTAAGCCGGGAAAATGTCAAGACAAGAAATTATAGATAAACTCAAGGCTCACAAAGAGGAACTTCGACGGTTGGGGGTCGCCTCGCTTGCCGTTTTCGGATCTGCAGCCCGAGATGAGACGGTTCCAGGAAGCGATATAGATCTTTTAATTGAATTTGACAGGGCCGTGGGAGTTTTTCACTTCTTTACGGTTAAGCACCGCCTGGAGGAAATCCTCGGAGTATCAGAGATAGATATGGTGCAACGAGGCGCACTGCATCCTGCACTTCGTGACCTTATTCTTGCGGAGGCCGTTAATGTCGATTAAGTTGTGGCAACATCGCATAAGTGACATAATAGCGGCCATCGAAAAAATACAGAACTATGTTGAAAAAATGGATTTGGAAACTTTCCAACAGGATTCTAAAACATCAGACGCTGTTATCCGCAACTTCATTATCATCGGTGAAGCGGCCAAAAATGTGCCCGAGGAGATCACGAAACATTTTCCTGCCATTCCATGGCGTCTGATGGGAGATATGCGAAACTTTGCTGTCCACGAATACTGGGGTGTTGAGCTCCGTACTGTATGGGAAACCATCCAACAAGACCTACCACCACTAATCCCTTTGCTTGAAGAAGTTCTCAAACAAGAGGACGCTATAAAAAGTTAACCTAAAACACCTCGTGTTTATTGTATGCAGGCGGCCAAGGCCCCTTTGCGTTCCAATGTGAATTAAACGGTTCATCAATAGTGGCATATTTCAAGGGTGGAATCAAAAAGTCGTTCAATTCCAAAATCACCGTGTCGAGTTCACCAGGCATACCGGAAAGCCTTTGGGGTCGGGCCATGGCAACCGACTATAATAACAGTAAAAGAGGCTCAAAATAGACCCTAAAATTGTCTTAAACGACTCTTTTTGGCCCCAAAAAGGACCTTTTAAGCTAAATCATATTTTCAAAAAAATCCTTAAACCCGCAATTTTGCACCCAAAATGGTATGTTTAAGACCAAAAAACGGCTGTTTTTAAAGCTCTTTTTACAATTTTTCAGACACTTAGCGTGGCCCTACCCCAAATCGTCGAATAATACCGTTTTTGAAGATTCCCTGCAGCAAGCTGCAGGGAATCTTCGACTGTAAGGAATTCTGTTAATTTTTTGATTCGCTCGCTAACCCCGCAGCAAGCTGCGGGGAATGCGCTCGCTGTGCAGTTCAAAGGTCTCTATAATAAAGGAGAAATGTTTTCCGATACCCGGCGCAGAATATCCCAATAGGCGCCACGGTGTCCTTGTTTGATCGCTTTTGTTAGCATCGGATTGTCATTGTAGTTATAATCTGGATTGGCGTCGGTCCGCCGGCCGAGCAAAAATCTCGGGTCTTCACCAACCAGACCATGCAACCAGTCTTCCACATCTTCACCCAAACCGGCCTCACAGTAATAAATCGGGCGCAGAAAAGAGGCATTATCCTTTAGATCTCCAAAAAGACTAG
>JACNIG010000440.1 GCA_014383215.1 Candidatus Desulfatibia vada | reverse complement strand
GCTTCGAAGGTCTGCGCGCAAGCAGTTCAGATCCACGGGGGGTACGGTTTCATGGACGAGTATCCGGTTTCAAGGTTTTACAGGGATTGCAAACTCTTAGAGATCGGAGAAGGCACTTCCCAAATTCATAGGAACACAATAGCCAGGAGTATCGGGCTCTAAGGAGGGAGGGACGACATGAGCGAAGAGAAGATGATGGCAGCAAGACTGCACGAGGCTAAGAGACCGCTACAAATTGACGAGATCGATATCCCGAGTCCAGGTCCGGGGGAGGCCCTTATCGAGATGAAGGCATGCGGAATCTGCGCAACCGACGTGCATACTGCATTGGATGGGACAATTCCCACCGCATACACCCCCATTACCTTGGGGCACGAACCCTCGGGTGTCATCAAGGAACTGGGGGACGGCGTCCGTGGATGGAAACAAGGGGACAGGGTGGCTATTTACCCTCAGATTACTTGCGGGACATGTCCCCAATGCCGGGAAGGTCGTGACGGGATATGCATCAATACCAGAGTCCTGGGAATGCACCGGGATGGGGCATTTGCGGATTACATTGTGATACCTGTCAAGAATTTGGTGGGGATACCAGACAATGTCTCCTTCATGGAGGCTGCAATTATGACCGATGCAGGGGCAACCCCTTTCCACGCTGTGACGAAAAGGGGTCGAGTGAAGCCGGGGGAGACTGTTGCGATCTTTGGGTGCGGCGGGCTGGGAATGAATGCCGTCCAGTTTTGCAAACTGGCAGGGGCAGCAAGAATTATTGCCGTGGACACATCGGACTATGCCCTTGAAAGGGCCCTTAAGGTAGGGGCGGACATCACGGTGAATGCAGGTGTCGAGAAGCCCTACAAGGAGGTGATTGCGGCCAACGGGGGCTATGGTGTGGATGTGGCCTTCGAATTCGTCGGGGCTAATGCGGTTATCGATCAAACGGTGCGATCGCTACGCAGGGGAGGCAGGGCAGTGGCCGTTGGTATCGGGCCTGAGCCGATCAAGACCATTCCTCCCTTTTTCTTTGTATACAACGATTTGGCCTTAATAGGCTCTTTTGGAAGCGATATCGGTGATCTCGAAAAACTTATGGGACTCGCGACCTCGGGGAAACTTGATTTAACCGAATCGGTAAGTTCAGTCATTACCTTGAATGACATAAATCAGGGGATTTCGGATCTCGAGAAGAAAGTAGGCAATCCGGTTCGCATTGTTGTCAGCATGGAATGACAATTTTCTTTATTCAGGAAGTCAATACAGGAGGCAATATGACCAGCGAAGAAAATTCGGCAGATCAGGTTTTAACAGAGATTAAGGACGGGATTGCCATGGTTACCATGAACCGTCCAAAGCTATTGAACAGTATCAGTATCGATTCTTTGGAATTGATAATTAAAACCCTGCAGGACGTCCTGGAGAATCCACAAGTAAGCGTTGTTGTGCTGACCGGGAAAGGCCGGGCGTTTTGCGCCGGGGCCGACCAGGGTGAAATGGTCATGCGGCAACCCGGCGAATGGGAACAGATCGTGGACAGATACCTGGATCCGATTCGACTGATTGCAAAATCAGACAAACCGGTCATCGCTTCCATTAATGGAGATGCAGTGGGTGGCGGGCTAGGTCTGGCGATTGCTTGCGATCTGAGAATAGCGGTTGATACCGCCCGGTTTTGCGCGCCTTTTACCGCGATCGGACTGGCAGGCTGCGACATGTCCGCCGGCTACTTTCTCCCCCGGCTGGTAGGACTGGGAAAAGCAACGGAGATGATGATGACGGCCCGTTTTGTAAAGGCTGAAGAAGCTGAAAGGATCGGTCTGGTGCAGCGGCTGGTAGCGCCGGAAGAACTGGAAAAAGAGACCATGAAACTGGCCGGCCGGCTGGCGGCCCTGTCCCCCATAGCCCTTGGTTGGACCAAAAAAGCCATTCGCCGCTCACTTGACCGTGATATGGACAGTGAGTTTGATTTTGAGATATTTGCCCAGGTGCAATGTTTACAGACGGAAGAACACCGGGAAAGCCTGAGACGATACCAGGAAACAATGATGGGCAAAAAAGCCTAAATGCATGGAACTTTGCGGGAGTAAAAAATCATGACTGATAACAACAACTACGACAAAAGTGCGGTTCTACTGGATCGCAAAGGAGCTGTGGCACATCTGAAGTTGAACCGGCCGGCCACGATGAATTCGGTAAACGGTGATCTGTGCCTGGGTTTGGTCCGCGCAATAGATGCCTTGGAAGAGGATCACGATATCAGGGCCGTGGTTCTATCCGGTGAAGGACAAAATTTTTGCGCCGGTGGGGACCTTCAGACAATTGATGAGATATGCACGTCCGAGGCGGACAGTATTTATACCAGGCTAAGAAGAGACTTTAATGCAGTGGAGCGGCTGTATAATTTCAGCAAACCGACCATAGCCGCCATCCATGGGAAAGTGATGGGGGGCGGCTGCGGTTTTTCCGCCGCCTGTGACTTTGTTTATGGCGATGAAACCACAATCTTCGGTTTCCCGTTTTTGGATCTTGGAATCCTGCCCGACATGGGAGTTCTGTTTGTGGTGACCCAAAGGATCGGTCTTCCCGCCGCCCGCCGGGCATTACTGCTGGGAGAACCTCTCAAGGCAGATGAGGCTGAAAAACTCGGGTTGGTCGACAAAGTGGTTTCAGCTGGAAAACACCTTGAATCAGCGTTTGACTTAGCTGAAAAACTGGCCGGCAAGTTTCCGCCGGCAGTTCAGTTCACCAAGAAGCATCTGAACCGGGTCAGTGCACTTTCATTTTCCGATTCGCTTGAACGGGAGATACAGCAACAGGCCTTGCTGTGGTGCACTCCGCAAGTAAAAGCGCAGATGAAAGAAGTGATTCGGAAATTTAGTCAGAAATAATCTGACCCATGAATGCGGTGAAAAAGAAAAAAGGACATCATCATTTCCGACGGTTAGAATATCTATCCGACCGAAATCGAAAATGTATTGGTTGAAATGGAGCAAATCGCCGAGGCCGCCGTAAGTCGGGATAATTACGGCATCCCTAATATTAATCTTAAAGACCAGCAAAGGAGGACAACATGAAACGTAGCGCAAGACAGATTACAGGTTTAATGGTTTGTATCGCAGCCTTCTTGATCTTAGCGG
>JACNIG010000030.1 GCA_014383215.1 Candidatus Desulfatibia vada | reverse complement strand
GTAAAGACTGTGAAAGCCCTGAAGCGTGATGAAATTGTTGGAAGCAGTCCACAAATGAATGAATGCTTTGACTTGGTGGCCCAGGCGGCAAGCACTGACATAAACGTTATGATCATGGGCGAAACCGGTACCGGAAAAGAGCTTTTCGCAAAGGCGGTCCATAATAACAGTTCCCGTGCCAATGGAAATTTTATTGTGGTTGATTGCGCGGCACTTCCGGAAACGCTTTTAGAAAGCATTCTTTTCGGGCATGAAAAGGGAGCTTTTACCGGAGCAGTAAAATCTCGGGGCGGCCTGATCAAACAGGCTGACGGCGGCACCCTCTTTTTAGACGAAATAGGTGAAATGCCGATGTCTGTTCAAAAAACTTTGCTGCGCGTACTCCAGGAACGCTCCTTTCGTCCCTTAGGGAGTAAATATGAAATTAAGGTTGACTTCCGGTTGGTGGCAGCCACCAACCGGGACATCGACAGCATGGTGAAATCCAAACAATTTCGGAAAGACTTATTTTTTCGCCTAAAGTCATTCACCATCGAACTGCCTCGGTTGAAGGATCACAAGGAAGATATCAAAGAACTGATTTTGTATTATATCGCCAAAATATGTAATACTTATGGGATTGAAACCAAGGGGGTTTCTCCGGAGTTCATCGAGACGCTTTATGCCTGCAGTTGGCCTGGAAACGTTCGGGAATTAATCCATTCGCTGGAACGCTCAATATCAGCAGCCAAATATGAACATGTTTTGTTTCCCAGACATTTGCCGGACCATATCCGGATCGAGATTGCCCGGGCCTCGCTGGGTCGCAAAGCCCCCCCCCAAGATCACCACGGCAGAGCTTGCTTTTCTCCTGCTAAAATTACCGATCTGCGGAATTTTCTGGAAGATGCCAAACGACAATATTTTCAAACGCTGATGGCACACGCCGCAGATAATACCGGAGAGGCCTGCCGCATATCCGGGATATCTCGTTCGAGTTTGTATGAACATCTGAAAAAATACAAAATCCCCACCTCCGGTTAAATCCAGATTTCCGGACTTTCCAAAATTCTGCACTTTAATGTATAGGCTTGATATTATATTTGATTTTTTGTTTTGTTCCAGATTTCTGGACAATAGCCTCAAATATCTGCCGCCTATATTTCTATCTCATCTGCCCATAAACTCCATAACTAAATGAAATTAATCACAATACTGTTTTGCCATACCTTTTGGCACGATTCTTGGTAGATGTTATTACAGGGAGCCGATCAATGGCCCGGCCGATACGTTCAGCCCGAATATCTCATGAAATATCCGGGACAGCCGGATAGGCTGCCCGGAGAGAAGGAGCGAAATCTGGAAATGATGATACTGTTTTATTCGCCAATTGCAGATGAGGTCGATCAGCGGTTTCAAAAAGAGATTGAAGCTGCAATTTTGAATGAGCCTTTGGAAATTCACCGGAACATTGAAAGTCTCAACCGCAGGCTTTGCCAACCACGGTATAACCTGGATATAGCAGTTTTAAATGCCGGCAGTCATGAAAACCTGGAAGAATTGCTTTCCATGCGTGAATTGTTCGACCGCATTCGTATCATACTCATCTTACACGATAGAGAGGTTGAGACCGTACGAAAGGGTCATACATTGTTTCCCCGATTTTTAACGTATGCGGACAGCGATTTAGATTGGGTAACGGCTGTATTGAAAAAAATGCTTTTAAATAATCATGACGGAAAAAAATAGACGGCATCGGCATCCTGAAGATCAAGGAGATCATTGGTATGATGCTGATTACATCGGTTCCCCAGACACCGGTCGGTGTCCGAGGTGCTGAACATCAAGGGCGAGGATGTTGAGGATACTCCCACATTCGGAGCCAAACTGAACACGGATTACATCTTAGGTATGGCCAAAATGGAAGGGGGTGGCTATGGAGAAAAGAATTGAAAGAAGAAAACATAAGCGCTTTCAGGCCATAGACGGTCTATGTGCCGTCCTCAGTTCCGGAATCATAAAACCGGACCAAATCAGATCCATGAGCATGGCTGAGATTGTTCTTAAAGTGCTCAAGTCAAAACCGGACAAAATGGGTCAAATTATTGATATCAGCAAAGGCGGGCTCGCGTTTTGGTATATTCATAAAGGAAAGAATTCAAACGAATCTTTTAAAATAGCAATAACCTTGCCCGCAGGCGCATTTTATTCTGATAAAATGAAGTTTGAAACCATCTCCGATTTTGAAATTATTAACGGAGATCAATTGAATACGTTTACAATCAGGAGGCAGGGGCTGAAATTTAAGGAACTGACTTTCAAGGAGACCTCTTTGTTGGATCGTGTTATTCGGAAATATACCTTAGGTGAGGTCCGGTCAAACAACTTTTTCAATAATTGGTTTCAATCTTCTTTAGCGAGTTCATTTTAAATTTGAATTCCCCGCTGCGACTCGACTGTCTTCGACCCTGAGCTCAGACCGAAGGGAGCTCGCCGAAGTCTTGCAGCGCGGGATGAATTCAAACGGGGATAGGAATTTTAGCCCGCCGGATAAACCTTTCGCTTATTAGATCCCGTCCCGCTTTCAGCGGGGCGGGAGTTTCATAAAATCGTAACACGATTTTATTGGAGTGAAGCAATGGCGAACATACTTGTCATCGATAATCAGCAATGGGTATTAGAGCTTTGCAAGGAATGCCTGGCCGCTGAAGAGCATCAAATTTCAACCACAGATGATATCGAAACCGTCAGCAAAAACATTTTATCATTGAATCCCGACATAGTGCTCCTGAACTTTTATCTGAAGCATGGGGCCCTGGTATGGGATGTTTTGAAAAATATCAAACGCCAAGATCCGGATCTTCCGGTAATCATCGTTACCCTTTACGGCAATCATTTGTATAATCCCGCTCTTGATCGAGCTGATGGCTATTTGATCAACAACGGAGTTGCCCCTGTTGAACTCAAACAAAAGATCACTGCCCTATTGGGCCGGGACCATACCCGCTAAAAGAAGTGGAAACCGTTATAACCCAACCCGGACAAACCGGAACCAAAGAGGACATATTAAAACTTTAACCACCTGTGCCATTTAACAAGCTGATACTGGAGACTGGATGCTTGATGCTGGTCGAAGATCCCGTCTTTAGCGGGGATAAAATAAGGA
>JACNIG010000031.1 GCA_014383215.1 Candidatus Desulfatibia vada | reverse complement strand
GATCGCGCGATTACCAGTACGATGCCATCAAAAAGGTTATGATCTACCTCTGGGGTGGCAGTTACAAAAGCATTACTGAACTTGGAAAAGAGAATTACAAACAAAAATTGCAGATTCAGCAGCGCTTTGGAACAGAAGAAAATTTTATCCACCAGATACCCCTTCCTGGTCGTTTATCCGGGGTCGTTCACATGGCTACCGGCACGGGAAAATCTTATTTGATCTTTGCAATTGCCTATCTTTCCCTTGTTATGGGGCTTGCAAAACGGGTGCTTGTGCTTGGCCCGTCCTCAACCATTATCGAACAGGGGCTGCGCGAAAAATTTAAGGAACTGAAAAACAAAATAGAATTCAACAACAAGCTTCCGCAAAGATACCGGGGAAAAGCCATTAACCTGCTCACAGATAATGACCCCATAGAAGACGACTCCATTGTCATTGAAAACATCAACGCAGTTTACACCTTTGGCTCAATCACCGATACCTTATTTAAAAATACCGACGAAGTCCTTGTGCTTGGAGATGAAATCCATCATGCCTATTCACATTTGAAATATGCGGATAATCGTCTTGTGCTTGACAAGGAAGAAGGACCGGAAGGAAAAAAGAGCGAAGCAAGAGACGAACGGCTATGGATGAAGTTTTTACGTGAAAATGCCAAAATAACCAGACACATCGGTTTTACCGGCACCCCCTATAATCAGAACGAGTATTTTGCAGATATCATTTTCAACTATTCAATCAAAGATGCAACCGAAGAGAAATATATCAAAAAGATCAATTCGATTATCCGTACCGAGACCGATGAGGGCGACGACCGGCTCACGATTGATCAGCGGTTTGAGATGGTGCTGAAAAATCATCTGGAAAACAGGAATAATTACGCATACAAAGCTCATTCCGAGAAAAGAAGGGTAAAACCGATAACGATTTTTATTTGCCCGAATATAAAAAATGCTCAAAGAAGGTATGATGAGTTTGTCACGTTTCTGGCCGGATATGAGAAAAAACATCGTGGTGCGCAGGGAACGGATGCGGAGATCATAGACAGACTGCGCAAAAAGGTGATTTGCGTTGTAAGCAAGGTTTCCAAATCGGAATACAAACAGGAGCTTGATAATATCGAAGAAACAGACCCGAAAAAGCCGGGCGGGAGCGTTGAGTTTATTTTTGCGGTCAACAAACTTTCAGAAGGCTGGGACGTGGATAATGTCTTTCAGATCGTTCCTATGGAAGAGAAGGTCTTTAATTCCAAGCTTCTTATTTCACAGGTGCTCGGCAGGGGTATGCGCATACCCCGAAAAGTTCCCCATGCGCACATCCAGCAAAACTATCCTGTTCTCACTGTTACAAATCACGACAAATTTGCCGATCACATAAAACAACTGGTTGACTCTGTTACTGAAAGCGATATGTACCTTAGCTCTTCACCTCTGACTGACAGGGAGCAAGGAAGAGGCGCACACAATTTTACCCTGTTTAACCTCAATTATATCCCTAACATACGTTTTGAAAAGGCTGACCGTGTAGATCAGGGGCCTCCCGGCAAACTTATATTAACGCCGTTTGAGGAACAACTCGGCGTTAAAGTCATAAGGACCAAAGACGAAAAGCGGTATGAGCTGGCAAGAAATTTTTATACAGTCGATCAGATTGTTTACGATATCTTTAATCGTTTTAAATATAGAACGTTTGAGGCATTGCATTTTGATTTTGGCAGCGTGGTTGTAAATGACCGTTATCCTGAAGAGAATGAAATCAGGCAGGTTATTCTTGACGCCATGAAACAGGCCGGAATCAAGGGAGATAAGCTCTCGGAAGATAACAGAAAACAGATCGATAATTATTTTAACCAGTTTTTGCCACGAGGAAAGAAGAATCGGGTTTTTGAAAATATTTCAGGGGATTTGATCCCTGTTGACACCTCCGGGATGGACAGAACCGGCATCCGGGTGAGCGAGCTTGAAAGGGACAGAACCGCATTCTTAAGCGAGGATTATGAAACCGAAGTCGGACAAGCAAACGAATTTGTACTGGAATACATTAACGAATTAAGAGGACGCCCGGAAGATAAGCAACAACTTTCCCTTTTTAAGCCCGAAGATTTTGTGGATAGAAAAGATGAAATAATCCGCACATTTGTAAAGGGCGATACAAGACCACCCTATGTGGTAAATACATCAAAACTGAAAAGTCCGCAAAATATCGTCCTGGTATCCCATTCGCCGGAAAAAGAGTTTGTTTTTCAATTGATAGACAATTCTGATTATATTGCTTCCTGGATAAAATCACCCGACAAAAATTTCTACAGCATTGATTATGAATACTGGAAAGGTGGGAAAGACAGAGTCAGACGAAGTTTTAATCCCGATTTTTTCATAAAGATCGATCTTGACGAGTACATCTCAAGGCTTGAGAGCGAAGGGAAACAAGATCATCTTGAAGAATTAAAAAAGCTCCAGGATGAAGGAGTAGAAACCCTCATCAAGGTGGTGGAGATCAAATCTGATGAAGAGCAGGATGAAGCAACTCCGGCAAAAGAAGACTATGCAAAGGCGCACTTTGAACGGGTAAACAAGAAATTGAGCGCATTGAATTTAGCAGACATTGACAGGCAATATCGAGGAGATGCTAAACAGTTTTACACCTTTGATTTGCTTACCCCCAATCGATACCATAAATGGATTTCTGATCTAAAAACTGGGGAATTGGAGTAACCACATTAGCAACACACTTGCATCCGGCGAAGACATCCTGATCAGCGGATTCGGCAAATTCTCTGTGAAAGACAAGAAGGAACGGAGAGGCAGGAATCCTGCAACTGGTAGTGATATGATGCTTAAAGCCAGGAAGGTTGTTACTTTTAAGTGTTCTGGGAAGTTGAGGGATAGAATTAATGAGCAATGGAACGGCCGCATCAATGAATAAAATATACGATTCAAAACTAAAAAAGGAGGGAAACTGATGACAAAAGCTGAATTAATTGACCAAATGGCAAAGGATGCAGGAATTTCAAAGGCTGCAGCAGGGGCGACACTGGACTCTTTCATGGCCAATGTCACAAAGGCACTCAAGAAAAAAGACGGCAAGGTGACTCTGGTTGGATTTGGTACTTTTGCAAAAGTGCGTAGGAAAGCTCGTAAGG